>CAYPZE010000020.1:0-19817 GCA_964415305.1 uncultured Methylotenera sp.
TCCGGATCCTGTTTCGGGAAATATGACCAAAGAATCTTCTGGTTGTCATCCAGATCCAGTGCATACACATTGTTAGGGAACGCGGTATGGATATACATGGTGTTGCCAATCACCAGTGGCGCGCCTTCGTGGCCGCGGTTCACGCCGGTGGCAAATGTCCATGCCAGTTTTAATTGTTTGACGTTGCTTTTGTTGATTTGTGACAAACGGCTGTAACCCTGGTTTGCGTAGTCTTTACGCGCCATCGGCCACTGGTTGTCGTCTTTCATCATGGCGTCCAGTTCGGCATTTGCCAATACGCTGGTGCTCACGCTGGCTAGCATCATTGCAGTGATGGCGAGCTTGATACGTTGTTGCATAAATAACCTCCAAAATGGTTGCGGTGAAGCTGGAATGTGTAGTGTTGCAAGCGTCGACAAAGGCTTCTCTTGTGACGGTGTGTGCATTGATTGCAACGCGCGTGCCAATCCACAGTTTCATTTTGGAAAAAGTAAAAAATAGATTAAAATCAAACGCTTAATGATGTATGGAAACAGGCGTGAAATCAGGCCGCGTGGCGGCGATTGTTCACGACTGTGTCATACTGATACAGTTGTTCAATGCAATGTGACAGGTGTGCAGTGTTAAATGCCCAATAAATATTCCCCGCCCGCTTCTCAAATGCCACAGCCAGGCATGCGCGATGACCAACGTGCCATTGCTGAGGCAATTGCACGCTCATGGCGGCGGTGCATGGTCAAAGGCGTAGATGAGCAGGCGCCAGCCGAAGACCAGATTATTACGGCGCAGGAACTGGCGCAGCGACTTGAAAAAAATCGTTTATTGCTGACGCATGCCGAGCCGGAAATGCTTACACTCAGTGAGCAAATTGCCCATACGCGCAGTCTGGTGATTCTCACTGACAGCGAAGGCGTCATCCTGCGCACGCGCGGTGAAGGCGTCGAAGAAAACCAGGTGCGCGCCTCATTGTTGCCCGGTGCCTCATGGAGTGAGGAGCACCGCGGCACCAATGCCATTGGTACAGCCCTGGTGGAGCGTCTGCCGATCAGCGTGCAGGGTGCCGAGCACTTTATGGCTTACCATCATTCATTGAGTTGTTCTGCCGTGCCTATTTTTGCGGCTAACAATCATTTGGTGGCGACGCTGGATGTGTCTAATGATTTCAATGCGCCGCAACAACACACGCTGGCTTTGGTGAAGATGGCCGCGCAAATGGTCGAAAACCGTTTGTTCCATGCCACCGCCGAGGGTGAAATCGGTGTGCATTTTCACGTGCGGCCAGAGTTTATTGGCACCTTGTGGGAAGGCGTGGCCTTATTTGATGCGCAAGGCCAGTTGCAGGCAATTAACCGCAGCGGCCAGTTTCAGTTTGGCCTGCCGCTGGACCAAGACGTGTTATCTGCCCGCCGTATCCCGTTTGAAGATATTTTTGACGAATCATGGTCAGCTTTCAAGCAGCGAGGTTTGTCATCCGAGGTATTGTTTCCATTGCGTTTACGCAATGGTGCGCGCCTGTTTGCGCGTGCTTCCAGCCAGCAGCAGGTGCCTGGCATTGCCAGTCGGCCGGTGCCGACTGTGCCTCGTGAGTCTGCCGCCAGCCTAGAATTGCTCGACAGCGGCGACCCGCAATTGAAATTAGCCATCAGTCAGGTCAAGCAAGTGCTTAACCGCGATATTCCGGTGTTGATCCTGGGTGAAACCGGCGCCGGTAAAGAATTATTTTCACGCGCGATTCATGATGCCAGTGCACGTCGGGCGCAGACGTTTATTGCGGTCAATTGTGCGGCGTTGCCGGAAGGATTGATTGAAGCTGAATTGTTCGGCTATGAAGAAGGCGCGTATACCGGTGCCAAGCGCAAAGGTAATGTCGGTAAGATTCAGCAAGCCGATGGCGGCACCTTGTTCCTGGATGAAATTGGCGATATGCCGTTGTCGTTGCAGGCCAGGTTGTTGCGTGTCTTGCAAGAGCGTAGCGTGACGCCATTAGGTTCCAGCAAATCCATTCCGGTGAATTTTATATTGCTGAGCGCGACCAACCAGAAGCTCAAGGATAAAGTCGCTGCGGGCGAGTTCCGCAGTGATTTGTATTACCGTATCAATGGCCTGACCGTGCAGTTGCCTGCCTTGCGTCAGCGTCAGGATATGTCGCGCCTGATTCAGATGATTCTGCAAATTGAGCAGGCGCCCCAAGCTGCGCTGAGTGATGAAGTGCTGGCGGTGTTTGCCGCACACCCATGGCCTGGCAATGTGCGCCAATTGCATAATGTGTTGCGCACGGCGGTGGCGCTGGCGGATGGCGGCGTGATCGAACGGCAGCACCTGACGCATGATTTTCTGGATGAAATGGCCGTGGAGGCAGAGCGTGACCCTGTGCTGCAACCCGTATTGACCTTGAAGGCGCAGTCCGATGAAGCGATTCGGCTGGCGATGCAACAGCAGGCGGGGAATGTCTCTGCTGTGGCACGCCAGTTAGGCATGAGCAGAAATACGCTGTATCGTCGTTTGAAAGCGTTGAATTTGAATTAGCGTGTTTAACAAATAAAAAGCCCCGGCGACCCCCGGGGCTTTTTTCATGGCGTTATTGTTGAGCGTATTATTTGCTGCGACGACGTGCAACAGCACCCATCACGCCCAGGCCCAGCATCATCATGGCATAGCTGTCAGCTTCTGGTACTGAGGATACGGCTGCTACCTGATCCACCTGGAAGGCCAGCGCTTGTGAGAAGCCAGCGCTGAAATTCAAGGTGTAAGACGTGATTGGTGTAGAAATGCCGCTCAAATCCCAGGAGTAATAGTAATAGTCATCCACCGTGCCGGTATTCACAAAGTTAACCAATGTGCCTGCAATGGCTTGGCTACCGCCGTTGTAGCTCAGCGTGATGGTGTAGGCTTCACCACCGAATGACGCATTGAAGTCATTGACGATGCCCTGAAATGCCAGTGCGCTGAGGTTGCTTGCAACGGTATTGTCAGTGAATGTCAGGTTGCCATCACCATACAAACCAAAGCCAGCGGGGTAGTAGCTGCCTGAAACCTGGGTCAGCAATGCGTCGCCAGAACCTGCCACGTTACCTGCTGTGCCTGCGGCCAATTGGGCGGCTGTTAATGGGTTGGCGGCGCCAGTGTCATCAACGCGGTTGCGGTTCAGCTGGTTCCAGCCATCAAACGAGACTGAGTCAGCCACATCGACAAAGCTGCTGTAAGTCGTGTTGGCTTGTGCCAGACTGGTGATTGCGAACAGGCTTGCACCGATAGCGATGCTTAAATATTGAGCTTTCATTTTACTAACTTCCTTTTGAGTAATTATTAATGACTGGCGCCTTTAATCCGCGCCAGAATCTTTTAACTGGCTGCGTTACTCACAAACGTCTTACCATGTATCCTTATTCAATTGATAATAAGAATGATTATCATTATTAATAAATAATAGATGGAAGTCAATACATCTGTTATTTTAATCGGAGGTCCTTTGTGGGCGATAAGGCGGCATGCGTATGCGCCCTATGGTTTGCAGTGTTTATTCGTCAGTCAGCCTAGGCGGCGAAAATAAGATAATTGTTTGCAGGCGTATCGATCATGCGCTGTGTTTTCTCAGGCGATACATCGCCAGATTACCCATCAGGTTGGGCAATAAGTGCACATCCTGGCCACCGGTAATCACTTTGCGTTCAATGACCTGAATCTGGTGCTGCACGCAAAAATCGTCAAAATCGTTGATGGTGCATAAGTGTACGTTGGGTGTGTCATACCACTGGTAAGGCAGGCTTTTAGACACTGGCATGGTGCCGAAGGTAATCTGCATGCGGTTACGCCAGTAGCCAAAATTGGGGAAAGTGACAATCACTTCGCGGCCTACGCGCAGCATCTCTTGCACGATGCTTTCGGTGTTGTGCATGGCTTGTAAAGTTTGCGACAAAATGACGGTATCAAACGACTGGTCTTCAAAGCCGGAGAGGCCTTCTTCGAGGTTCATTTGAATCACATCGACGCCATTTTTTAATGCCGCCAGCCAGTTGGCGTCGTCTTTCTCGATGCCATAGCCAGTGGTTTCCAGGGTTTCGTGCAAATGCGTCAGCAGCGTGCCGTCACCACAACCCAGGTCGAGGACTTTGGCTTTTGTTTGCACCCAGTTTGTAATTAATGCAAAATCTGGGCGAATATTTGTAATTTTCGCATTTGTCATACTTTAATCTGCTCCAGATATGCGCGCATGATGTCGTGGTAATACGGGTCTGGCATCAAAAATGCGTCATGGCCGTGGTCTGAGGTGACCTCGGCATATTTCACCGGCAAGGCATTATCAAGCAGGGCTTTGACAATTTCACGCGAGCGCGCAGGTGAAAAGCGCCAATCGGTGGTGAATGAAATCACCACAAATTTGGCCTGGGCACGGCTCAATGCTTTGCTTAAATCGCCGTCGTAATCCAGCGCCGGGTCAAAGTAATCCAGCGCCCGCGTCATGCGCAAATAGGTGTTGGCGTCAAACTCACCGGCAAACTTGTCACCCTGGTAGCGCAAGTAAGATTCCATTTCAAATTCGACATCAAAACTGTACTTCACATCGCCATGACGCAGCTTGCGGCCAAATTTTTCGCCCATCACGTCATCAGACAAATAGGTGATGTGGCCTAGCATACGCGCAATGCGCAAACCACGACGCGGTACCGTGCCGTGGTTGTAATAATCGCCGTCAAAAAACTCTGGGTCGGTAATAATCGCCTGGCGCGCCACTTCGTTAAACGCCATGTTCTGCGCAGTTAAATTAGGCGCAGAGGCAATCACAAAGGCATGACGCACGCGTTCAGGGTAAACGATGTTCCAGTGCAGCGCCTGCATGCCACCCAGGCTGCCACCGATTACCGCTGCTAATTGCTCAATGCCTAAATAGTCGAGTAAGCGGGCTTGTGATTCAACCCAATCTTCAACAGTGACTACAGGGAAAGTCGCGCTGTAAGGTTTGTCGGTCAGTGGGTCTACACTGGAAGGTCCGCTACTGCCATGACAGCCGCCAAGGTTATTCAAGCCAATGACAAAAAACTTATTGGTGTCTAATGGTTTGCCGGGGCCAATCAGGTTGTCCCACCAGCCAGGGTATTTATCTTCTGCCGAGTAGCGGCCAGCGACGTGATGGTTGCCCGACAGGGCGTGACAGATCAGCACAGCGTTGGTTTTGGCCGCGTTGAGTTCACCATAGGTTTCATAGGTCAGGTGGTATTGTGGCAACACGGCGCCGCTTTTCAGGGTGAGCGGCTGGGTGAAATGCGCAACCTGCGCTTTGACGATACCAACAGAATTCGATTCAGACATGCTGCAATTATACTATGCAGCCCGCCAAACAGCGAGATGGGACGCGGCTTGCTTTTAAGAAGGCGTTGCTGACAAACATCCCAATAATGCGGGCAGGTCAGACACCGACGGAATCGTGGCATCAGGTTCTACCGCTGACAGCCGGGTATAGGTTTCGCGGTATTTGCCAGTTTTCACCAGCACGCCATGCAAGCCTGCATCTTGTGCACCGCCGACATCGGCATCAATATCATCGCCCACCATCACCACTTCATGCGGCTTGAGGCGCAAAGCATCAATCGCCATATTGAAAAAATGTTGCGAAGGTTTGCCCATCAGCATGGCTTTGGTATTGCTGGCATATTCCAGGCCAGTGACAAACGCGCCGATGTCCATTTGCAGGCCGGTATCAGTCTGCCAAAAACGGTTTTTGTGAATCGCAATCAGCTGTGCACCATTCACCAGGCAGTGAAATACCTCATTGAGTAACTCGTAAGACCAAGCATCGCCTATATCGCCGATCACCACATAGTTGGCCGACCGCTCAGATTGGTCAAAACAGGCAAAGTCTTTTTTGACGTCGTCTGCCAGCAACAATTTACACACCGGGTTGGGCTGTTTTTTTAGGTATTGAATGGTCGCTTGTGGTGCACTGATAATTTCTTCTGGCACTACATTGAAGCCCAGGCTGTTCATTTTTTGCTGCAAAGCGGCGAGCGACAAGGTGCTGGTATTGGTGACAAAGCGCACGGCAATCCCTGCTTTGCGGATATGAGCGACCGCCTCAATCGCGCCATTTATTGGCTGCTGGCCGACATAGAGCACACCGTCCAGGTCAAACAGCACCGCTTTGATTGCATTGAAATTAAACATGGTTGCCCTTTCGCTACTCACAGATAGACTGTTCAGAGCAAAAATCGTGCGCAATGATCTGGGCGCTATTTTTTAAATGGATGCATCAATTGCTTCCAGTAGCCATTAGGCACGGGATGGCCGCCGATACCATAACCGCTGGGCCATTGGTTTTTAGGCATGTAATAAGTGCCAAACAACTTGTCGAACAGCGGGAAGTGAATGGCAAAATTGACGTCAATCGCCTCTTTTTCAATGCCGTGATGCCAATGATGGAAACGCGGAGTGACGATCAACGGTTTAAGCCACTCAACATTAAAGCGAACATTGGCGTGCACAAAGGTGGCGTTGAGGTAGACCAGCAAAATATAGAGATGCAAAGCGCCTTCAGCAAAACCGAGCACATACATCGGCACCACCGTCATGCTGCGCAAACCGATAATTTCTACAATGTGCATGCGTGACCCTGCCAGCCAGTCCATCTTTTTGGCAGAGTGATGCACGGCGTGGAAGCCCCATAAAAAAGGGATTTGGTGAAAAGCGCGATGAAACCAGTACTGCACAAAGTCGGTTAAAAACATGATTTCAATCACTTGCAACCACAGTGGCTGGCTGGCGATGACCTGTCGCATACTGGCCCAATCGCCGGTGTACTGCAAAATGGTCATCGAAGGTGCCAGCGTAAACAAGGTCAGTGTTTGCACAAATACGCTGCTGATTAAAAAATAAAACAAATCCTCGCGCCACTCGTCACGGAACAAGGGTTGCTGGGTCAGGCGGCCAAACAGTTTCTCCAGCGGGATAAACAAAAAGCCGGTGAGCAAGATATTGAGCACAAACCAGTCCAGGCTAAGAGCAACTCCGCTGGTGCGCGCGGCCTGTGCATCTATGGTTTCGGCAATGGTGATGGTGAGCAACACCAGCAAAATGGCCGTAAACCCTAACACACGGTTGCGACGTAACACCAGGTTGCTGCAAGCGAGCAAGAAGCTGGCTAATAACAAAGCTTGAACGATGATTGTGAACTGCGGCAAAGCGTAGAGCGGTGACAGCATCTGGGTTGAAAACACACCTTGCAAACGTTCACCCAGTAACAGGCACAGGCTGGCGATACCAAGTACCAGCGCGGCCACACCGCTTAACCAGCCTGAGCCAAAGTGCCTGGTTTCTTCTGGTGCCTCTAGGTCGTTGCGGATCGCCAGGCGTAATTTCTGAATCATGAGTTGTCCCCTTGGGTGATTTTATAAGTTAATTTTTTATTGATTATTGTTGTTCTGTCACAGCTGTCAGCCATTGCCCTAGGGTGACTCGCGGATTACCACCTAAATCGTGCAGGGTTTGAATCTGTTGCAAGCCAACTGCCTGTAGTAGTTGCTGCACGGCTTCGGCTTGATTGTAGCCGTGCTCCAGCATCAGCCAGCCGCCTGCATTCAAGTAGGCTGGCGCTTGGACAATAATCTGCCGGATATCTTGCAGGCCATCCACGCCAGAGGCCAGCGCACTTATGGGCTCAAAACGCAAATCGCCCCGCTGCAAATGCGGGTCACTGCTTTCGATATAAGGCGGGTTGCTGACAATGAGGTCAAACTTATTGCTTGCTGGTAATGCAGAAAACCAGTGGCTGGTAATGCATTGGACATTGTTGAGTTGCAACGTTGCTGCATTTTCCGCTGCGACGGCGAGCGCGCCAGCTGACGCATCTACCGCGACTACTTTACAGGCTGGTGCATGCTTGGCGATCGCCAGTGCAATGGCGCCGGTGCCGGTGCCCAGGTCTAACACGCGCATGGGGCCGTTGATTTTTTCTAAGGCGGCTTCGACCAGCGTTTCGGTATCCGGGCGTGGAATCAGCGTGTCTGGCGTGACTTTGAGCGCCAGCCCGAAAAACTCGCGTGAGCCCAAAATATGCGCAACCGGTTCGCCTTGCAAACGGCGTTGTAAGAGTGATTCCGTCGTATTAAGAGAGATCGCCGATAGGCTGTCAGTTGCATGTGCAATCAACCAGGCACGGTTCACATTCAGCACATGCATCAATAATATTTGCGCTTCCATACTCGCCTCATCGGGCGGGACAAACTGCGCTAGCTGTTGCCGTGCTGTTTGCAACCATTGTTGTACGGTGTACAACATTATCCCCTGCCCCCGGCCGCTTTGCGCAAGGCAATCGCCGTGGCATTGCCTTGTTTGGCCGGATGGCGCACGGCATGGCGGATCACCCATTTCAGGTCTTTGTCAGCATTGGTGAGCCAGCGCTCACATAGCTCAAACGCCACTGCCGGATGGTCTTTGGCAATATCGCCCAAGTGGTTTGCCACGCTGCGACGCACATATAAACTCGGGTCTTTTTTGAGCGCCTCCAGAATCGGCAAGGTTGGCGTCGGGTCTTTAATCAATTGCGGGATGCGTGCGCCCCATGGCAAACGCGAGCGCGTACCTTCAGAACACAAGCGCCGCACATGCGGGTCAGGATCATCCAGCCATTGCGTTAACTGGTTTAGTGTACGGTCAAAATCGTGTATCAAAAACGGGCGGATCGAAAACTCAGCCGTAAAGCGGCGCGTCAATTCATACTGTGCACGCATGGCCGCTTCAAATGGATCCTCGCCGCCATTATGTTGGGCATCACGGCCGTAGTCGGCTACAAAGCGCGTATGTGGCAAATAGAAAAACACACTTAAGCCTAAACGCTCGGTATGCACATTGGGTGGCGTCAGCGTGTCGAGCAGAATCTCTGTGGCGTCTGAAAACTTGGCTGGCAGCGTCGCTTTTAAAGCAGCGGCAATATGCGCCGAGCGGTCCATAAACTCGAGTGGTGCAATGTTGGTAAGCGCTAACTGTTTAAAGGCTTGCCCATCAAAAGCACTGTGCACCAGGCCAATGTTATGGGCCAGGCAATCAATGGCTTCGCTATCCAGCAAAAACTTAATCGGATTATCTTTCTGGATACTGCGTGGCGCAACAGGCAGGCGAAACTGTGTCATTTTAATATGGCCATCTCGTTAAGGACGCTCCGCATATTGCGGTGCATCATCGTGAAAGTCATGCCATTCGGCCTTGGAGGCAACGAATATATGTGCCGATACCTCGGTGGGGAGTGGTGTGTCCAGTGTGCCAACGCGCAGCCTGAGCGTATCGGGGTCGCTTTCCCGGTAGGCCATGATAGGCGAGCCACAATGGCTGCAAAAAGTACGGCACACGCCCGCTTCGCTGCGGTAGATTGCCAGTGCGGTGGCGCCCTGTGTGATGTTGAAGTCCGCTTTTGCGATGGGTGCCACGGCAATAAAGGCTGAGCCTGTGGCTTTGCGGCAACGTTTGCAATGGCAATAGACCAGCGGGCCCAGATTGCCGGTCACCTCATAGCGCACGCGCCCACATAAGCAACTGCCTTGATGTATTGGTGTGCGCATGTCTTGACTAGCCGTTTTAAGCGTCTTCACCCAAACTCGCCAGCAAGTCGGCCTGATACTCAGTCGCCAGCGCATTAATCAACTCGTCCATATCGCCCTCAGTAATCGCTTCAATTTTATATAGCGTCAGGTTGATACGGTGGTCGGTGATACGGCCTTGCGGGTAGTTGTAGGTGCGGATGCGCTCGGAGCGGTCACCTGAGCCAATCAGGTTGCGGCGCTCGGAGGCGATTTTGCTTTGTTGCTCGTCGACTTGCTTGGCCTTGATGCGCGCGGCTAAAACTTGCATGGCTTGCGCCTTGTTGGCGTGTTGGCTGCGGCCATCCTGACATTCGACCACAATACCGGTGGGTGCGTGGGTAATACGCACGGCGGAGTCGGTTTTGTTAATGTGCTGACCACCGGCACCAGAAGCGCGGAAGGTATCGATACGGATATCGGCCGGGTTAATTTCAACGTCACCCACTTCCTCCACTTCAGGCAGAATCGCGACCGTACAGGCGGAGGTGTGGATGCGGCCTTGCGTTTCAGTATCTGGCACGCGTTGTACGCGGTGGCCACCAGATTCGAATTTGAGTTTTGAGTAGGCGCCGTAGCCGATGATTTTGGCAATGACTTCTTTGTAGCCACCCACCTCGCCTTCGTTGGCCGAGACAACTTCGACCTTCCAGCCCTGGCGGTCGGCAAAACGGGAGTACATGCGGAACAAGTCGCCGGCGAACAGGCCGGATTCGTCACCGCCGGTACCGGCGCGGATTTCCAGGAAGATGTTTTTATCGTCGTTAGGGTCTTTGGGCAACAACAGTTTCTGCAGTGTCAGCGCGACTTCTTCCAGGCGTTTTTTGCCAGTGTCGATTTCTTCCTGGGCAAACTCTTTCATCTCAGGGTCGGCCAGCATGGCATGCGCTTCTTTAATGTCAGACTCGGTTTGCGCATAGATGTGGTACTGCTCAACAATGGGGGTAATTTCCGTATGTTCCTGCATGATCTTACGGTAGTTATCCATGTTGTCAGTCACGCCTTCGCTACTGAGCAGGCGGTTGAGTTCTTCGAGGCGCTCGCTGAGGTTAGCGAGCTTTTGTAACATACTTGGTTTCATGTGGTTACCTAATCTTCAAAGCGTGCGCGGATGCCAGGCCTGAAAAGTTATTCTTTGATTTGAAAAAGTTGTTTCACGAGGTGCTCCATATGCGCATGTGCATCGCCGTGAGAGTTGTTGAGCGCATGGCTGGGACCATGCAAAAATTTATTGGTGAGTGCATTGCTCAGGGCTTCGAGGGCTTTTTCGGGCGATTCGCCTTTTTGCAGTAATTTGAGCGCTTTTTCCAGCTCGGCTTTACGCATGGCGTCAGCCTGGTCGCGCAGCGCTTTAATGGTCGGCACCGCTTCGCGCTGTTTGAGCCACTGCATAAAGTGCTCTACGCGTGAGTTGACAATCAGCTCTGCATTCACGGCCGCTTCCTGCCGATTGCCCAAACCTTCTATGACCACTTGTGCAAGATCGTCGACCGAGTATAAAAACACATCGTCCAGCGCAGATACTTCTGGTTCAATGTCACGCGGCACGGCAAGGTCGACCATAAACATTGGCCGGTGCTTACGTGCTTTAATGGCGCGCTCTACCATGCCCAGGCCGACAATCGGCAATTGGCTGGCGGTGCTGGTGATGACAATATCAAACTCTTGAAAGCGCTCGGGCAAGTCATTGAGCAAAATAGCTTGTACGTTTAAACCCTGGCCGCGGATTTTCTCTGCCAGTTGTTCGCCACGCTCTAGTGTGCGGTTGGCGACGGTGATTTTTTTCGGTTTTTGCGCCGCAAAGTGGTCGGCACATAGCTCTATCATTTCGCCAGCACCAATAAACAGCACGCTTTGTGTGCTTAAGTCACCAAAAATACGCTGCGCCAGCTTAACCGCGGCCGCAGCCATCGAAATCGAGCTGCCACCAATGTCAGTATTGGTGCGTACTTCTTTCGCCACTTCAAACGTGCGCTGGAACAATTTGTGCAGCATGGTGCCCAAGGTGCCTGAGTCCTGCGCAATTTTGACTGACTGTTTGAACTGCCCCAAAATCTGCGCTTCGCCTAACACCATGCTGTCCAAGCCACTGGCGACGCGGAACGCATGCTTAACAGCCTCGTGGCTGCTTAAGGTGTAGGTGTAAGGCAAGAGTTTGTCGGCTTCGAGGCGGTGATAGGCCGCCAGCCAGTCAATCACCACTTCGGGGCGAATAGACTGCACATAAATTTCGGTGCGGTTGCAGGTCGATAAAATCGCCACTTCTGCCACGTTGTGACGTGCCAGATCCGCCAGCGCATGCGGCAAAGTGTCGTTGTTAAACGCAACGTTCTCGCGGATGGCAATGGGGGCGGTGGTGTGGTTAACACCAATGGTATACAGCTGCATGGCGCTATTTTACCTGCGGCACAGGGCGAAAAGAGAAACAGATCGGCGCTTGCAAACAGTTCATGAGCGTTTGGATGGAAATCCATGTCTAAAGTGCCGACATTTTCTTATATTCACGCGCCACAAGCAAGAATCCTGTCAATTTGACACAAATTGACGGTAAAATATTGGTTTTGCTAAACTTTTATTAGATTCATTCACGGAACTCAAGAGACGGAACACCAGTATGGACAAAACTTTTCGCATTGCCCCAAGTATTCTTTCAGCCAACTTTGCCAAATTAGGCCAAGAAATCGAAAACGTCATTAAATCCGGCACCGACATTGTTCATTTTGACGTGATGGATAACCATTACGTGCCTAACCTGACGATTGGTCCATTGGTGTGTGATGCCATTCGTGATTTGTCTCACAATGCTGGCGCGCTGATTGACGTGCATTTGATGGTGAAACCAGTGGATCGTATCATCCCTGACTTTGCCAAAGCCGGTGCTGACATCATCACGTTCCACCCGGAAGCATCTGATCATATTGACCGCAGCCTGGCGTTGATCCGTGACAGCGGTTGTAAGTCTGGCCTGGTATTCAACCCAGCCACACCATTGCACTACCTGGACTATGTGATGGACAAAGTGGACATGATTTTGCTGATGTCTGTGAACCCAGGCTTTGGTGGTCAGAAGTTTATTCCAGCGACATTGGACAAGCTGAAACAAGCGCGTGCCCGTATTGATGCTTACTACGAACAAACTGGCCGTCAAATCTGGCTGGAAGTGGACGGCGGCGTGAATGCGAATAACATCGCAGAAATCGCGAAAGCCGGTGCTGATACGTTTGTAGCGGGTAGCGCGATTTTTGGTGCGCCTAAAGACACAGACCCTAACCGTTACGATACGGTTGTAGCGGCGATGCGTGCGTCTTTAGCCACCGTTTAAAAACAACATAATCCGTCACAATGCTTCGTTGCTGCTTAAAAAATCAGGACTTACCTACTACTTGTAGGCTGCGTCCTGCTTTTTTGCGCGCGACCAAGCTTCCAAATCGTGGCCTTGTTTAGGCTATGTTGTTTTGTGAGGTTTAAGTGATGCGGTTTCAAGTCAAAGTCGTGATGTTCGATCTGGACGGCACCCTGCTTGATACCGCGCCACAAATTGCCGAAGCCGCCAACCGTATGCTGGTGGCTTTAGGCAAACCAATGTTGCCGCAAGCGCAAATCACTACTTATATTGGCGAAGGCGTGCAAAACCTGATCAAACGTTGTTTGGTTGGTAGTATGCATGGCGAACCTGATGCACAGGAATTTGCCCGTGCGCAACCGCTGTATCATGGTTTTTATGAGGCGAATGCGACCGACAGCCAGGCCTTTGCTGGCGTGTTGCCTGCGTTGCAACAATTGAAAAAACAAGGCTATCGTTTAGCCTGTGTCACCAACAAGCCGGAAAAATTCACCTTGCCTTTATTGCAGCATGCCGGATTGGCGGATTTTTTTGAAATCGTCGTCTCCGGCGACACCTTGCCTAAAAAGAAACCAGACCCGTTGCCGCTGTTGCATATTTGCCAAAAGCTAGGCACTTTGCCAGCCGAGGCACTGCTGGTGGGCGACTCTGAAACCGATATTCAGGCGGCGCATGCTGCGGGGTGCTTTGTGGTGACTGTGCCTTATGGGTATAATCAAGGGCGCGCCATTGATGTGGCAACCGTGGATGCCACGGTGCAGCAACTCACCGAGGTGGTGAACTTGCTGGAGTTACCTGCTCTCTTAAGCGGGGATAACAAGAAATTTGTCCAGATATCATGATGTTTTGTGCTCATCATTCTTCCAGTTGGCCAGTATTAAGCTGGCGTCGTTCGTGGCGGGGCTAGTCCTACTCCCCGGCGCTGGTGCACGCCATTTGCACTGATCTGTCGTGAGGCTTGCCCACGACACATTCGACGATCAACCTGGAAAAAGCATCATGTTAAGCACCTTAAGCAAGACCGAATTTGACGCGCTGGCGGCGCAAGGCTACAACCGTATTCCGCTCGTGATGGAAACCTTTGCCGATTTAGATACACCTTTGTCGCTGTATCTCAAGCTGGCTAACCAACCCTACTCTTACCTGCTGGAAAGCGTACAAGGCGGCGAACGCTTTGGCCGTTATTCCATTATTGGCTTGCCAGCGACGACCCGCATTGTGGTGCGTGATGAGGCACTGCAAGTGATTCAAGGCGATCAGGTTTTAGAGTCGCACAATGACCAAAATCCGCTCGATTTTATCAAAGCCTACCAGGCGCGTTTTAAAACGCCACCCTACGATGGCTTGCCGCGATTCACCGGCGGTTTGGCGGGCTATTTCGGCTACGAGACCATTCAATACATTGAAAAGCGCCTGGGCAAAAACAAAAAACCGGACGCGATTGGCACACCAGACATCCTGCTGATGGTGTCGGAAGAAATTGCGGTGGTCGATAACTTGTCTGCCAAATTGTATTTCATTGTCTATGCCGACCCGACACAGCCAAACGCCTATGAAACGGCTTGTGCCCGCATGCACGCCTTGCTGGCAAAATTGCGCACACAGGTCGAGATTCCTGCCGCGCTGTCGACCAGTAAAACGCAGGCGGTGTCAGAGTTTGGTGAAGATAACTTCAAAGCCGCAGTGAAAAAAGCACAGCAATATATTCTTGAAGGCGACATCATGCAGGTGGTGCTGAGCCAGCGCATGACGCAAGACTTCGAAGCGGCGCCACTGAGTCTCTATCGTGCCTTGCGTAGCCTCAACCCCTCGCCATATATGTTTTATTACGATATGGATGACCACCACGTGGTTGGCGCGTCGCCAGAAATCCTGGTGCGCTTGGAAGATACTACGGTCACCTCGCGCCCGATAGCAGGCACGCGTCCACGCGGCAAAAACCGCGATCATGATTTAGCACTCGAAGCCGAATTGCTGGCTGACCCGAAAGAGCGTGCCGAGCACGTGCAATTGATGGATTTGGGCCGTAACGATGTCGGCCGTGTGGCGCTCACAGGCACCGTCAAGGTCACTGACAATATGACCATAGAGCGCTACTCGCACGTGATGCATATCGTCAGCAATGTTGAAGGCCAGCTCAAGCCCGGCCTCGATGCGATTGATGTGCTCAAAGCCACCTTTACTGCAGGTACGGTGTCTGGCGCCCCTAAAGTGCGAGCCATGGAAATCATTGAAGAATTGGAGCCATCCAAGCGCGGTATTTACGCGGGTGCCGTGGGCTATTTGGGCTTTAACGGTGACATGGATGTGGCAATTGCGATTCGTACCGCTGTGATTAAAGACAAAAAACTCTATGTGCAGGCCGGGGCGGGCATTGTCGCCGATTCGGTGCCGCAAAGCGAATGGGACGAAACCCAGAATAAAGCCAAAGCCGTGATCCGCGCCGCTGAGCTGGTGCAAGCTGGCCTGGATAGCGAAGCCCAATCAAATACAGGAAAAGGAGCCTGATATGTTGTTGATGATTGATAACTACGACTCTTTTACCTACAACCTCGTGCAGTATTTTGGCGAGCTGGGTCAAGACGTCCATGTGCACAGAAATGATGAAATCACACTGGAACAAATTAAGGCCATGAAGCCGGAAAAAATCGTGATTTCTCCTGGGCCTTGTACGCCCAATGAAGCCGGTATTTCCGTACCACTGATTCACGAGTTTGCTGGCAAGATTCCGTTGCTGGGCGTGTGTTTGGGTCATCAGAGCATAGGCCAGGCGTTTGGTGGCAACATCATCAAGGCCAAAACCCTGATGCATGGTAAAACGTCATTGATACACCATACCAATACCGGTGTGTTCAGAAATCTGCCTAACCCTTATACCGCCACGCGTTACCACTCACTGGTGATCGAGCGCGAAACCATCCCGGATTGCCTGGAGATCACCGCCTGGACCGACGATGGCGAGATCATGGGCGTCAAGCATAAAACATTGGCCGTGGAAGGCGTGCAGTTTCACCCGGAGTCGATTCTGACCGAGTATGGGCATGAGCTGCTGGACAACTTCCTGAAAGGCTATTAATGGCCATCACGCCCAAAATCGCGCTGCAGCGCCTGATCGACCATACCGATTTCACGCATGAAGAAATGCTGGAAATCATGCAGCAGATCATGAGCGGCGAGTTTACCCCGATCCAGATTGCGGGCTTTTTGTCCGCCTTGCGCGTCAAAGGTGAAACTGTCACTGAAATTGCCGCCGCTGCGCAGGTGATGCGAGAGCTATCGAGCAAAGTCGTCATTGATGATACGCGTCATTTGATTGATACCTGTGGCACGGGCGGTGCGCCTAACAAGGTGTTTAATGTCTCAACGGCGTCAGCCTTTGTTGCCGCAGGGGCAGGCGCAAAAATCGCCAAACATGGTGGCCGTGCAGCGTCTTCCAAAAGCGGCTCAGCCGATGTGCTCGAAGCGCTGGGTGTGAATATCGTGTTGACGCCGGAGCAAGTGGTGCGTTGCGTCAACGAAGCTGGCATTGGCTTTATGTTTGCGCCTAACCACCATGCGGCTATGAAGTATGCTGCGCCCGTGCGCCGCGAGCTGGGTGTGCGTACCATGTTCAACTTGTTAGGCCCCATGACTAACCCGGCGGGGGCTAAGCGTCAGGTGATGGGCGTGTTTCATCGCGACCTGGTGCCATTGCTGGCGCAAACCTTGCAGCAGCTGGGCAGCGAGCATGTGATGGTGGTGCACAGTGCCGATGAAATGGATGAAATCTCTTTCTCTGCCGACACCTATGTGGCGGAGCTCAAAAACGGTCAAGTCAGTGAATACACCTTGAACCCGGCCCAGTTTGGCATGCCATTGCATGACATCAACAGCATCCGAGTTGAAAGTGCGCAGCATTCCAGCGAGATTATTCTTGGCTTGCTGTCGGGTGAAACAGGCCCGGCCCGCGATATTGTCTTGCTCAATGCCGGTGCGGCCATTTATGTGTCTGGCCTGGCCAATGATTTGCCCTCTGGCATCGCGCAAGCGGCGCAATCGATTGATTCAGGCGCCGCCTTGAATAAACTGCAACAACTCAAGGCATTGAGCCAGGCGGCATGAAACACTACGCATTGATAGCGCTGTTCGGTTTGCTGGCGGCGTGTCAGCAGGCGTCGCAACAGAGTGTCAGCGGTGATGGTACAAGCAATCGGCCGCAGTCAACCGTTGAGGTTAAATCACAGGTTCAGACGCTGAATCTTCAATCACTTTCTTCCGGGCTGTCGTCGGAAGACAATGTAGCAGTCAAACAGGCGTTTGCGCAAAAGCAAAGCCATGTCTGGCTAGAAGGTCATGGCGTAGTGAAAAAACTGTTGCCTGACGATAATAAAGGTGCCCGGCACCAGCGTTTTTTAGTGAGTGTTTCGGCTGAGCAAACCTTGTTATTTGCGCATAATATTGACCTGGCACCACGGGTGGAAAATCTGAGTGTGGGCGATGAAGTGACCTTTAAAGGGGAATATATTTACAACCCCAAAGGTGGCATCATGCATTGGACGCACCACGATCCGCAAGGGCGCCAGAGCGGCTGGATTAAACATCAAGAGCATACTTACCAGTAAACGCGCACGAATGCGCGCAGCCAGTAAGTGAAACGATAAACATGCGAGTACATTATGTCTGATATTTTAAATAAAATTTTAGCCACCAAGCGCGAAGAAATCGCCAAGGCACAAGCGCTCAAGTCGCTGGATGCCATGCGTGAAGAAGCGCTGGACCAGCCAGATTGTCGTGACTTTATTGGCAATATTGTCGATAAAGTCGATGCCGATAAACCGGCGGTGATTGCTGAAATTAAAAAAGCCAGCCCGTCCAAAGGCATTATTCGTGCGGATTTCAATCCGGCCGAGATCGCCAAAAGCTATGAAAAAGGCGGTGCGGCCTGTTTGTCCGTACTCACCGATGAACAGTATTTCCAAGGCTCTGCCGCGTATTTAAAACAAGCCCGTGCGGCTTGTAAACTGCCGGTGTTGCGCAAAGATTTCATGATCGATCCTTATCAGGTCTATGAAGCGCGTGCCATGGGTGCGGACTGCATTTTGCTGATTGTCGCCGCGCTGGAGCTGGCGCAAATGCGCGAGCTGGAACTCACAGCCCACAACCTGGGCATGGCGGTGCTGGTAGAAGTGCATGATGCCGACGAACTGGAACTGGCCCTGCAATTGGAAACACCTTTATTGGGCATTAATAACCGTAACCTGCGTACCTTCGATGTCAGCTTGCAAACCACACTCGATCTGCTTGAAAAAACACCTGAAGACCGCTTTGTGGTCACTGAGTCAGGTATTTTCACGCCCGAAGATGTCGCTTTAATGCGCAGCCACAACGTCAACGGCTTTTTGGTCGGGGAGGCGTTTATGCGCCAGGATGACCCAGGCGCTGAACTGGCCCGAGTATTTGGCTAATAAGGACTGACCATGAGTAATCAATTTCTGGCGATTCGCCCGCGCCGCATGCGTAAAGATGACTTTTCCCGCCGCTTGATGCGTGAAAATGTGCTGACCACTAACGACCTGATTTACCCGGTATTTGTACTGGAAGGCGAAGGGCAGATTGAGTCCGTCAGCTCCATGCCAGGCGTGCAGCGTCAAAGTATCGATGTCTTGCTGAAAACCGCCGAAGAGTGCGTCAAACTGGGCATTCCGGCGCTGGCTTTGTTCCCGGTCGTGCCGCAGCAATACAAAAGCCTGGACGCCAAAGAAGCCTATAACCCGGATGGCTTGGTGCCGCGCACGGTGAGGGCCCTCAAAAAAGCCTTCCCTGAGCTGGGCGTGATTACTGATGTTGCGCTAGACCCCTACACTACGCACGGCCAGGATGGCCTCATTGACGATAGCGGCTATGTGCTTAATGATGAAACCGTTGAGGTGTTGGTTAAACAAGCCCTGTGCCACGCCGAAGCCGGTGCTGACGTAGTCGCCCCGTCTGACATGATGGATGGCCGTATTGGCGCCATCCGCGATGCGCTGGAAGAGCAAGGCTATATCTACACCCGCATCCTTGCCTACTCTGCTAAATACGCCTCTGCGTTTTATGGCCCGTTCCGTGATGCGGTGGGCTCGGCAGGCAACTTGGGTAAAAGCAATAAATACAACTACCAGATGGACCCGGCCAACTCTGACGAAGCGCTGAAAGAAGTTGCGCTGGACCTTGAAGAAGGTGCCGATATGGTCATGGTGAAACCTGGCATGCCCTATCTGGATATCGTCCGTCGCGTTAAAGACGAGTTTGGCGTGCCGACCTATGCTTATCATGTCAGTGGTGAATATGCGATGCTAAAGGCCGCTGCGCAGAATGGCTGGTTGGATGAGAAGGCTTGTGTGCTGGAGGCGATGTTGGGGTTTAAGCGTGCCGGGGCGGATGGCGTGTTGACTTATTATGCGATGGATATTGCCAGGTGGTTGAAATAAACAATTTGCCAACCAAAAAGGTTATTTACAAAATCACCTACCCCAATGGGAAGATTTATATTGGCAAAGACCTTACAAATAGCCTGACCTACTTTGGTAGCGTGAATGATGCGCTGGTAAAAAAAGACTTTTCAGAAGAGCAAAGAAAGAATTTTACGATTACTAAAGAAATTCTCTTTGAGTCTGATAGCACTGAAGAAGTAAACCGAATTGAGGCTAAATTCATTGTGGAGTATGGAGCAAATAATCCTGAAAAGGGTTATAACCAGTGGCCAAAATTTTCAGGTTGAGTCTTCGTAGGGTAGACATTTTTGCCCACGCGGTTGTGGATGTTTGTTAGGTTTCTTTTCGCTTTTTCAGCGAGTTACTTTTCTTTGCTTGCCCAAAGAATAAGTTACCAAAAGAAATGCACCCCAGCTTCCGCTTTTTTCCTGCGTTGCTCGTCAAAATAAGCGGTCACGA
>CAYPZE010000021.1:0-19643 GCA_964415305.1 uncultured Methylotenera sp.
AAAATAAATAAGTGAATGATTTATTTAATAATAAAATCTTAATAAATAAGATGGCATAAACTTTTTTTGGATGGGGGACTCGAAAATAAGCTAGCTAATGGAGAGTCTTGTTTTGCATTATTCTAATCAGCGATGTTCAATCGCGACCTCTGCCCTTAGGGCATTCAATGTTGTTGTTTTGTGTCTCTGTTGTGTCTTGCCAGTCAATGTGCAGGCGGGTGGCGATGTTGTACCCAGGTTGTTGTTGTCTGGCAGCGAGGCGGCTGAGGCTGACAAAGAAGCCAATAAAGCACCTGAGCCACCCAGAATCAGCTCGGTGTTTGGTACGCAAACCCTCAAGGAATACAAACTACCTTTCGAAGACCAGTATCCGTCCGGCCCTTTTGAACGTCTGGATAAAAAACTATTCCTGTTTATCAGCAAGTGTGGCGAAGTGTTTTTCGTCCGCCAAAACGACAATATGGAGTTGGTGAAGCCCGGCAAACCCTTGGCCAAGTTTATTCCTGGCGGCGAAACCTCGGCAGATGAAAGCAGTAGCAAGCAACTAGTGTATTGCCGTGAATTGTCTGGCGTAAAAGACTCTTTACTGGTGGGCAAAACGTTGTATGTGGCTTACACCGCGTGGGACGAGGCGAGTAATGGCGTGCGGCTGGCGGTGAGTGAGTTTGAGGTCGATGTAGAAAACAGCGAAGTCAGTTTTAACCGCGAGATTTATATCAGCCGCCCGGCGATTAAAGAGCCGATTTTGGGCCACCAGGTGGGTGGCAAGTTAGTGCTGGGTGAGAACGAGCGCACCTTGTACTTGAGCCTGGGGGATTTTTCCAAGCCTGACCGCGTGCAAGACAAAACAACCTCGCTGGGTAAAGTGGTGCGGATTGACCTGCAGCGTTTGAATGCCGAAGTCTATGCCTCCGGTTTCCGCTCACCGTCTGGCGGCCTGTATTTTGACCGTGAAAGCAATGAGTTGTGGCTCACCGACCATGGCCCGCGAGGTGGCGACGAAATTAACCTGATCAAACGCGGCAAAAACTACGGCTGGCCAATTGTCAGTTATGGCACGATTTACGAACGTGATGGCATGAGCGGCTACTACGGCAATAAATTCAATAGCCATGAGGGCTACGAAAAACCGGCGATGACCTTCGTGCCTTCCATCGGCATTGGCCCGTTGGTGAAATATCCTTCTACCGGCCGCAATGATTTTTGGGATAACGATTTATTTGTTGCCGGCATGGGTAACACCACGCTTTACCGTGTACGTAAGGAAGGCAGTGCGCTGGTGTATGCTGAGCCTGTGCTGAGTGGTTATCGGATACGTGCGATCCAGATTGATCAGAACGGTACTTTTTATCTGAAAACTGACCATAACCAGATCCTGATTTCAGAGCAGGAGTAATCCCGCCTTCTCATGTTTTCGCGTCAGTAACTTGCCCGCACCTGTAATCTGGCATACATTGTGAAGCAGGTTACTTCACACGTTTTTCTGAATTCAAGGAGTCATCATATGGCAAAGTTTACGACCGGGCAGGAAATTAAGACCAATACGCCGACCATTGAAGTCACGATTGATGCAGCCAACCCTTTGCCGCCCGGCAGACACCGCTTCCAGCTCATTGTTGAAGATGACGCTGGCAATCAATCTGACCCGGCGATGGTAGATGTGATTGTGGTCGATCAATCCAAGCCAACCGCTGTGATTGATGCGCCAACCTCGGTGGCCTCTGGCGCGTCTTTTACCTTGTCTGGCACACGCTCGTTTGATTTGCCGCCGGGTAAAATCAAAAGCTATCGTTGGGTGCAACTTTCATAAGGCCTTATGCGCATTCACCACGCTATTTCGTTAACCGCCCTGGCTGGGGCACTGATTGCCATCAGTTTTGAGATCTATGCCGCCAGTAGTTTGCGATTTCTCAGTCATCGTACCGGGTTGCTGATGACGCTATGGACAGTCCTTCCTTATGTGGTGATGTTCGTTGGACGCTACTTTTTTGACTGTATTGATGTTCTGAAACGCTGGCTGCGCTTTAGTTTGTTTGAGGTGCTGGTGGTTGCCTGGATCTACTTGCAAACGCTAGTCATGTATCCGGATGCGCAGGGGAGCCTGATTTTTCTGTTTTTGCCATTATTGCAGGCCAGCCTCAATCTTGTAGTTGGCGCGATCTTTTGCTGGTTGCAATATCGCATAAAGCGAAAAAGTGAGTAGCGAACTTTTAAGGCATAAAGTATTGATCATGCGACTGTCATCCTTAGTCTGTCACCTATAGTGGTGCCCCCCCTCTAGAGGCTTTTTGTGCTTAAAACATTATTTTTATTTGCCTTGACCGCAGTGGCTGAAATCGTCGGCTGCTATCTGCCTTATCTATGGTTAAAAGCAGGCAAGAGTGTATGGCTGTTGTTGCCTGCCGCCGCCAGCCTGGCACTGTTCGCCTGGTTGCTGACCTTACATCCAGCGGCGGCTGGCCGCATTTATGCGGCTTATGGTGGTGTGTATATCGGCGTGGCGATTTTGTGGTTATGGGTCGTGGATGGCATTAAACCTACCGGCTGGGATATGTTAGGTGCTGGGGTGGCGATGCTCGGCATGGCCATTATTATATTTGCACCGAGGTCAGCATGAGTGGGGCGATGGTTGTTCGTACCCATGCCTGTTTAGCCTTAATGCTTGCAGGCTGTGTCGCCAAGCAGCCCTTGGCCGCGCCAGAGGCAGTAGTGTTTGATTGCCAAAACGGTGAAGTGATGCGCGTGCGCTTTGAGGCTGCACCTGCCAGCGCCGTGCTGATACGTGGACAAAACGAAATCAGGCTGCCACAACAGCCCAGCGGCTCAGGCTTTATCTACAGCAACGGGCCGAATACCATCCGCGGTAAGGGCGATGCTCTGACGGTGGAGATTGGCCGCATGGCTGCAATACAGTGTCAGGCAAGGTCATAGACATGCTAAAGCGTTGGTTGCGTTATGTCTGGGCATCGCCCACCAGCGTGCTAGGGCTGCTCTTTGCGAGCGTGTTATTGCTCACCGGTGCTGGTGCGCGTAGCGTGGATGGCGTATTGGAAGTTTCTGATGGTTGGCTAGCGAATAAGCTGACGCGTATCAGCGGTTTTGCGGCGTTGACCTTGGGGCATGTGGTGCTTGGGCATTCAGCAGAGTGCCTGCAACGCTTGCGCGTGCATGAACACGTGCATGTCCGCCAGGCGGAGCGTTGGGGGCTGTTTTTTGTGCCAGCTTATTTGCTGGCGGGTGTATGGCAATGGATGCGTGGACGCCATATTTATGATGACAACCCATTTGAGCTAGAGGCCTTTGCGGCAGAGTCCGCGCAATGCACTGCCGACGAAGTGTGAGCAGACAATAAAAAAACGCCAGATTGACTGGCGTTTTTTTATATTTTAAATCATCAAGTTAAATGATTTTTTAAACCATTGTTTTAATACAGACTTTCCCAGAACTTCCACCAGACTTTTTCGTCTTCATTGATCTTGCCAGTCACCATCGGGTTTTCAGGGTAGTTGGTTTTGAGAATACGCAGCGTATCGCCTTTGAGGTCAGCCATGTCCATGGCGTCATACGCGCTGATCATGGTCACCAGGGCGTCTTCAACCGCGACAGAGTTAGGGTAGGTTTCCAGCACGTATCTGGAGCGGTTTAACGCAGCCACGTAGGCTTTACGTTGCATGTAATAGCGCGCAACGTGCATTTCGTGCATGGCCAGCGTATTGACCAGGTAAATCATGCGCTGCGTTGAGTCTTTGGCATAACGGCTGGTAGGAAAACGCTCAACTAACTCTTTAAAAGCGTTAAAAGACACGCGTAAGGTTTTCGGGTCGCGGTCGTTGATTTCCTGTTTGGTGTATTTTTCCATGATGCCGCGCTCGTTAAAGGTGGCCAGGCCCTTCAGATAGTAAGCGTAATCGAGGTTAGGGTGGTTAGGATGCAGCTTGATAAAACGGTCAACGGCAGATAAACACAACACCGGTTCAGATTTTTTATAGTAGGCATAGGCGACTTCGAGCTGCGCTTGCGTGGCATAAGCCCCATGCGGATAGCGCGCTTCCAGCTTCTGGAAATACTCAATCGCCTTGTCGTAGTTCTTGTCGGCCATCTTTTCCTGACCCGCAGCGTACAAGCGTTGTTCTGCCCAGCCTTTGGTTTCATCCGGTGGATTCGGGTTGCCAAAAATGGCACAAGCACTCAAGGTCAGCGCGGTGATTAAAATAAAAGCACGCGTGAACAGGGTGTTAAGCGGTAAAATGCGAAGCATGTTGTTTAATGTTGTTTTATCAAAGGAAACTCAGGGCATTATAACTGATGCTGTTTGAAAATATGAAAGAAAGCGCCTCCTTACATCTGGTCGTTCCTGGCAATCTTGGCGGGCAGCGTCTCGATCTGGCCTTGCAGCAAATGTTGCCGGATCATTCTCGCAGCCGATTACAGGCATGGATCAAAGAGGAACTGGTCTTGCTGGATGGCAAGGCAACCACTGCCAAAACCAAAGTGTGGGGCGGCGAAAAACTGGACATCACGCCGCCCAAAAATGCGCAGGAAAACGCGTTTGAACCTGAAGATATTCCGCTGGATGTGGTCTACGAAGACGATGCGCTGATCATTATTAATAAGCCTGCTGGGCTGGTGGTGCATCCGGCCGCTGGTAACTGGAGCGGCACTTTGCTCAATGCCTTGCTGTTCCATTGGCCTGCTTTAAAAGAAGTGCCGCGTGCGGGCATTGTGCATCGGTTGGATAAAGACACTAGCGGCTTGCTGGTGGTGGCTAAAACGCTGGAGGCTCAAACCAGCTTGGTGCGCCAGTTGCAGGCGCGTACGGTTAAGCGTGAGTACCGAGCGATTGTCTGGGGTCAGTTGTGGCGTAACGGCAAGGTCGATCAGCCTGTTGGCCGCCACCCGCATCATCGCACCAAAATGGCGGTAATTCGCCGTGGTCGTCCGGCCATCACGCATTATGAGATTCTGGAGCGCTTTGGCACCAATACTTATTTGCGCTGCAACCTCGAAACCGGCCGCACGCACCAGATTCGCGTGCACTTGCAGCATTTAAAAGCGCCCATGGTGGGGGATCCGATGTATGGCATCGGCAATATTATTCCGCACAAAATGATGACGCCAGAGCTGCGCGAAGTCATCGGTAGCTTTAAGCGCCAAGCGCTACATGCGATCAAACTGGGCTTGATTCACCCGGTGACCAATGAGCCGATGGAATGGCAGATTGAATTGGCAGACGATATGCGTGCGCTGCTGGAAGCCATGCGCGTGGTCAAACCAGTAGAAGAGTTGCCGCCGCCTGATTTTAATGTCGATGAAAACGGCCTGTTTGTCGGTGACGATGACGAAGATTGGGGCGACGATGATTTTGATGAGTCCGAGGATGACCTCGACGAAGACTGGGGCGATGAGGACGAGTGATGGCCGACCTGACATTCATCACGCCTGACTGGCCTGCACCTGCCAATGTCAAAGCCTTGCAAACCACGCGCAAAGGTGGTGTGAGTGCCGGCGTGTATGCCAGCTTGAACTTAGGTGATCATGTCAAAGACCATCCACAGCACGTCGCGGCTAATAGGCAGTTGCTGAGCGGCTTCATGCCCAGTGAGCCGGTATGGCTCAACCAGGTGCATGGCGTGCGCGTGATTGATGCAGCTTTATCTTCTTGTCTGGAAAGTGCAGATGCCAGCTTTGCTGCACGCAAACAGGTGGTGTGTGTCACTATGACTGCTGATTGTCTGCCTGTGTTGTTATGTGACCAGAGCGGTACGGTCGTGGCGGCCATACACGCTGGCTGGCGTAGCTTGTGCGATGGCGTCATTGAAGCGACAGTCAACGCCATGCCTGTGCAGGCTAGCCAACTCATGGCCTGGTTAGGGCCCGCGATTGGGCCTGAGGCCTTTGAAGTTGGCGGCGAGGTGAGGGCACAGTTTATCGCGCAAGACGCTCAGGCTGAGCTTGCCTTTAACCCTAAAGGCGATAAATGGCTAGGTGATATATATGCGATAGCCAGGCAGCGCCTGCAAACCCTCGGCATCGCGCAGGTGTATGGTGGCGGACGCTGCACATATAATGAACCGGAGACCTTTTTTAGCTATCGGCGCGATGGCGATACTGGCCGCATGGGGTGTTTTATCTGGCTGGAATAAATATTTTTGCCACAGAGAACACACAGGTCACAGAGAAAAGCATTGTGAATGATGTTTTTTTGTTTTCCTCTGAGTGCTCTGTAACCTCTGTGGCTAACAATTAAAAAGTCATTCCAAAGACTCAATAACCTTATTTATGAAACAGCATTTAATTTTTGATTTAGACGGCACATTAATCGATTCTGCACCCAGCATTTTGCATTGTTTTGGTCTGGCATTTAGCACCACCAATACGCAATTGGCAGCACCGCTGACGCATGATGTGATTGGCCCGCCGTTGATGGAGACGTTAAAACGGCTTTCTGGAATTGAGGATGCTGCGTTATTGAATACGCTGGCCTCAGCATTTAAGCAGCATTACGACACGACGGGTTGCCTGGAGTCGGTGGTGTTTGACGGTGTGCCAGCCATGTTGAAGCAACTGAAAGACCAAGGTTATCAGTTATATATTGCGACCAATAAGCGCTTTTACCCGACCGAAAGAATCATGGCGCATCTGGGTTGGCAGGCATTTTTCACCGGCGTGTATGCATTGGATTACTTTAACCCGCCACTCAAATCCAAAGCCGAGATGATAGGGCGCGTGGTCGCGGATAACGCGCTAGCCGTACAGGATTGTTTGTATATTGGTGATCGCCTGGAAGACGGAATGTCGGCCGATGCCAATCAAATGGATTTTGCCCTGGTGAGCTGGGGCTATGCCGGCGATGTGGCCATGCGCAAACCGCATTGGCATAGCTGCGCCAAGGTGCAGGACCTTACTGGTTTAATCTCAACTTTATAGACGCTTCTACTATGCTCAAACGATTACGTGTTCGACGCCATCCGGCAAGCTTTAATACAGGTGTCGACCCTTTGTTGAGTGGTCAGCGCGTCTGGCCGAATATTTTGCTGGTAGTAGGCCTGGCGGTATTAGTCGCTGCGGGCATGCACCTGGATTGGGATGCACGTGTATTAGCAGGTGTGGCCGTGCTGGTTGGCTTGGTGACTGGGCTATTTGTCTGGCTGGTCGGCATTATTGGTCTAGTGCCACTGATCGGTCCTATTATTGTCAAGGTGCTGAGTTTTGGCTTTATCTGGTTGCTCAATGCCATGGGCTACCTGGTGTCTTATGTCGCCATCCGCCGTGGGTATTCACGCGATGTGCTCACCTATCGCGGCTTGACAATGGCCTTATTGGTCGGCATCGTGATTGGCTATATTGTGGCGCAGTTTATTTAAGGCTTAGTGGCCTGATCGCTCCTGGCGGAAGATAAAGCATAACTGTTTGTTTATGCTTTGTTTTTTTGATAACTCACGTATAATGCGCGGCTTCCCGCAATAAACACGGCATGACTCATTTGTCCTTATTACTTTCTGACATTTCACCCTTTACCGGCATGGTGCTGGCTTGTTTGCTGGGTGGGCTGTTAAGCGTCTGTGTTGCAGCAATCTTCGCGCTCAATGCCAAAAAACATTGGGTGCCTTTGCTGGTTAGCTATGCGATTGGTGCCTTGCTGGCGGCGGTGTTTCTAGAGATTTTGCCACACGCGATTGAAACCAGCCCCAATATTGAAGCCATGACTGCCACCATGCTGTTTGGCGTATTGCTGTTTTTCACCCTCGAGAAACTGGTGTTATGGCGCCATTGTCACGGCGAGCATTGTGAAATGCATGCCATGCATGATGAAGCACATTGCCCCGAGTTACACCCTGAACAGCAGGTAAACAAAAAGCCGCAGGGCGCGATCAAGTTTAAATTACCGCAAGCAGCGCCAGCCCAGGTTTTTGGCCATCATCATAGCCATGCGCATGACGGTGGCCGCAGTGGTCTGATGATTATAGTCGGCGATACTTTTCACAATTTTGTCGACGGTATCCTGATTTGTGCCGCGTTTATGGTCGATATGCAGGTGGGTTTGGTCACCTCATTGGCGATTATTGCGCACGAAATCCCACAAGAGGTGGGCGATTTCCTGATTTTGCTGCACTCCGGCTACAGCAAGAAAAAAGCATTTCTGTTTAATATTGCATCCAGCCTGGCGACGCTGGCGGGTGGGCTGATTGCCTATCTGGCCTTGAATCTGGTTGAGCAGTGGGTGCCTTACATTTTAAGCCTGGCAGCGGCGAGCATGCTGTATGTGGCAGTGGCTGATTTGATCCCTGGCTTGCATAAACGCACGGCATTGCGGGATACCCTGAGTCAGATATTATTAATTGTGTTGGGCGTGGCATCAGTCGCCCTGACCAAATGGTTGGTAGAAGGTTAAGAGAGAATCACTATGCAAAGTTCGCCTAAAGTCGGGTTTGTCTCCTTGGGTTGCCCAAAAGCCGGGTCAGATTCCGAGCGTATTTTGACCCAGTTGCGTGCCGAAGGGTATGAAATCAGCAACAGCTACGAGCAGTCTGATCTGGTGGTCGTTAACACCTGCGGCTTTATTGACTCGGCCGTGCAGGAATCGCTGGATGCGATTGGTGAAGCGCTCAATAAAAATGGCAAAGTAATTGTCACCGGCTGTCTGGGCGCTAAAAAAGACGTAGTGACTGGTGCGCACCCCAGTGTATTGGCCGTAACCGGACCGCATGCACTCGAAGAAGTGATGGGCCATGTGCATACGCATTTGCCCAAGCCGCATGATCCTTATACTGACCTGGTGCCGCCACAAGGCATCCGCCTGACGCCTAAGCACTATGCCTACCTCAAAATTTCAGAGGGTTGTAACCACCGTTGCAGCTTTTGTATTATCCCTAGCATGCGTGGTGACCTGGTCAGCCGCCCGATTGGTGATGTGCTGAACGAGGCCGAAAGCCTGGTCAATGCCGGTGTGTCAGAAATCCTGGTGATTTCTCAAGATACGTCTGCGTATGGCGTGGACATGAAGTTCCGCAAAGGCTTCTGGAATGGCCGCCCGGTGAGAACCCATATGACGGAACTCAGTAAATCGCTAGGTGAGTTAGGTGTATGGGTGCGTTTGCATTATGTGTATCCGTATCCACATGTGGATGATGTGATTCCGTTGATGGCAGAAGGCGCGATTTTGCCGTATCTCGATGTGCCATTGCAGCACGCTAGCCCACGTATCCTCAAGTCCATGAAGCGCCCGGCCAGCAGTGAAAACAACCTGGCACGTATTAAAGCCTGGCGCGATATCTGTCCTGAGATCGCCATTCGCAGTACCTTTATTGTCGGCTTCCCGGGTGAAACCGAAGATGACTTTAAAATGCTGCTCGACTTTATGGAAGAAGCTCAGTTGGATCGCGTCGGCTGTTTTGCTTATTCAGCAGTCGATGGTGCGGCGGCAAATGCCTTGCCTGACCCAGTGGCAGAAGAAATCAAGCAAGAGCGTTTAAGCCGCTTTATGGAAGTGCAGGAGCGTATCAGCGCCGCTAAAGTCGCCGCCAAGATTGGTAGCCTGCAAACTGTGCTGGTGGATGAACTGACTAAAGATGATGATGGCAATGTGATTGCCATTGCACGGACCAAAAGTGATGCGCCGGAAATTGACGGCATCGTCTACCTGCAAGATGCGGATGGCTTGAATCCGGGTGATTTTGTGGATGTACAGATTGTTGACTCGCAAGGTCACGATTTGATCGGTGCGCCACCAGAGTTTTAAGCCAGCTGGATATAAAACACGTAAAAAATGCCGCAATCGCGGCATTTTTTTATTGCTACTTTCGCTTAGGCGATCACTGCCGGTCGCTCACAATCCGCGCGTTCAGCAAACACATCCAGCGTAAACGGGCAGCGCTTGAGCTTTTGTTGCGCTGATTTGCGTTTGCCTGTCTGTTGCAGGTTGACATAAGGGGTTTGGCTTAAGCGCACGTAACCGGATTGCAGCAATTTGCTGGCGGTGGTCTCAAACTGGCTCAGCGGGTTATCCATATTTTGCAAGGTGATGCCTAGCTTGTGCACGGCAACCACGTGATAAATCGCGCTGGTCTGGCCAGGTGCGGCAGGTTTGCCGTAAAGCTCGCCGACATGAATATCGCCGCTGGGAGAGAGGAGTTGCGTCATGGCGGCATCATAGCGCGTTTGCGCGCGCGCTTCAATCTGGGTGCCGCCATTTTGCCGCAAAGTTGGATGCAGGCAGGAGTAAGGCTGCCATGTTAAAATAGAGGGCTTGAGCGTTTAGAGATTCATTATGTCACAGCCTGTTAAAACCCGTTTTGCCCCTAGCCCGACCGGATACCTTCATATTGGTGGCGCACGCACTGCCTTATTTTCATGGGCGTATGCCAAGCGCCATGGCGGGCAGTTCATCTTGCGGATTGAAGATACCGATGTCGCGCGGTCTACGCCAGAGGCAGTGCAGGCGATTCTGGATGGCATGGCCTGGTTGCAACTGGACCATGACGAAGGTCCGTTTTACCAGATGCAGCGTATGGATACTTACAAAAAGATCATCCAGAAAATGCTGGATGACGGTCACGCCTACTATTGCTATTGCAGCAAAGAAGAACTGGATGCCTTGCGTGAAACGCAAATGCAGCAGGGCGTGAAGCCGCGCTATGATGGCCGCTGGCGGCCTGAATCTGGCAAAACCTTGCCTGACGCGCCCAAAGATATCCCCCCCGTCGTACGTTTTAAAAACCCGACCACTGGCGTGGTAGCGTGGGATGATATGGTCAAAGGCCGTATTGAAATTGCCAATGCCGAACTGGATGACCTGATTATTGCGCGCGCCGATGGCACGCCTACCTATAACTTCTGCGTGGTGGTAGATGACTGGGAGATGGGTGTGACGCAGGTGATTCGTGGTGATGACCATGTGAATAACACGCCGCGCCAGATCAATATGCTGCAAGCCTTAGGTGCACAAGTGCCGCAATATGCGCATTTGTCCATGATTCTGGGCGATGACGGCCAAAAACTCTCCAAACGCCATGGCGCCGTGAGTGTGATGCAGTACCACGAAGGCGGTTACTTGCGTGAGGCTGTGCTCAATTACCTGGCGCGTCTGGGTTGGTCACATGGCGATGATGAAGTATTCAGCATGGAACAGTTCTGCGCCTGGTTTGACCTAGACCATATCACGCCTTCTGCGGCGCAGTTTAATACCGAAAAACTCAACTGGCTGAATGCGCACTACATTAAAACGCTGCCATTAGAGCGCATCGCCGATGAAGTAAAGCCGCGCCTGGCTGCCCTGGGCGTGACCGAGACGCAATCACCAGACTTGCTGGCGGTGCTGAATTTATACCGTGAGCGCACCAATAACCTCAACCAACTGGCCAAAGAAATTGCGTTCTTTTACCAGGTGCCAGCGATCAATGAAGCAGATGCCGCCAAGCATATCCAGGAAGAAACGGCTGCATATATCGAAAGTTTCTTGGATAAGACTCAAGATTCCGACTGGGCTGCCGATAAATTACACGATGCGCTAAATCAGGTCGTGGCTGAGCAGCAGATTAAATTCCCCAAACTGGCGATGCCATTGCGGGTGGCTTTAATCGGTATTGCGCAGTCGCCCAGTATTGATCAGGTGATGTCTATTTTGGGCAAAGAGGCTTGTTTGCAGCGTATTCGCGCATTATTTCCAAAAAAATAAGGTGCGGGGATTGAAATTGGAACAAATTAGTACAATCATAGTCATTATGATGGATTGGTGTTCAAGATAATAAAAACTCCAATACGATTAAAACAAACAAGGAGCAATTCTATGAATAATAAAGGCCAAATGTTACAAGACCCTTTTCTGAACGCCTTAAGAAAAGAACACGTGCAAGTGTCTATTTATCTGGTTAATGGTATCAAACTGCAAGGTCAAGTCGACTCTTTTGACCAGTATGTGATTTTGTTAAAAAATACAGTGACCCAAATGGTCTACAAGCACGCGATTTCAACCATTGTTCCAGCGCGTCCAGTGAGTTTGGCGCCACACGACACAGCACAAGAATCTTAATGCATGTTTGATAGACCAAGCGGCGGAGATGCCGTCGTTCTGGTCAGCATCAATTTTGGCGATGCTGACTACGAAGAAAGTTTGCAAGAGCTCCGCCACCTCGCCGGCACTGCCGGACTGAATATCTCTGCGACGCTGGAAGGCAAGCGTCAAGCTCCTGATTCCAAATACTTTATCGGCTCTGGTAAGGCGGATGAGCTCAAGGCGCTGATGGCAGCACACGAGAGTAAAGTAGCTGCCTTTAACCATGACTTGAGTCCATCGCAGCAGCGTAACCTCGAAAAACTGCTCGAAGCGCGTGTGGTCGACCGCACCGGCCTTATCCTGGATATTTTTGCCCAGCGCGCGCAGTCCCACGAAGGTAAATTGCAGGTCGAGCTGGCGCAACTGGAGCACTTGTCTACACGGCTGGTGCGCGGCTGGACCCACCTTGAGCGGCAAAAAGGTGGTATCGGTGTGCGTGGCGGCCCAGGTGAGACGCAATTGGAGCTGGATAGACGTATGCTGCGTGTACGCGTCAAGCAGTTGCGTGAAAAACTGGATAAGCTTAAACAGCAGCGCGGTATGCAGCGCCGTGCGCGCAAGCGCTCCAACTTGATGACGGTGTCTCTGGTTGGCTATACCAACGCTGGTAAATCGACCTTGTTTAACCGTTTGACGCATTCTGGCGTCTATGCGGCGGACCAGCTGTTCGCCACGCTGGACACTACCTCGCGCAAAATGCATCTGCCTGAGGGCTATCCGGTAGTCTTGTCCGATACGGTTGGCTTTATCAAGCATCTGCCCACCACCCTGATTGAAGCCTTTGGCGCCACGCTAGAAGAGGCGGCGCAGGCCGACTTGCTACTGCATATTGTCGATGTGGCCAGCCCTAATCGTGATAATCAAATTGAACAAGTCAATATTGTGCTGAACGAGATTGGTGCCGCCAATGTCCCACAGATTCTGGTGTTGAATCAGATTGATCGCATGGGCATGGCGCCGGGAATCGACAGGGATGAGTATGGTAACATCCGTACTGTTCGCGTTTCTGCCAAGGACGGTGTTGGCATGGAAGACTTGCGCCAGGCACTGTTAGAGCATCAACAATATTTGAAAAAACTGAGCACCGAAGAGCGTGCTTATGTTTAAAAAATCAAAAAAACACGGAGTACTAGCATGAGAAAATTCCCCGGCTTTTGGAATAAGAATAACGAAGGCCCACCTGACCTGGATGAGGTATTCAGGGATTTGAATCAAAAGCTGAATCGTCTGTTTGGCAACAAAGGCGGACAGGGCGGCGGCCCTAGAGGCACATCGCCTGCACCACAACCGTTGCCCGTGGCGCCTATTTTAGGCTTGGTCGCGCTCATTTGGCTGGGTTCCGGCTTTTATATTGTTGATCAGGGTTCCCGTGGCGTAGTACTACGTTTCGGTCAGCATGTAGAGACCACCATGCCTGGTCCGCGCTGGCATTTGCCGTTCCCGATTGAAACCATCGAAAACGTCAACCTGGAGCAGGTGCGTACCATTGAAATGGGCTATCGCTCATTTGAAGGCGAGTCAGGCCGTAGCAAAGAGCTGCGAGAGTCTCTCATGCTGACAGATGATGAAAACATCATCGATTTGCAGGTGGCGGTGCAATATAACCTGAAGTCCGTTGAGGATTACCAGTTTAGCAACCGCTCGACTGAAGAAAGTGTGCGTGGCGTGGCAGAAACCGCGATTCGTGAAATCGTCGGCAAAAGCAAAATGGACTTTGTACTCTACGAGGGTCGTGACGATGTGGCGGCCAAAGCCAAAAAACTGATGCAGGACATGCTGGACAGATATAAATCTGGCATCAATGTGGTGAATGTTACCATGCAGAATGCGCAACCACCCGAGCAAGTGCAAGCGGCGTTTGATGATGCGGTCAAAGCCAAGCAGGATTTGGAGCGTCAGAAAAACGAAGGCCAGGCGTATGCGAACGATGTGATTCCAAAAGCTCGAGGTACCGCTTCACGCTTGACCGAGGAGGCGGCAGGTTACAAATTGCGCGTGGAAAATGAAGCCAAGGGTAATGCTGACCGTTTTGAGCAGGTATTAACGCAATACAACAAAGCGCCTGAGGTGACTCGTCAGCGTTTGTATCTGGATGCACAAGAGCATGTGTTAGCCAATACCAGCAAAGTGCTGGTAGACCAGAAGGGTGGCAACAGTCTGCTGTATTTGCCGCTGGATAAGCTGATGACCATGAGTGGTGCAGGCGGTAATGCAGCTTCTGCCCCTGCGACAACGGCCGACAAGCCAGTTCAAGAGCCGCAAGTAGATGCAAGTACCTCGGATCGCTCACGTGATGCGATGCGCAACCGCGATCGCGAATATCGCTAGATTGCCCTGAAGGAATAAAGATGAGAAATATTGGAAGCTTATTAATCGGGGTGTTTGTTCTACTGGTGATCATTACCTCTTCGGCCTATACCGTTGATCAGCGTGAATACGCGCTGGTGTTCCGTCTGGGTGAAATCGTGTCAGTCAAAAGTGAGCCTGGCCTCTACTTTAAGATGCCGATGGTGGAGAATATCCGCTATTACGACAAACGTATCCTGACACTCAACTGGGAAGAGCCGGACCGTTTTATCACCAGCGAGAAGAAAAACGTGTTGGTGGATTCGTTTGTGAAATGGCGTATTGTCGATCCTTCAAAATACTACGTGTCCGTGCGTGGTGACGAAGTGCAGGCCGAGCGTCGTTTGTCGCAAATGGTCAATGATGGGTTGCGCGCCGAGTTTGGTAAACGTACCATTCATGATGTGGTGTCTGGTGAGCGCTCTGAAATCATGGAGATTCTGCGTCAGCGTGCTGACAAAGAGAGTCGCCAGATGGGCATCCAAATCCTGGATGTGCGTTTGCGTCGCGTGGATTTGCCAAAAGAGGTGAGTGAGTCTGTTTATCAACGTATGGAAGCCGAGCGTAAATCCGTGGCAAATGAACTGCGTTCACAAGGGGCGGCTGCGGCTGAAAAAATCCGTGCCGACGCCGACAGGCAGCGTGAGGTCATTATTGCTGAAGCTTATCGTGATGCGCAAAAAGTGAAGGGTGAGGGCGATGCTAAAGCCTCTGAAGTCTACGCCCAGGCGTTTGGCAAAAATCCCGAGTTCTATGCTTTTTATCGCAGTCAGGAAGCCTATAAAAACAGCTTTAAGAGCAAGTCTGACGTGATGGTGATCGATCAAAGCTCTGACTTCTTTAAATATATGCGTAGCAGCGGCAAGAAATAATACCTTGAGTATTAACTTGGCTTGATCATGAACGTTTGGTGGCTGATAGGTGGCGGGTTGCTGATTGAAGGCTTGATGCCATTGCTATTTACCCGCGCATGGCGCCAAACCTTTGAAAAGCTGCTACAGCTGCAAGATGGCCAGATTCGTTTTATTGGCTTTGGCTCCGCGGTGATTGGTCTGCTTATGTTGTGGCTGAACCGCTGATTGTCTGGTTGAAGTAAAAAGGCACGCATGATTGCGTGCCTTTTTTATTGCTTTTTTAGCTAAGACCTTGCAGAGGCCTTGTGATCACGATTGCTAAAGCCGTGCTTTAGACAGGGGTTTGCGGGTATAATAGCAGGATGCATAATTGGTTACTTCCTGAATATATTGAAGATGTCTTGCCAGCGGAAGCGGCGCGTCTTGAGTCTTATCGCCGACAATTGCTGGACCTGTTTCGCGTCCATGGTTATCAATATGTCATGCCACCCATGATGGAGTATGTCGAGTCCTTGCTGACAGGCACCGGGCATGATCTGGACATCGCGACGTTTAAGGTGGTGGACCAGTTAACTGGTCGCCTGATGGGTTTGCGTGCGGATACCACACCACAAGCCGCACGCATTGATGCGCATATGCTTAACCATCAAGGTGTGTCTCGCCTGTGCTACGCTGGCACTGTGTTGCGCACTAAGCCAGATGGCTTGGCACGCACACGTGAGCCCTTGCAGTTGGGCGCCGAGTTGTATGGTCACGGCGGGATTGAGAGCGATATAGAAGTGCAGCGCCTGATGGTGAAGGCTTTACAGTTGTTAGGCATGCCTACCTTGTTTGTTGACCTTAGCCATGCGGCCATTTTTGCTAGTTTGTCACACATGGCACAACTGGGGGTGCAGCAAGAGCAAGCGTTGCAAGCGGCATTGCAAGCCAAAGACATTACGCTGGTAGAGCAGTTAGTCGCTAATCTACCTGAAAAATCTCGCCTGGCCTTTGTGTCACTTACACAACTCAATGGCGGCGTCGAGGTGTTGGATCAGGCGCGCGATATTTTGCCAGAATCAGAAGATATTGAGCAGGCCTTGCGTGAGCTGGAGACGGTAGCCAAGACGCTGACGACAGATGATGTGACTGTGACGATTGATTTGAGCGAGTTGCGCGGGTATCACTATCATAGCGGCATGGTGTTTGCGGCTTATGCCAAAGGCTATGCAGGCCCGATTGCACTAGGAGGGCGTTATGACGAAGTCGGAGCGGCTTTTGGTCGTGCGCGTCCGGCAACCGGGTTTAGCCTCGACTTGCGCGGCGCATTACAAGCATTAGGCCCTGCAACACTGAATAAAGGCATTCTGGCGCCCGTGGCTGCAGATGCCGAGCTGTTATCACTGATAAATACCCTACGTTCTCAGGGCCAGATTGTGGTGGAAGGATTACCCGATACGCCTGTGAACTATTCTGAATTGGCTTGTGACCGTACCTTGCAAAAGGTTGATGGTCACTGGCAAGTGGTGGCTGTGTAACACAGCGCACCTTTTTTGTTTTTACAAGATATTAATTGAACATGACACAATCCAAGCAAGCAAAAAACGTCGTTGTGATAGGCACCCAATGGGGCGACGAAGGTAAAGGTAAAATCGTAGACTGGCTGACGGATCACGCTCAGGGCGTAGTGCGCTTTCAGGGCGGCCATAACGCGGGACATACCTTGGTCGTTGGTCAGGGCGACGCACAAAAGGTGTATAAGCTCAACCTGGTGCCCTCTGGCATTGTGCGTGATGGTGTCAATTGCTATATCGGTAACGGCGTCGTGCTCGATACCACACATTTGCTGCATGAGATTTCTACGCTGGAGCAAGGCGGCCTCGATGTTAAAAACCGCCTCAAAGTCAGCCCTGGTTGTCCATTGATCCTGTCCCATCACGTGGCTGTCGACTTGGCACGCGAAGCCAAGCGTAGTGCCGAGAAAAAAATCGGCACCACTGGCAAGGGTATCGGCCCGGCCTATGAAGATAAAGTAGCCAGACGTGCTTTGCGTGTGTATGACTTGTTCCACCCAGAGCGTTTTGGTGAAAAACTGCGCGAAGTCATGGATTACCATAACTTTGTGTTAACCAACTACCTGGGCGCAGCGGCCGTTGATTTTCAGCAGCAATATGACGCCAGCATGCAGCATGCCGTGGCGTTGAAGCCTATGGTGGCGGATATTTCAGCCGCGTTGTATGACGCCAATGCGCGTGGCGAACACCTGTTGTTTGAAGGCGCGCAGGGCACCTTGCTGGATGTGGATCATGGCACTTATCCTTACGTGACTTCGAGCAACTGTATCGCTGGTCAAGCCTCTGCCGGTACAGGTGTTGGCGCCAATATGCTGCATTACGTATTGGGCATCACCAAAGCCTACACTACACGTGTCGGTGGCGGCCCGTTCCCGAGCGAGTTGGATATTGATACTGAAGGCGCGCCTGGTTACCAGATGTCTACCAAAGGCCAGGAAATCGGCACCGTAACTCGTCGCAAGCGTCGTTGTGGTTGGTTCGATGCCGCTGCATTACGCCGCTCAGCCCGTATCAACGGTTTGACGGGCTTGTGTATTACCAAGCTGGATGTGCTGGACGGCATTGAGTCGCTGGATATTTGTACAGGTTATAAACTGGATGGCAAGATTGTGGACATGCTGCCAGTGGGTGCGGATGATGTGGCGCGTTGTGAGCCTATCTACGAAACTGTGCCTGGTTGGACAGAAACGACGTTTGGTGTCAAAACCTGGGATGCGCTGCCTAAAAATGCGCAGCATTACCTCAAGCGCCTGGAAGCAGTGTGCGGTGTGCCAATTGCGATTGTGTCTACTGGCCCAGAGCGCGATGAAACCATTGTTCTGCAACATCCTTTTGTTTAAGCATAAGAGTAGTTTGACATGAGTGCACAACGACTGGCCTGGGCAATTACTGGTTCAGGTCATTATTTGCGTGAATCATTGGCGATTCTGCAAACCTTGCAGGACGTGGATATCTATTTGAGCCGCGCTGCGGCAGAAATCATCCAGCAATATGGGTTTCAATCTGCGCTGGAAGCCACCGGCCATAAGGTCTATCAGGATAAAACCGCCAGCAGTGTGCCGGTAGAACGTTTTTATGAAGGTGTGTATCACACCTTGGTCATTTCGCCTGCCACCTCCAATACCATTGCCAAAATGGCCTACGGCTTTTCTGATAGCTTGGTAACCAACTTGTTTGCACAAGCAGGCAAGACACGTGTGCACAGTATTTTATTTGCCTGTGATACAGCACCTGAGCTGGAGTCTGAAGCGCCACGGGATAATGTTGTTAAAGTATTCCCGCGCCAGATTGACCTTGATAATGTGTCTAAATTAAAGCAGTTTGCTGACACCACGGTGGTCGAAGACATGGCTGCCTTGCAACATGTCATCATGCAGCGGCTTGCGGCATGCCATGATCTGCATTTGCACGATGGCATACAGGTGCTAGATACACTCACAGAGTAACCCCATGACACGGCTGCTGTTCCTCACCGGAAAACTGGCAGAACACAGTCTGCGCCAAATATTGCAGTCGATTCAGGCTGACAGTAAACAGTCTCCTTTCGAATACGAAGTCAAACAAATTGGTGTCTCCGTTGCCGCTTTAATGACGCCGCCTTTAATTGCACGACGTCTGGCAAAGGTAGAGAATATCGATAAGGTCATTTTGCCCGGCTTATGCCAGGGCGATCTGGCGCTGCTTGAGGCGCAATGGGGTGTGCCTGTTGAACGGGGGCCAAAGGACTTGAAAGATTTGCCGCAATATTTTGGCCAACAAGGCAAAGCGCCTGACCTGACGCAGCATAGCGTCACTATTTTTGCTGAAATTGTCGATGCGCCTGATCTTACGATCGCACAAATTGTAGCCAAGGCCGCGCATTTCCGGCAGCAGGGTGCCGATGTGATTGACCTGGGTTGCCTGCCAGGCAAAACCTTTGCGCACATGACAGATACGGTGCGCGCGCTTAAAGCAGAAGGCTTCCAGGTCAGCGTTGACTCCATGCGTGATGAAGACTTGCTGGCAGCGGGAAAAGCAGGCGCTGATTACCTACTCAGCCTGCACGAAAACAGCCTGTGGATCGCCGATGAAGTGGCATCTACGCCTATTTTGATTCCAGCCAAACCAGGGAATTTTGCCAGTTTGCAGCGTGCGATTGAGCATTGTTTGCAACGAGGCAGACGGTTTATTGCTGACCCGATTCTCGATCCCATTCATTTCGGTTTGACGGACTCGATAGTGCGCTATCACAAGTTACGTAAAAAGTACCCTGAGATTGCCATCATGATGGGGGTGGGTAATCTTGCCTGGCATTGAGCTATTTTTGCAGGAAGCTACCCTCCAACTATCTTCGCCGCT
>CAYPZE010000022.1:0-813 GCA_964415305.1 uncultured Methylotenera sp.
GGGCTGTGAAAATTGCAGTGGCGAGATGTTGATGCAGATTTCGACTTCACCAAATTGCTGGTTGATTTTGGCAAAATCGCGAATGACTTGCTGAAAAACCCACTCACCAAACTCATTAATGTAGCCATACTCTTCGGCAATACTGATAAACACGGCAGGTGAAATACTGCCGAATTCGGGGTGTTGCCAGCGTAATAATGCTTCTACTTTTTCACAATGCAAGTCATTGAGATTGAAAATGGGCTGATATTGCAGATGCAGCTGGTTTCTTTGCACGGCATACCTTAACTCATTGCTGAGTTGGGCTCGTCTGGTAAAGACATCATGCATGCCTTCATTAAACAGAATGAACTTGTTTTTGCCCGTGCGCTTGGCCTGATAGAGCGCCTGGTCGGCAAACATAATCAACTCATCCGCCTTTTGGCTATGGTCTGGAAACTGCGCCACACCGATGCTAATCGACACAATAAACGATTTTTTTTGCAGCTGGAGCGGGGTCGCCATGGCGGTAATCAACTGCGTGCACATGGTGCGCAGTTTCACTTCGTTGGTATCTTCTTGCACTACGATTAAAAACTCATCACCGCCGAATCTGGCTATGATATTCGGCGGCATGATGACAGACTGTATGCGCTCAGCTACCGCGACCAACACTTCGTCGCCCACCGCATGACCGGCGGTATCATTAATCTCCTTGAAGTTATCCAGGTCCATGACCATGACGGCAATGTGAGTGCCGCGTTGCGTGGCGATTTGCAATGCCTGCTGTAGCTCATTTTTGAGCTGAAACCTGTTTGGTAGCTTGGTTAAAAA
>CAYPZE010000022.1:823-19149 GCA_964415305.1 uncultured Methylotenera sp.
GCTGTGCTGCCACGGCCTGTTTTTTATTGGTGTTATATTGTTTTAGTAACTGGATCAGCAATAACACCGCTAAAAATGCCAGCGCCGCGAGCTGGTATTGCATAAATGGATTGTCTGGGCTTCGGCGCCAGGTGTCCATCAGGTCTGGCGGATTGGTGCCGATGTGCAAAGTGGCTTTGTTTAAAAGGCTGTGCAACACAGGTTCATTTTTGCTCACAGCCATATACACTGGGCTGGTGATCGGCGTCATGCCGATTTTTCTCACAGACTTGATCTTGTGAAAATCCAGGTGGTAATCCAGCACCAGTTCATTGCCGACATAAGCATCTGCCAGGCCCGCATCCAGATACTCAAAAGCCTCATCTGCAACATCTACCAGTTTGATTTTGATGCCAGGTACCGTGGCTTTCAGTTTTTTTGGCGAGCGGGCCACCTCTGAACACCGCCACGGTTTTATTGGCAAGTTCGCTCAGAGTAAGCGCCCTTTGGTAGAGGCCATGATCGGTGGCGACATAAATCGCGTTGGGGGTATCCAGGTAGGGCGTGGATAGCAGCTTGAAGCCTGTTGCTGCAAGATGGTTACCGCGTATGCCGGTCATCACTGATGCTTCTGCGTTTGTGATGTCATCGTGATAATCAATAATCGTAAATTTTAAACCGGTCAGCTGGCTGATTTTTTGCAGATATTGAATGGAGACCCCTTTGTGCCGCTGGTTCTCCAGTTGAAACTCAACCGGCATCCAGCCATTTCTGACGGCGACATTCACTGTGGGGTGCTGTTTAATCCAGAGGCGTTCCTGTGCAGTCAAGGATAATGGATGCTGCGGTTCTGCTGCTTGCGGACCGTCGGGTAATACTTCCTGTGCCGATACCTGCCATGCAAGACACATTCCGATGAACCAGGTGAAAGAGTTAAACATACCCATGATTAAACGCTGCAACGACATTCGCCTATCTTCCCGCATTCCATTTATTTTATGTAAATTAAATTGTATTTGATAGCAAGAGAATTACGGTCTAGGCTTAAGGGTTATTTTGCAGCGGTATTAAGTATTTTTGATTGGGCGCAAGACAAGCGCGGCTCAGATGATGGGCAACCAATACCGCCACGCGCACCGTTAATGGAGAGGCATGATCCTCTCAGAGCGCAGATCATCCATGATCGTCAGATTAACATTTCCATAAATTAATTTTATGGTCAATATTAATAAGGTTTGCAATCTCGCTCAAAAAGTGTAATAAATGGTCTTAATAAAGCCGCATTCACAGCCTTTAAGACCGTATCTGCATGTTTCAGTTGCGTTCTCTGTTTCAGAACCCCGTCGCTCGTTGATCGACCTGCGCCTGGACAAGGCGACTGGTATGTCGTGGTGCTCAGTGCTGTCGATGGACAGTCTCAGCGCACTGGCTGTGGTGGTGATATAAGAAAAGGGTCGGCTGTCATGAGGGAGATATATTTTGACGGTAGTCTACAAGTATTTGAAATTATGTGAGGCAGGGATAGGAGTGCAGGGAATGAAGTATTTTGGTGTATTTATGGCAGTGCTATGCACGCTGCCAGCTTGTTCGGTCAATATGGTGAAGCTGGGCGTGTATCAGAATAAGGCACAATTGATTGGTTTGGATGGTACCGTGTATGCGGGCACTATCTTGATTAATGATATTAGTAATGATGGCGATATCACGTTTGAAGAATCTCCTTATGGTAAGTTGAGCGGCAAATGGACGGCGACCAGTACGGTTGCTACCGTTCCTCAGTCGAGGTCGGCTGATGCGCCATCCGAGGCAGTGGTCCGCCGCGCTTATGCCGGCAAGAGTTTTTTACTTGCTAATCAGAAAGCGGTGCTGAATTGCGACTTTAAAGTCAATATTGAAGGTGATGGCTTGTTAGGCAGTGTGTTTGTGATTGGTGATGGTGTGTGTGTGGATGACCAGAAACACATGATTCCGATTCAGTTTTTTAAATCGTAAATCTGGTAATCTAAAAAGGCATATGAATGTGAGCGCTTGCTTACGTTATAGCCTTTTCAAGGTTTTTCCACCTGCGTATGTTGTTCAAGGTAAGTATAAAAGTCTTTCCGCTTGAGTGACTTTGAGAATAACCAGCCTTGTACATAGTTGACGCCGCGTGCTTGCAAAATGTCTGCCTGGTTTTTGGTTTCCACCCCTTCGGCAACCATGTCTAGTGAGAGCGTTTTTGCCATTTCAATAATATGAAAAGCGACGTGGCTAGTGACTGCATCGGTGCCGACGGAGTCGATAAACGTTTTGTCAATTTTAAGGTAATCAAGCTGAAACTTGGTCAGGTAAGATAAGCTGGAGTAGCCAGTACCAAAGTCATCAATCGCCACCCGCACGCCACAATTGCGAATCGCTTTGATGGTGGTGAGTGCTTCGTCATCATCAAGAAAACCGCGTTCGGTCACCTCAATCAGGATCTGATTACCCATCGCACCGGTGGATTTGATCAGGGTCTGAATCAGCGTTAATAATGCCCCGGACCGGATATCGTGCGAAGAAATATTAATGCCGACATGAAAGTCCTGATGTGAATGAAAGGCATTGCGCATATCCTTGGCCACCAATTCAAACACGCGTTGTGTGATTTGGCAGATCACACCCGAAGCTTCGGCAGCAGGGATAAACGTGTCTGGACTGATGAATGTATTATCCGGCGTCCGCCATCGAATCAACGCCTCGGCACCAACACAGGTATGGTTGCGCAGATGCATGATCGGTTGATACTCCAGGTAAAACTCATTATTTGCCAAGGCTCTTAAAATGGCAGACTTGGTCGAGTACCTGGTACGTTGCATATAGACAAACAGGCCGCCGAGTAGCAGACCTATAATGATTGCCAGCGGAATAAGTATCTGGATAAAGGTGACAATATCATCGTTGATATTCTTGAGCGGCATCGCTGCGACGACTGCGGTGACATTCAGCTGGTTAGGGGCAATATAAACCAGCATCTGGCGTTCTGCATCGATAAAAGTAAGCGCTTGCTTACCTTTATATCCTTCTAGCCAGGAAGCTGCGATTTCTCCTTTGCTGGTATACAGCCGGTGCGATTGAATGCTGAACACGCCGATGGCCACCTCTGAATTATCCAGTGCCTCTAAGGCGTGGCTGGGTACGAACATGATGGCCCAGCCAGATTTCTCGAAAATCACCAGATGTCGATTTTGCCAGTCTGCAATCTTGATGTTGGACCATACCCTGGTTCCGTCTGGATCAGTCCGATAGGGCTGACCGAGTTCCATACCATCCAGCAGTTCTGAGATAGAAGAGCAGACGATTTTGTTGTTGCGGATATGTGCCACCGCTTGCAAGAAGAACCCTGACACATTGAACTCCTGCATTTTTTGCACTTGTTGCGGCAGGCAAGCGTCTTTTTCGGCTATTGAGGAAAAGTAAGTCACGACATGGCTGAAATGCTGCCGCGTGGTACTCATGCGCATTAGAACGCCGGCGGTGATTTCTCGCAGGTGTTTTGTTTCTTTTGAAACGGCCTGGTGATGAGCAATGATTAACGATAAAAAGATAGAGAGGGAGGCCGTAATCATAATTAGCAGCACCGCGATGCCAGCCACCATTTTTTTGTTACGCCAGCTTTTCTGTAATACATGATTCATTTAATGCGTCCTTGCAAACTTCTTTGTCATCGCTATCTCGTCCACATTGGTTAGTGCGCGTGCGGCTGGGCTGATGTTGTCATGGGGTAGGCATATGAAGCCTGCAGGTCATTGAGTGGTTGTGGAGTACAAGAGTGATAAGCATAGTTTTCGTTAATGTTGTTTGAATATCGATCTTGATGCTTGAGGGGCGTATTAAGCTGCGTTACTTTTGCAACGCGAGAATAAACGTTAATTTGCAGAAAGTCATTGTTACTTATCGTCGTGAATAATGCCGGGCTGACTATTTGCTTGCCGCCGCTTTGATTGTCCGATGATTCCTACAGCACATTCAGTATTCATCACATCGTTTTTCGTCATGGCATGCAGCATAATAAGGATGTATTCGTTTGAACCATTCATCATCATTCGCTGGTTGTATGTGGATAGTGCATGCTTGATCGTAGGAGAACGACATGCTTGGTACGCTGCTGATAGTGATTTTCACGCTCGCTTTAATCCATGTCTTTCGTACTGGACTCTACCGGGTGTGTTGGGGCATGGATCCGGGCCGGGCGCTGACCGTACTGATTGCCGTGTTGCTCATGATGGCATTCGCTATTGGTTTCGTGGATTTTTAACGCCTGATTAACTGCGTGATAACACTTCTCGAGGAGGTAGTGATCGCGAAAATCATTTTGAATGATTAAAGAGTAAACTGATTGTTCTTTCTCAAAAAGAGCCGTCTGCGCTTAGCGTAGAATGCAATATGAACCCTTTTTTGAAGTGAGCCAGTGCGTCCTAAACTAAGTCAAACCTTTAAAAGCCAACTGATTGCAGCGTTTGCGGCAATGTTGGCTTTTTTGTTTTGGCATTTGCTGCTGGACTACCAACGGCAGAAAGCCGAAGCTGAAGCCTATCTGGAGGCAGCATCTTATGGCAGTTTGCTACGTGCTGAAGTGGATCGTGAACTCAACTCACTGCTATTTATTTCTAATGGCCTGTCCAGTTTTATCAAGGTTTATCGCAATGAGCTAGAGCGGGAGAAAATGCAGGCGATATTAGCTGATCTCTGGTCCAATGCACGCCATGTCAGAAACCTGGCGGTGGCTGTCAATTACAAGCTGACCTATGTCTATCCTGAAAAAGGCAATGAACAGATTATCGGCATCGACTATCGTGAGGTTGCCTCGCAATGGCCCAAGGTGAAACTGGCTATTGACTCACATCAAGGCGTGCTGGATGGGCCGCTGGATCTGATACAGGGCGGTAACGGTATGATTTATCGTTTTCCAATTTATGTCGATGGCCATTATTGGGGCATTATGTCGACAGTGATTGATACGCGCAGCTTTTTGGAAGCTGCTTTTAAAGATGTCAAAAAACCTCAATTTTCCTTTGCGATCAGGACTGCGGAGCAAAAGCGCGTATTTTTAGGCGATCCGGCGCTATTTAACCAAAAGAGCATTTTTATTCAGCGAAGCGAAGTGCCTAATGGTAAATGGGAGTGGGCCATCGAGAATAAGAGGCGCTATCTGCTGCCAGGTCGTAGCCTAAGTACGCTGTTGAGTATCATGCTAAGCCTGCTGGTAGGTGGTATCGCCTACATCTTAGCCCAGGAGCGTTATTATTTGTCCGAAGGCGCATTGATGGACAGCCTGACCGGCTTGCCGAATCGCCGTCTGCTCGAAAGTCGTTTGAACTATGCGCACTCCGAAGCTAAACGCGATCACAAGAGATTTGGCCTGATGGCGCTGGATGTAGATCACTTTAAAGCGATTAACGACCAGTATGGGCATGATGTGGGCGACGAAGTGATTAAAGCGGTTGCGGCCAGGCTGAAATCCAATATTCGTGAGATGGATACGGTCAGCCGCCTCGGCGGCGACGAGTTTGTGATTGTGGTCAAAGACCAGGTGTCTGCACAAGGGCTGATCAAGGTCGCGATCAAATTGCTGGATATTTTTAAAGTGCCCATGCTGATTAATGATCGCGAAATCGCCGTGCATCTGAGTATTGGACTTACTTTATATGATCCTTCATCAGAGGTCACCTTAAAGCAGTTGCTCAAGCAAGCAGACCTGGCGCTTTATCAGGCCAAGCATACTGGCAGGAATACTTACAGCGTCTGGAAGTAAACCGGCGTTTATTGCACGCGCCTGGCGTGTTAATATGGCATTTTATTTATGTAAATATATTAATGAAGTGCGTGCACACTGTTGTTGCTATTTGCTTTACGCTGACAACCCTCCCGCTTTCTTATGCCTCAGACATCATGCCAGCGCCAGGGTTTGCTGAGCCTGATGCTGCGCACAGTAATCGCTTGTTAAAGATTCCCGAACCCATGGTGTATGACCTGGTACGGCCATTGGGCGTCAGGCAGGGCGATATGGAAATCAACGCGCTGGGTGACTATAACCCTTATACCGGTGATATTAATTGGGCCCCAGAGCTGGAATATGGCCTGGCGGATGATCTGGCGATTGAAATCGAGTTGCCATTTCAGGATGCCAGCCACGAGCGCTATAAGCTGGCGATTCAACAAACGTTGACGGTGGATGTTGCGCAAGGCATGGCCAATGGCTGGCAAACCTTTGTCGACGTTAACAAACATACCAAGGCCCTGTCTGCTGATGCGACTTATATCCACGCCCTGAAATGGGCCGATCAATGGTCATCATTAAGTATGCTAGGGGTGCGTGTGCACAACATTAACCGCAGTGCACAAGTCGACTATTTGCTAAACAATACCGTTTTTTATGACGTCTCGTCACGGCTGGCGCTGGCGCTGGAGCTCAATCAAGAGATCAGCACGGGCGGCACCTGGCGTTACCGGCTGACGCCGCAGATGCATTATGATGCCAGCCAGTATTACACCGTGCAGATGGGCACTGCCTGGTCCACACTCGATCACCCGGATAAAACACAGCGGTTATGGAGTGTGCGCCTAATCCGCGTGTTTTAATGACAGCGCCAAATGAACGCCCTACAATAGCGCGGTCTGGATCAGGTTTTTTGGTCAGCTTGCCATCATGCGCGTGGGCGCATAAGCGATACATTAAGAGGGGGAGACTATGAGTCGTTTGTTTGGAGAAACACACCGTAAAGTACAGGACCAGCAAGGCACCCGCAAGCTGGCAGATCGTATTGAAGAGATCGCTTGCAAGACTGAGATTGATGAAGATGCCAAAGGCTTTATTGAGTCGCTGGATATGTTCTTTTTGTCTACGGTCGATCATCAGGGCCGCCCCACCGTCTCATATAAAGGTGGTTTTACCGGGTTTGTGCGTGTCATCGACGACAAAACGCTGATTTTTCCGATTTATGATGGCAACGGCATGCAGCTTTCAGTGGGTAATATGGTTGAAAATGCAGATATTGGCATGCTGTTTATTTCTTTTGAGCGGCCACACCGTATTCGCTTGCAAGGGGTGAGCAGTGTCTCCAATGAGCCCGCTTTGCTCGCCATGTATCAAGAGGCCGAGTTTGTCGTCAAAGTGACGTTATCTGAGCTGTGGCAAAATTGTCCGCGCTATATTCACCGCTATACGCGTGACAGCAGCTCGCGTTATGTGCCAATGGCAGAATGCCAGACGCCGCTGGCAGAGTGGAAGCGCCTGGAGTTTGTGCAAGATGTGATCTCTGACGCAGATGCGCAAAAAGCGCGCGAAGCCGGATTTATTCAAGTCGAAGACTGGGTGGCCAAAATCAAGGCGGGCGCGCCGGATGTTTAGCACTTAAACACAACACACAAGCGCCTGGGTCTCCCAGGCGCTTTTTTTATGGCCAGCATGTTTTTATTCTCGATGGGCAACGGCAGACCATTGATCAAAAGACAATTGCCATAAATGTTTGTATGATTCTGTCGATAACAACAAAGAGCATCTTTTGATCAATCGCGGCGTTAATATTTGATTACCCATGAATAACTTTGCAGCCATGTTTGCAAGATGCTCATTGCGTCTCATCATGACCTCGCTTTGTCGGTTGGTTTCCGCTTTGCTGCTATGTGCTAGCCTGCCGCTGAGTTCAGCGTCTGCAGAGACGATCACGGTGATTAGCGACGATAACTATCCCCCCTATTTGTTTAAAGACGCCGACGGCAATACGGTAGGCATTGTGGCGGACTTCTGGAAATTGTGGGAGCAAAAGACCGGTGTCAAGGTGACCTTGGTGTCAACGGCATGGGAGCAAGCGCAGCAGCAACTGCTGAGCGGCCATGCTGATGTCATCGAGATGATATTTAAAGATGCGGAGCGCGAGCAGAAGTATGATTTTTCGGGCAGTTATGCTTCGCTGCCGGTGGGTATTTATGCGCATGAAAGTATCAGCGGCCTGGCAGCGCCTGCTGCGCTGAGCGGATTTACGGTGGGTGTACAAAAGGGCGATGGGTGCATCTTTAAATTAAAAGAAGCAGGGGTGAAATCGTTTCGCCTCTACAACAATTACGAAGAAATTATTCAGGCCACATTAAAGGGCGAAGTCAAGATTGTCTGCATGGACGATTACCCAGCGCATTACTATTTGTACCGCTTGAATGCCGATAGCCAGATTGTGCGCGCGTTTACCTTGTATCAGGGGCAGTTTCACCGCGCCGTCAAAAAAGGCAATGTGCGTATGCTAACCCTCATCGAGCGCGGGGCAGCAGCTATTAGCCCAGCCGAAATGACTGCGCTGGAGTCCAAATGGAAAGGCAGTTCGCTAAAGCGTGATGTCTACTCCAAACAGGTCGTTCTGACACTAGCGCTGTTGCTAGTGGTTGGCTTAACGTTGCTATTGCTCATTTTTATGCTGCGGGTGGCGGTGAAGAGAAAAACGGCCGAAATACAAAGTAAGCGCGCAGAGTTAGAGCTGGAGCGTTTGCGTCTGACGGACATTATTGATGCGACCCGTGCCGGCACCTGGGAGTGGGATGTGCAAACAGGCCTCTGCCAATTTAACCAGCGTTGGGCGGAGATATTGGGCTACACGCTTGATGAGCTGGTTCCGCACAATGTTGAGACGGCAAAACGATTAACGCACCCGGATGACTGGCATACTTCGATGACACTCGTCGCCCGTCATTTACAAGGCGAGCTTGCATTTTATGAGTGTGATATCCGCATGCGGCATAAGGCCGGGCACTGGGTGTGGATTGTGGATCGTGGCCGCTTGATTTCGCGCACTGAAGCAGGTGAGCCGGCGATGATGCGCGGCACACACATTGATATTACAGATAAAAAGCAGGCAGACGCCGCGATCTGGCGACAGGCCAATTATGACAGCCTGACGCAACTGCCTAACCGACATTATTTTAATCATCAATTGAAAGAGGCAATCACTGCGGCCGCTGCCTCGCAACAGCATTTAACCCTGCTATTGCTGGACCTGGATCGATTTAAAGAGGTGAATGATAGTCTGGGCCATCGACATGGCGATGAGTTGTTGATTGAGGTCGGTCAGCGCATTCTTAAGATCGCCTCTGCACCGACGACCGTTGCCCGGCTAGGTGGCGATGAGTTCGCTGTCATCGTGCCGGAAGGCGTGCATGCCGATCTGCAGGGGTTATGCAATCAGCTGATGAAGGAGATTTCCAAAGCCTACATTTTGGGCGGCGAGCGTGTGTTTGTCACCGTCAGTATTGGCATTAGCCAATATCCTGAAGACGCATTACATGCCGAAGAAATGACTCAGCATGCCGATCTTGCAATGTATGAAGCCAAGAGTCGCGGACGTAACAGTGCACGTTTCTTTTCGCTTGCCATCAGGGATGCCTTGTCGCAGCGGCTGAATCTGGCGCGTGATTTACGGGCTGCGCTCGACAATGACGAGCTGCGTGATTATTACCAGCCTATCGTCAGCTTGGCGAGTGGCAAGATCGTCAAGGCAGAAGTGTTGATGCGCTGGCAACATCCTGAGCGTGGTTTGATCAGTCCCGCCTTATTTATCCCGGTGGCTGAGGAAACCGGTGATATTGTTGCGATGGGTGACTGGATTTTTCATCAGGCCGCGCAACATGCCATGAAATGGCAGCCACTCATGGGCGATGACTTTGCGATCAGTGTCAATAAATCGCCGGTACAGTTTGTTGATCAACTGAGCGCGAGCAATGATTGGGTGCACGCCTTGCGTAGCATGGGTGTCGAGGGGAAGCGCATTGTGGTCGAAATCACCGAAGGCCTGTTGCTCAACCCGGACCCGGTGGTTGAGCAACGCTTGTTGCAGTTTAGAGACATGGGGATTCAAGTTGCCATTGACGACTTCGGTACAGGCTACTCGTCGTTGTCATACCTGAGCAAGTTTGATATTGACTACCTTAAAATTGACCAGTCCTTCACCCGTCACTTGAATGTGGGCAATGAGAGCTATGTGCTATGCGAGGCAATTATCGTCATGGCACACAAACTCGGCTTAAAAGTGATTGCCGAGGGCGTAGAGACAGCGCTGCAACGCGACTTACTGATAGACATTCATTGCGATTATGCACAAGGCTTTTTCTACTCGCCGCCGGTGCCGGCTGACGCGTTTGAGCAAATGCTGATACAACAATCACGCGAGGCGGAGATTGCCCAATAGCCCTAGTCAGACGACGGAAATATGCCCAGATGGGCTATTCGACACAAGAGGTAAAAATGTTATAAATCACTTAAATAAGCATGAAATATTATTTATCATGATCATTAATCGATAACTAAAGGGTGATGTATGAATTGGATAATAAAAAGTGTGGTGCTGGCCACATTTGCAATGCAAAACATGACTGCCTCAGCGGATGTACTGGATTTCGGCGTGGCCGGTCAGTTTAATGTGTTTGTATTTAACAACTTTACCAGCAGCAATTCTGATGTGGAAGGTGCTGTGGCCGTTGGTGGCAGCTTTAATGCCAGCAACTATTCGGTTAATGAGCTCAATAAAGCAGTCGCTGGCAATGCGCTGGTGGTTGCAAACAATCTGAACTTCAACGGCGGTAGTGTGAAGAACGGTAATATTGACATCGGTGGTAGCTACACAACCTCAAGCTTTGGCTTTACTGGGACCTATGTCGATAACGATCCTATCGATTTCGCCAACGAGCGTACCTATCTGCAAAACCTGTCTACGAGTCTCAACGCCCTGGCGAATACCGGCACAGTGACTTATAACTACAGCGGCTTGCAATTGACTGCGAGCAACAATAGCAGCGCACAGATTTTTGATATTGATGGCAGTTTGTTTAACTCTAGAAATAACACCACATTCAGTGGTTTTTCAAATGGCCAGACCATTATCCTGAATATTTCCGGCAATGGCCTGACCTTTAATGGCGGCACCGGCACTAACTTTAGTCAGTATGGTTTTAATGTGGTGTATAACTTTTACGAAGCCACCGCCTTGACGACTGGCTCTGGTGCGACTGGTACAATTCTGGCACCGTTGGCAGATATTACCGGTGGTTACGCAGCCATTAACGGTAACGTGATTGCGAATAGCTGGAACACCAATACCCAGGTCAATGTGACTGGTATGTTTAAGCCAACAGAAATTACTGGCCTGGTGGTTACCCCAGTGCCAGAGCCAGAAACCTATGGCATGTTGCTGGCTGGTTTGGCATTCGTTGGTGTGTTGGCGCGCAGACGCAAATTTCTCGCTTGATCGCTGCACCAGCCATAAAAAAGACTCAAGCATTGCTTGAGTCTTTTTTGTTTCAACGCTTTTGTTAGAACTTCATACGTAGACCGGCGCCATAGCTGGTCACGTTAGTATAGTTCGAGGCGCTTGGGTATTTGTCACCCGAAAAGTGGTTGGTGGTATAAGCCAGGTAAGTATCAAAGCGCTTATTCAGCTTATAGTCCACCATCGCTGTCCAGGTATCAATCTTGCCCTGTGAGTTAGTTGAAACCGTTGGGCCATCAATAGCATCTGCTTTGGTCAGATAGTAACCGATAGAGGTGGTCAGGCCAGCCAAAGCAGGCACACGCTGCGCAAAGTCAAAGTTGGCACCCAGGTAATACACATAGTTATCCTGTTTGAAGCCTGGTTTTAAAGCCGAGGTTGCCACGCCGCCAAACACGGTTTGATCATAGATAGAGTGATAATCAATCGAGCGTGAGGAGGAGGGTTGTAACTGGTACCATTCCATGCCGCCGATGATTTTCAGGTCTTTGGTCGGCATCCATCTACCGGTGAGCAAGACCGCTTGCGTGTTATACAGGGATACCGCAATGGTGTCATTGGCCAAAGGATTGCCTGGCGCCGCTGTCCCTGACTTCACTGAATCGAAAAATCTATCATAGGCTAACTGTACGCCAAAGGCGCTGCTTTCGTAGCCCAATTGCGTGGTGTAGCCATTGCCGTGTGAGGTGCCTGCAGAGTTACCAAACTGGTTGATCACGGCATAGTTGATTTTGTCGTGGCTCTCTAACTCGTAAGTATTTCCGTACTTAAGTGAGTTTTTCATGCGTGAGTTTTCAGACACACCACCACCGCCGCCGACGGTGCCGCTCTCACCCAATGGTGAAAAGCTATCCGCCTTACCGTTAGGGTCATAAGTCACGGTGATCTCAAAAAACGGGTTGTATTGCGTACCGTAGGTCAATTTACCCCATGAGCCAGCATCAATCCCTGCCCAGGCCTGGCGGGTAAACAACTCACCGTTCATTGAGGAATTGGCGCTGACGCTGGAGTTAGCATTGGTACCAGAGTTATCCGCCAGCGTTTGTGCCGCATCATGCAAGCGCATGTCCAACGTATTAAAGCCCGCTTCAAATTGGTAGATAAATTTAAAGTCATGATCCCACGCTTGCAGTTTGGCCACTTCGCCTTTGAAGCCCAGACGTGAGCCTTGCCAGCCGCCATTGACCCAGTTGGTTCTTGAGGTCGTTCTGGCTGTTTTTTTGGCGCCAGAGTATGGATAAAAGTTATTCGCTAACTCATAGTTTTCTGGCAAAGAGTGGTTGATATGCGTCAGGCCAATATCCACCAAACCATACACCTGGAAGTAAGAAGGATGATCACCCAGGTCGAAATTGATGCGGAATGGGTTGTCGTCATTCATAAAACGCGACACCAAAGAAGGCGATTCTTGTGAACTCGTGGTGGTAGATTGGTCGGCCTGGGCGGCGAATGCCTGGCTAATCGCCAGTGGTAATAATGCCAGTTTTAAAAAGTGCGCTACGGTCATCTTCTATCCTAAAAAGCGGTGAGTCGGTGTGTTTCAAGACAGGCATTTTCAAGGCGTTAGATGAAGATTAAATGACAAGCGGCTTACACGAAACTTACACGCTGAAATATGTGCTGATAACAGGCCAGATGAACTAGCCGTGATGCCAGATGCAGTCACGGCTGGCGCCTGCTTTTTTATGGCTGGCGCGGCTTAGAACTGGTGTGTGAATTGCATGCTGAGGATGTCGGCACTACCATCATATTTGCCATCGACCACGCCTCTGCTTGGCACCAGTGCAGTTTGATCATCATGAATTCTGGCATCTTTGATAAAAAGATGCGCATAGCCGACATCGAAAGTAGTCTGCGGACTATATTGCCAGCTGGCGCCAAAAGACAGCCAGATGCGGTCATTACCAGGGATACGCGGCGTTCTATGGTTGTTATCGATGGCTTCTTCATCATAGGCGACGCCTGTGCGCAATTTGAGGCGGTCTGTGTAACGATAGTTAGCACCGATTGAATAGCGTAAGGTGTTGTTCCAGTGCTCTTGCGTGGTGCCGATGATGGAGTTGCTGCCATTGTCGCGCGCAATGCTGAGCGATTTAAACTGGCTCCAGCGCGTCCAGGTGACATCGGCCAGTAAGTCCCAGCGATCATCCAAACGACTAAAGCTACTGAAGGAGAGTGTTTCTGGCAGCGTCAGATCTGCGGTGATGTCGGTATTCAATGTCCTGCCTGGAATACCATTTAAGCCAGTAAAGGGTGAGTGCGCATCGCCTTTTAAATGCTGTTCTACTTTTGAGCGAAATGCCAGGCCTAGCCTGGTGTCTGGCGTGATTTGATATATGGCGCCTAAGTTGTAGCCAAAGCCCCAGTCTTTGCCTTTATTGTTGATGGAGGATTCAGCTGCGCCCAGATTGACTGCGCTGGTGAGTTCGGCCTGTGCCCACATGGCCGAGACTCCAAAACCAAACGACCATTGATCGTTGAGTTTCCAGGCCAGGGATGGGTTGATATTGACCGTTTTTAGTTCTGATTTGATCGCCTGAAAACGGCCTAACCAGTTCTTGTCATATTCGGTTTTGAGGCCAAAAGGCGTGCCTACACCAATCCCTACTTTGAGCTGGTCGCTGAGATCTTGTTTGTAGTAAAAATTAGGGATGGCCGCCAGGCTGCCAATCTCCCCGCCTTCACTACCGAGGGGGCGTGAGCCTGCAGCCAGACTGTTTCTGTCATCAAAATCACCATTGGTTTTAATCAAATGCAAGGCGCCAACGATTTGGCGGCCTTCCAGATAAGTCATCCCAGCCGGGTTAAAAAAGATGGTGCTGGCGTCTTCTGCCACAGCTGAGGCCCCGGCATACGCGTTGCCCAAGCCGCTGGCACCTTGCTCAAATAACGCGAAGCCTGCGGCATGGCTTTGTAACTGGTAGCTAGAAAATAACAGGCTGATCAAAAGCCGTGTTGATGAATAACGCATGTGACGCCCCCTGGCTGAAATATGATGATTTGTAATTGTTGTTTGTGAGCTATTGTAAATATATTTTAACTAAAAATGGCCTTTATCCGGCATCAAGATTAGCAATTTTACGGAAATTAGCTGGAATACTTTCTGGAAACTCGGCCATAAATGCCGTCGTCTGGCTGGCAGACAAGGCGGCACTGAATAAATAACCTTGTACATGGTGGCAAAGTTTATACTGCAGATATTCAAACTGAATGGCGGTTTCTACACCTTCTGCAACCACTTTCAAATTAAGGCTGACAGCAAGTGCCACCAAGGCATCAACAATAGCGATATCGACCTTGTCTTGCGGGATGCCAGCCGTAAACTGCTTGTCAATTTTGAGAATGTCGACCGGCAATTGCTTGAGGTAATTCATTGAGGAGTGACCAATGCCAAAATCGTCGATGGCAATGCCTATGCCTAATTGTTTAAGCGAATAAAGAATTTGTTTGGCCGCCTCAATATTACGCATGACCATGGATTCTGTGATTTCCAGGTTGAGCGTCCGTGGCGACACACGGTAGAAGTCCAGTGCGTGACGTATCGTGTCTGATAAGCTCTCGTCATCGAGTTGGCGTGATGAAATATTGACGTTCATGAACAGATCGCGGTCGAACATTTCCTGCCACATTGCCAGTTGTTTGAGCGATTGGTGAATCACCCAGGCACCGATGCTGATGATCAGACCTGAGCCTTCTGCCAGGTGGATAAACTGGTCCGGTGTCAGCAAGCCTTTGGTTGGATGGCGCCATCTGAGTAGTGCTTCAAAACCGATGGTTTTCAACAGCTGGGTATGGATAATCGGCTGGTAATAGAGCTCCAGCTCCTGGTTTTGTTGGGCAAAATGCAGCTCTTCACGCAGGTTGCGGAGCTCAGAGGTGGTCGCTTCATCATATTCACTATAAAACCTGAAGGTATTGCGTCCGGCATCTTTGGCTTGATACAGCGCTACATCTGCGTTTTTCATTACCTCGGTTTTGGAGTCAAAGCCAGGCCGCAATAGCGCAATACCGATGCTGACGCCAATATGGATTTCATGATCATCGACGATAAACTGGGCAGAAATGGTTTGAATAATCCGTTTACAGACCTGCTCTATCAGCGCACGGCTAGGGGCATCCAGCAAAATCGCAAACTCGTCGCCGCCCAGGCGGAAAATCGCATCTTCTTGCGACATATTGCCGCGCAGCCTGTGCGCGACCTGCAGTAGCAGTTTGTCACCGGTGTTATGGCCAAAGGCGTCGTTCACGATTTTAAAACGATCCAGGTCGAGTAACAGCAAGTAAATATGTTTGCGGTCATCGGGCGCAGCGGTGATTTTGCGCGTGATCGCTTCTTCAAAGGCGTGGCGATTGAGTAACTGGGTATTTTTATCGTAGTGCGCTAAAAACTGCAGTTTTTCTTCAATCACTTTGCGATGCTCAAGTTCTGCTTGCAACCTGGCATCCCGCTGGCGAATACTTTCCAGCATGTTGTTAATATCATGGCTCAACAGGCCGATTTCATCCGCGTTGGTGACGTTGATGCGCTGGTCATAATGATGGTTGCGTGTGATTTTGCTCACAAAGCTGTGCAGCGCGTGGATAGGGTCCACAATGTTGCGGTTCAGGCGCCACATGATGAGGCAACCGACCAGGGCAGCGGCCAGCACCGCAATCGCATTCGACCAGGCAAAGCCGATTAACACATCAACGATTTGTTCTTGCTTGATGGTGGCGTGCAAGCTGCCTACCGTTTTTTCATTGACCACAATCGGCGTGGTGACTTCCATGTCGCTAAAATAAGGATAAAGCCACTGCCAAACCGCCGGTTTTTTGGGGTGTTGCGGATGCAGGCTTTGCAATGGCTGCAGTTGCTGGTTAAGAATCACCACGCTGCGGATATTCTGATTGTCGGTAAGTGGCTCCAGAGTTTTGGCAGCAGAGCTGACTTCGCCAAACATCACGGCCGGACCAATTGAATTGGCCACCACATTCATTTGTACCAGGATGTCGCGAATGAGATGGGTGCGCAGGCTGTGATAGTGGCTACCGAAAGCAAACACAATAAAGACCAGCAGCATACTCAATGTCATCACCAGTTCGGTGAGCAGCAGTTTGTGCGCAATTTTGAGGTGAGGGAGCAGTCTTAACATACAAGATTAATTAATGATATTGGTTGCCAGTTTCATCAGCCGTGTGTCAAACACAATGCCAGCCTGTTTTGCCGAGGTCAGGTGTAAGGCAAACTGGTAATGTTTGTCTTGTTCGCTGATTTCTACATGACCGTATTCAGAAAATTTATTACCGCTATATACTACGGTTAAGACAGACTCTTTCTGAATGATTTGTTGTAATTCTAGCGGCTTTTGTGTGCTGTAGTCTTGAATATACAACAGATTGCAGCGCTTGACGTCAGCAGGGGTTTTGACAGTGACCAAAAAGATCTGCAAGGTTTGTAGTTTTTGCGATTCGATCGCCGTGGCTTTTAAGTGGCCAATATCTTCTTCAAACGCACAAATCGCATAAGTGTCTTGTGCCTGGCGGTTGGGCATTTGGCTGAGCAGAGCCAGATTGAACAGCAGCTCGCTCTTGGTTTCGCGTGTTTGCTCGGGTCCGGCCTGGCAGAGGCCGGTGATGCTCAGGCCAAGCAGGGGCAGTATTAAGCATGTCCGGCGCACTGCAATCATATGATTCCGACTCCATCAGGGTTGGTTGGGGTGACGCGATGTGAGGCTAGCTGCCGTGCGATAGGCTCAGATGGTGACTGCGCAGGTGCCTTGTCTTGGCCGACGCAAAAAGAGCCATTCCTCATTAGGCATCATACCTTGCGTCATGCAATCTAGAATCAGCAATTTTGATAAATTCTCTATCAGTTTGATAAGCCCATGATGCTGTTTGACGGCGGCTTAAACGGCATCCGCTTGCCTGGGCTTAATATTGGCTGCGTGCGGCTGGCAGGCTGACAGCTGGTTTTAAATCAAAGGCGACGCAAATGCGCTCTGCCTCGGCATGAAAAGGGATCGTTCTGTGAAATAGCGATGATGGAAACAGCACAATATCGCCGATGGCGGGTTTGATAAAACGGGTCGGGAAATTTTGATGCAATTGCGGGTATTGGTCACCATGGGTGCCATATTCAAAAGCCCCTTCTTGCGGGTCTGTGGTTTCGGGCATGGCCAGGTAAACCGCCCCACTGAGCCAGCCAATTTCGTGAATATGCGCATCCAGATGGCCGCCTTTTTGCATTTTTACATACCAGGAGCTGGTGAATTCCAGTGACTCCGGAAAATGCGTGATCAAGGCGCAATCAGCCTGGCTAAATTGCGCCTGATACTGGCGAAATTCGCGTTTAACCAGTTCGCCCAGCGTTCTGAACGCCGCTTCCGGACGTTTAAACAGATTGCCGGCAGACTGTTTGCCATTGGTCAGCCGCGCCTGTTTGCGTTCGGCAATATCTGCTTGTGCAATATGCGTGAGTAACTCTGCCAGTAACGGGCTGCCAGGCGCGAGTTCTGGCAAGCTGCGGTGATAGACAAATGACAGGCCATCAGGGCAAAACTGATAGGGGTCTGCCTCACCATGATTGAGGCTGTAATGGGTAGACAAAGTGGCAATAAACGGCGCGGTATGCGGCCCCTGGCGGATGATGCGATCTCTGAGTTGCTTAAAGTCGGCAAACTTTTCTGCGCGGTATAAGCAGTACAGCACTCTCGATTGCCAATCGTCTAATTGCGAGGCCTCGAAGTGAGGAATCGCTTCCTCAAAACGCTTGGCCAGATATAAAAACTCGCCCATATTGTAATTGGCGCCCGCATGTTGCGGATTGCGTTGTAATGCCTGCTGGTAATACTGCACGGCTTTGGTCATATCGCCCTGGTCGCGCCAGGTTTCGCCCAGATTATTATAGGCATCCGTGTAGTTAGGAAACAGCGCAATGGCGCGCTCATAGCTTTGCACCGCGGCCTGGAGTTGCCCTTTGTCGCGCAATACCGTGCCCAGGTTGAAGTGGCCACGCGCATCTTGTGGCTGGATGCGCAAGCCTTGCTGGTAACTGGCCATGGCTTCGTCGAGTTTGCCTTGTTTTTGCAGCACCGTCCCCAG
>CAYPZE010000023.1:0-19126 GCA_964415305.1 uncultured Methylotenera sp.
CATCCATGATGGCGGTGCGGACAACCTGTTTTTCTGCGCTGGTTTTAACCTTGGGTGGCATGCAAATCAGTGGCTTATTTAATATAACGTCGTTAACTTAACATTGTTATTTTTAAATGTCAAATCGTGCTGGTGTTTCTGTCGAGAATGGTGCAGAGTAACAAATGTGATACACATTTGGCTGGTAGGGGCTAAACCGGCATACATCCGACCGATATCTGCGTGGCAGAGGGTGATGCAGCATAGGGTCAATCATAACAAGGAGCGATCAGTATGAATGTACGGCAGCGTTGGGTCAGTTTTTTTGGACGGGTGTTGTTATCTTTGATTTTTATTATTAGCGGCGTTGCTAAAATCATGGACCCGGCAGGCACGATTGCCTATATTGAAAGTGCACATTTACCTTTGCCGCAAGTGGCCTATGTGGTGGCGCTGGTAGTTGAGCTCGGCCTGGGCATTGCCTTATTGGTCGGCTTTAAAGCGCAGTTGGCCGCGGCGGGCATTGCCGTGTTCACTTTTGTCACTGCCTTGATGTTTCACAGCAATATGGCGGACCCGATGCAGGTGATTATGTTTCTTAAAAATATCACCATTATTGGTGGCCTCTTAGTGATTATTGCGTTTGGCCCGGGCGGCTACAGTATCGATGGCGGTAAACGCGTCACACTTATGGAGTAGGCCTCCGCTTAGGCGGCCGTGGGTTGAAACCATTGCCGCAAGTGCTCAATCAAGGCCAGCGCGTTGGCTGAGACCTGCTTGTGGTAACGATACATGGCATAAATGCCTGCTTGCTGCATGCGATAGTCCGCAAGCACCTCGACCAGTCTGCCATGTTGCAAATCTTCCAGCACATAAAACGCCGGTAAGCCGGTAATACCCAAACCGGCCACGGCGGCATCGCGCAAGACCTCACCGTGGTTGGATTTCAAGCGAGCATGAATCGGGATGCGATATATCTGGTCATGTTCACTAAACAGCCACTCACTGGCTCTATGCGTTAAGCAGGCATGCTTGGACAGTGCCTGCGGCGAGGCGGGCACGCCATGGCGTGCAATGTAATCCGGGCTGCAACAATAACGCATCGCCGCGTCTTCGAGCTTGCGCGCCACCATACCATCTTCGGGCTGGTCGGTCACCCGTATCACCATGTCATAGCCTTCGCTAATCATATCCACATGCCGGTTATCTGCATCCAGCCAGACATCAACCAAAGGATGCTGTTGCATAAAAGCCGTGAGCGCAGGCGCCAGCCGCAAGTGGGCATAAGACAGCGGCACAGAAATTTTGAGCATGCCACGTAGTGCATCCGAGCGATTGCTTACCTCTAATTCGGCATCGTGGATGGCTTGCAGGATGTGTTGCGCGCGCTGAAAAAACACTTTGCCGGTTTCTGTAGGCGACAGTTTGCGCGTCGTGCGCAGCAGTAGTCGTACGCCCAGCCTAGCCTCCAGCGCGATAATGCGGCGGCTGACCAGTTGTTTGGAGATACCCAGCGCCTGCGCTGCGCTGGTGAAATTGCCATGTTTGACCACTTCAACAAAAAAATGCATTTCTTCTAATGAGGCCATTGATTGTCAATCCATATGAGACAGTTTTACAAATATGCATGGGATTATCATTTTTTTGTTTCAGGAATACAATGCCGTTCATCAGCTAAACCAATCTAGTCACTATTTTCTCAGGGAAACGTGCGATGTGCGGCTGATGAACACATCGCATACACAACACAAAGGAGCACAACATGAACGCAATCCAATCCGCAGCCAGTGTGGCTGGTCGTATTTTGTTATCACAGATTTTTATCATCAGCGGCTTGAGCAAGGCGGCGAATCCGGCGGGCACGATTGGTTATATTCAGAGCGTGGGTGCGCCATTGCCTGAGGTCGCTTATGCGATTGCCTTGTTTGTCGAGCTGGTGCTTGGCATTGCTTTGCTGGTGGGTTACAAAACCCGTTTGGCCGCCGCCGGGATTGCCGTGTTTACAGTGGCAACCGCCTTTATGTTTCACAATAACCTGGCAGATCAGATGCAACAGATTATGTTCCTGAAAAACCTGACCATTGTTGGTGGCTTGCTGATGGTGGTGGCGTTTGGTGCGGGCGCATTTAGCCTGGATAACCGTCGCCGTTAATCATATCGGCGGAATACACAGCGATGACGACCTTATTTGTCTCACATGGTGCGCCCATGCTGGCCATTGAGCCGGGTCGCACCGGCCCGTTGCTGGCAGAGATTGCCGCCAGCTTGCCAAGGCCGGATGCCATCCTGGTGGTGTCTGCGCATTGGGATACGCGTGTGGCCACCGTCAGCCTGGCAGCGCAGCCGGAAACCATCCATGACTTTGCCGGGTTTCCGCCCGCCTTGTATGCGAAGCAATATCCGGCACCGGGCGCACCAGCGCTGGCGCAACAGGTGGTGGCATTGTTGCAGGCGCACGACATCAGTGTGCAAACGCATAACCATCGCGGGCTGGATCATGGGGCATGGGTGCCGCTGATGCTAATGTATCCTGAGGCAGATATTCCGGTGACGCAGTTATCGATTCAAAGCCGTGCGACGCCCGCAGCGCAGTTTGCGCTGGGGCGTGCGCTGCAAGGTTTGCATCAGGACAACATCTTGATTTTGGCCTCAGGCGCCATCACGCATAACTTGTCAGACTTTTTTACCGCGGACCGCGATGCTGCACCTTTGCCGTATGTGCTCCCGTTTGCCGACTGGATGGCTGAACGCATCATGCAGCAGCAATGGCAACACCTGCTTAATTACCGTGTGGAATGTCCGCAAGGGGTGCAGGCGCATCCGAGTGAAGATCACTTGATGCCTTTGTTTGTGGCGGCTGGCAGTGCGCAAGGCGAGGTTAAGCGGTTCACGCCAGAAAACACTTACGGCATTTTAGCAATGGACGCTTACCTGTGGGCTGAATAAGCTGATGCACTCGCAGTCAATCGGGCGTTAACGTAAACCGTATTGGTTCAGTTTGTTCCACAGTGAGCGCTCACTGATTTCAAGCAGCTTGGCTGCCTTGGTTTTGTTGCCCTGGCAATGGTCTAGTGCCTGCAAAATCAGGCGGCGCTCTATGATTTCAGTCGCGTGAGGAATGGACAGGTCGTTGCTGTCCGTGGCCGTGTTGCTGGATTCGGTGGCCGCCGCCGCCAGTGGTTGTGCAATATCGGCAGGCAGGTGCTGCGGTTGTATGGTCTGGCTCCCGGCCAGAATCGCTGCGCGTTCCAGTATGTTTTCCAGTTCGCGCACATTGCCAGGCCAGCGATATTGCTGCAAACATAAGCGCGCACTTTCACTCAGCTTACCCTGGCGCTTATGCAGAAAGTAGTCCGCCAGCAACCCCACATCTTCGCCACGCTCACGCAATGGTGGCACTGGTAGCTGTATCACATTCAGCCGATAGTAGACATCCTCACGCAATTTGCCTTCTTTGACTGCTTGTAGCGGATCGCGGTTGGTTGCGGCCACCACGCGCACATCCAGCGCAATTTGCCGGTTGCCGCCCAGCTTTTCAACGATGTTTTCCTGCAGCACGCGCAATAATTTTGACTGTAATTGAATAGGCATTTCTGTGATTTCATCCAGAAACAGCGTACCGCCATTGGCCAGTTCAAACTTGCCGACGCGCTCTTTTACTGCACCAGTAAACGCGCCTTTTTCATGGCCAAACAATTCGGATTCCAGAATATCGACGGGAATCGCCGCACAGTTCACCGCCACGAAAAGCGCTGATTTTCGCGGTGACGCATCGTGCAGCGCTTTCGCCACCAGCTCTTTACCTGTGCCAGTTTCGCCAACAATAAATACCGTGGCGCGCTCAGGCGCCACTTGCTGGATCATTTGTTTCAGTGACTGCATAGGCACGCTGTTGCCAATCAGGCCGGTCACCGCTGGCTGGCTGGTTTCCTTAAGAAAGGCGTTTTCGAGCTGGATGCGATTCACGGCCAAGGCTTTCTGGATAGCAATTTCGAGGGTTTCGAGTTCAAACGGCCGCAAAATATAATCACTGGCACCCAGTTTCATCGCTTCGACCGCGGTTTTAATTTCCCCTTGCGCGGTCACCATGATAAAAGGTAGCCGCTCATATTGTTTGCGTATCGCTTCCAGTAATTGCAAACCACTCATGCCAGGCATGTGCAAGTCACTCACGACCAGGTCTATTTGCTGTTGTTGTATGAGCTCAAGCGCTTCGCGGCCATTGCCCGCAGACAGGGCACGGTAACCTGCCTGGCGCAAGCTGATTTCCAGCAGCCTGCGCATATGTGGTTCGTCATCTACAGCCAAAATAGTGTGTTGCGGGGTGGACATGGTTATGCAGTCGCTAATGGAAGTGATAAGTTAAATTGGGCGCCTTGCCAGGCGCTGGTGCTATAGCTGATTGTACCATTGTGCGCCTCTATGATTTGCTTGACCACGGCCAGCCCGAGGCCGACGCCGCCAGCGCGCTGGGTAAAAAAGGCTTCAAATAAATGGTCTTGTTGCGCGGGTGGCACACCCGGGCCGTCATCGGCAACGGCAATATAAGCGCTTTGTCTATCGGCTGATAATTGCAGGTTAATGTGTCCACCTGCCGGCAAAATTTGAATCGCATTCATTAGCAAGTTGACCAGCACTTGTGTCATCTGATCTTGATCGGCGGCGATGGTGATGGGCTGTGTGGCTTGCAGGGTGAGGCTGATGTGTTTGTCCTGCGCTGGTTTCTGCAACATGGCGACCACATGATGTAAATGGGCTTGCAAGTCTAAGGGGATTTTGTTCGGTAGCCGCGGGCGGGCCGCGTCAATCAGGGCGCTGACCAGCTTGTTCAGGCGTTCAGTTTCCGAAATAATAAATCCGAGTACTTCGCGGCCATCGGCACTGAGTTGCGGCTCTCTTAATAACACATCGGCTGACGAGCGCATGATGCCCAGCGGTGTACGGACCTCGTGGCTCATGGCGGCAGCCATTTCGCCGACCACAGCTAATTTGGCCGCGCGTGTTAACTGCTGTTCTGACTCGACCAGGTCGCTGGCCATTTGCGTGAATGCCTGATGCAAGGATTGCACCTCGGCCGGACCGCTAGCGGTTGGTGGCTGGCTGCCGGGCTGGCGAAAGCGTTGCACATAACGCGTGAGTGTTTCTAGCGGACGGCTGATATTTTGCGCCAGGGGCCGCACCAGTAAGACCGAAAACACCAGAATCGCACCAAGCAAGGCGATAAAAATCATGCCTAAGCGGTGTACGGGCGCGACCGCCACATCATGGTCTTTGTTGAGGTGTATCTGCCAGCCATTGAGCGGCAAGCGGCTGGTTAATGCCGCTTTTGCATGCAGGCTGTGTTTCTGGTCTGACCAGAGGTGCGATTGCGCCAGCATGTGCTGTGTATTGTCAAACAGCGCCAGTTCGGTGCTATGTTGTGCCGCGTGGTCCAGCAGGTTTTCAATCACTTGCCAGTTAAAAGTGGCCATCAAGTGCCCCATCGGTTGCAGCGTATTTTGTGAAAAGATCGGCGCCGAGATCATTAACTGGTGATTGCTGAGATGATAGATGGTAATGGTTTGACCATTGTCGCGAAATGACATCCACACTGGCGGCGTGTGTAAGGTTTGGCCAATGTTGGCAGGGCGGCTGGAGGCGATAATGTGTGCTTGCAAATCTGCCACATCCAGGCTGATATATTGCTCGGCATAGCTGCGTCTGGTCTCAGCCAAAAAGATCGATAGCCGTTTATCAATGTCGCCAATCAGCAAGTCTTGCATGATCGCGAGTTGGCTCCAGCTACGCACATTCTGTACACGCTCGTTCATCACGCGGTCTACGTGTTCTGCCACCGCATTCCCTGTAGTTTGTAGGTCGTGCTGAATTTCAACGCGTAACGCCTGCCTGGCCTGATAAAAGCTGAGCAAACTCACCATCAGCACTGGCAGCAAGCCAGCCAGCAAAAATGCAATTAAAAGCATTTTGCGGATGGTGAGGGGGGAATGAAAGCGCATGAGATGTGAGAAAATATGGGTCAAATGGTTTTTGCCGGAATGATCATGATGGATCAACTATGTTAAGCACGTTCACCAGGATTACGCTCAGTGTAATCAGCCTGTGTATGCTATGCAAGCCAGTTCTGGCTGAGGAGGCTGACTCATTTTGGCATGGTTTTCATGTGGGTGGATACACCAGCATGGATGCACGTTTGCCGCGGACTGAAGCCGCACAACTCAAGCTGAATGAAGTGAGTATGATCGTGACCTGGGATCAAGGTGCCCGCGTCAAGTTTTTCAGCGAGCTAGAGCTAGAAAATCCAATTTCTTATGACCACCACGAGGGGGCTAACACTAAGCAAAGCTATGTCGACCTTGAGCGATTTTACTTTGACTATAACCTGAATGAGGAAGCCAATATTCGTCTTGGCCGCTTTCTGACGCCAGCCGGTCGCTGGAACCAGTTGCACGCGCCACCGCTGGTGTGGACCGCCAGTCGCCCCCTGGTCACCTCCCGTTTTTTTCCTTCCAGTCTCAATGGTGCGATGTTGTTTGGCAGTTTGCCGGTCAAGCATATAGACATGGAGTACCAGGTGTATGCTCAGGGGCTCAAAGAGCAACGTCAAGAAGGTGATGAAATCATTTTTCGTGAGGTGAGAGGGGTGCGTGTCGCTTTCAACAACATCCTCGGCCTGAGCGGCAACAACACCGGTCTCAATACCTTGGGCCTCAACGTCATGAGCTATCAAAAAGACACTAGTGGCTCGCCAACCTATCACCTGTATGGCCTAGATTTTTTGCTGGAATTAAACCGCTGGGAGTTTAGTGGAGAGCTCTTTGAGCGTAGAGCAGCGAACGGCGATGATGGTGGCAGAGGCGCTTATTTGCAAAGTGCTTACGCTCTGGGAGGCGAGTGGTACTGGATCACACGTTTGGAAACTTTGCACGAGGACGAGAGCAAGAATGCAGATCGCTGGGTGCTGGGCATCACCAAAAGGGTAAAGCGCAACCAGTTGCTCAAGTTTGAGTTTGTGGGTGGTAGCGCAGAGTACGAAGATGTGCCCCGTGGTTTTGTCTCATCTTTTGCGGTGATGTTTTGATGCAGGCATACTTTTCAAAAGCACTCATGCGTAGCTGTCTGCTGGCAATATGGCTGCTGTGTACGACACACAGTGCCGTTGCCGCCGAAGATACTCGCACGATTGCGGTGATTGTGCCTGCCCAAGCAGGCCTGGCACCAGAGGTACATGCTGATGAACTAGGTCTGATCTTCTGGCGGAAGAAACTGTATGCCTCGCACGGACAGGCACTGCATCCGGTCAATCTCCACAGTGAGCATCCGCTGCGCTTGAGGTTTTCACAGCAAGTGTTGCACAGTAGCCCCAAGTCGCAAATCAATTACTGGAACGGCCTCTATTTTCACGGCGTTGAGCCGCCGTATACCGTGCAATCAGAAGAGGCCATGATCCGCTACGTCGCTGAAACTAATGGCGCGATTGGTTATATTGATGCCTGCCATGTCGATGAGCGCATCAAGCCCTTGTTTTGGCTCACGCCCAGCAAGCTGACCTCGGAGCTGCCAGCCTTGCGCTGCGATAGCGCTAATTAGTGCCGCTTGCTTTGATGGGGTGCAGGTGTTTGCGCTGCTCCTCTTGTAGCTCGCGGTTTTGTGCCAGCCAGCCAAACTCAGCATGACATACTTCTGATTTCAGTTCATAGGCGGTCAGCAAGGTGCAAAATACATCGTCATGGCTGAGGGCATACTCGGCGTAGGGCGTGATTTGTGGCAACTGGTAGTCAAAATGCTGGCCTACCCACAAAATCGCCGGTACGTGGGTTTGTTCTTTGGGCGCAATCATATATGGCGCAGCGTGCAAGTAAATACCATGCTCACCGAGTGACTCGCCATGATCTGATACATACAACATGGCGGTTTCGCGCTTGCTGTCATATTTTTTCAAAAATTGAATCACTTCCGACAAAAAGTAATCGGTATACAAAATCGCGTTGTCATACGAGTTGTCGATTTCCTGTTGCGAACATTCTGACAAGCGGCCAGTTTTGCAAATTGGCGTGAATTTCTTGAACGCATCTGGATAGCGACGATAGTATTCCGGGCCGTGATTGCCCATCTGATGCAGCACGATCAGAATGTCATGGTCTTTGTTTTTTTCAACAAACTTATCCAGCCCGCTCAGCATGCCGATGTCACGGCATTCGTTGTCGTCGCACACCGGGTTATGCGCCGGGGAGCGGAAGTCTTCGTAAGGGACGCGCAAGGCGACACCTTTGGAGTCTGAGTTGTTATCCCGCCACAATACTTTCACGCCTTCGCGGTTGAGTACATCCAGCGCATTCTCCATATGTAAGGCTTTGTCTTCGTCATATTGCTTTCTGGTCAGCATTGAAAACATGCAAGGCACAGAGACGCCGGTCGAGGTGCCGCAAGAGCTGACTTGTTTAAAGCTCACAACCGCCTCTTTACTCAGTCTGGGGTTGGTGTCGCGTGGATAGCCGTTGAGCGAAAAGCGGTCAAAACGCGCCGTTTCACCCACCACCATAATGATTAACTCATGATGCTGGTCGGCTTCAACATTGACGGTATCCGCCGCCGTTTTTTGTAGGCCGGAGATGCTGCGGGTAAACATTTTCTTTGACGCCCATTTCACCAGGGAGTAGTGAAAAAACGTCGGATTGGCATACATGCGGACCATTTTATGCTCACGTACAAACGTGGCGTAATCGGCGCTGCATGGCATCACCACCAATATCATCCCCAGCAAAAGTAAGGCGATTTGTTTAATGCGCACCATGATGGGGTCGCGCTGAAAAAAGCGTGCGGGCACTTTTTTGATCAGCACCCATGCAGGCAGCACACCCAGCAATAGCATTTTGATTAAAAAGCCCCAAGACAGCAGCCCCATCACTTCCTGGGTGTCTGTTTTCGCAGCGTTATCCAACATCACATGGTCAATAATGACGCCAAACTCATCCATGTAATACGCGGCCCAGGCCGCAGACAGCACAATGATGGCCAATACCCAGCGCGCGGATTTGCCATGCGCGAGCAGCATCAGCCATAAGGTGATGCTCAAGGTAAAAAACAGGCCGATGCTGATGATAAAGCCTGCGTTATGGGCGTTCCATGGGTAAACGTTGAGCAGGTGTTCAAATAAGGCATGGTTGCTGGTCAGCATCAGCCACAGGCTCGCGCCCCAGATCAGGCAGGTTTGTGGGGTAAAGAGTGCGCGCAGCGCGCGGGTGAGCATCTTCATTCAATACGACTCTATTAAATACGACTTTTGGAAAAAGTGAATACCAGTAATAACCAACTACACATCAGCCACAGCGAGGTTAGGGTATGCGATAAAAAGTGGGCGCCTCTGATTTGCTGTGCCCAGCCTAACATAAACCCGACTGCCAGCCCTGCAACCGCCACTAATAATGCTTTGCGTGGCTCTTGCGGTAGCCATAATAAACACAGGGCAGCCAGCCAGACGCCACTGGTGGCATGTCCTGCCGGAAAACAATGACCGGTCTGTGTGGCAGGGTGGCTACTGAAGGTTGGTACCCAGGGTGAGATACCACCGTAGCGAGTAATGTCCCACGGACAGGCATGCGGCATTTTGTGCTTGAGACAAGAAACCAGGGCAGCATTTACTAAGGCTAAAGTAGTGACCCAGCGCAAGGCATATCTGGTTGATGCCGAAAAATGCACAGGCAGTTTCTCGGAGGGCACAAAGGCAATCAGCACGAGCAACAACCAAAATATGCTGAAGATTGTTTTTGCGTAGCCATGCATGACGGTTTCCAGCAAGACACTATGTTTGAGTGTAAATGCATGCTGGTGAATGTCGAACGCTCTATCGGCAAGCCAGATATCCAGCGATGTACCATTTGCTAGCCACACAATCATGACTGCTGCAAATAACCATAGCCACCAGAGCCTGATTAATGTTCTGCCAGATATCCAGGGTTCCATAAAGCCAGTTTGTTCGCGTTGAATTGTTGAGTACCAGGCAAAGGTTTAAGTTTGCCAATAAACGGATCGCCGACCAGAATATTGTCTTGCATGAAGGCCGTGTTGACCAGGCTTTCATCGGCTTTAAAACCATCGAATGACAGGCCGACCATCTCAGCAAATGTGTAAATAAAATCTGCGTTGTCATACTGTCGATGGATTTGTATCCCGGCAAATACCGTGCTACGGTTAAACCAGTCATTGGAGTGCCAGACCATGAAGGGAATACTGTACATGGGCAGTGTGGGCGTGGCCTCGTTTCTACCTTGAAAGGTATAAGGCGCACTGTCATACACATCTTCGCCATGATCCGAGAAGTAGACTAGCAGGCTATGCTGACGCTTGGCTTTCAAGGTTGAAATTAACTGTGACAATATCCAGTCGTTGTAGCGGACTGCATTGTCATAACTGTCAATCTGTTCAACTTGCTTGTCATCCATGGCATGGTTAGGCAGGCCTTGGCCAGACTTGAAGGTTGCAAATGCTTTGGGGTAGCGATAGTCATATTTCATGTGAGTGCCTAGCAAGTGCACCACAATCAATTTCTTCTGGTGTGGATCTTCTAGGCTTTTAGCAAAAGGGGTTAACACTTTCTCATCAAAGCTGAATGCATTTTGCTGACGTTCGTTATTAAGAAAGTATTGTCGATCCGCCTGTTTGGCGAAAGTGGTTAGCATGGTGTTGCGACCGGTTAAACTTTGCTGGTTAGTGATCCATATCGTGAAATAACCAGCCTGCTTCATCATGGCAATCAATGACGGCTTGTTTTTGTAGTCGTTAGGATGTAACTGGTCTGCGAATGTCAGTACCTGTTGCAAACTTTCAATGGTGTTTGGCCGTGGTGAGTAAACATTGTCAAACAACACCAGTTCATCTTTGATTTTGCTAAGTTCGGGATTGGTATTTCTCGGGTAGCCATAAAGACTCATGTGCAAGCGGGATGTCGATTCGCCAATAACCAGCACCAGCGTGGTTTGTTCTGGTTTAGCCTGCTCGGTGAGATTTTTTAAAGGCGGTATCTTGCGCATGCTCAGCAAAATACCTTCTACTTCGGCAAGCTGTTTTTGATAGTTGAAATAACCCAATATCAACTGAAACGGCGCTGTTGCACCAAAGTGCCTGTCTATGCTTTTTGAGGCGAGATGCCAATGGCCATGAAGTGCGTGGTTTATCGGAGAGGTCAAGGCCAGCAAAATGGCAATGATTGAATAACTCAGTGCTTTGGTGCGACTGAGCTGCGCTGGCTGTAAGGTGCGCCAGAGTTGGTATGGCACCAGCAGATACGCCAGGAAAACAGCAGCAAACCACCAAACAAAGTAATTCTTGAGATACTCCTGAGACTCTGTCTGATTAGACTCAAATAAAATCATCATCAGGCTTTGTGTGAGCTCTTGGCGATAGACCAAAAAATAGGCCAGCCCTGGTAAGGCCAGGCAGGCAATGCCTATACCAATGAAAGCGCTCAGTGAGCGTATCCGCGTCGGGCTCCACCATAGAGGAATCAGCCACAAAGTCGTGATGAGTGCCGCATCTTTAAAGCCCTCACCGGAGATCGCGCCGGTAATCCATAATAGCAATGGCGTGAGGCCGCTTAATATCAGGAACAGGCCGTAGGCTTTTAAAAATTGATACATAACTTTCTAGGCTCTCAGTTTATAAAACGGCTATGTGATTGAAAAATATGGAACGAACTACCGCAATTCATATGCCATTTGTATCGCTGACTAAAGTAGTCTTGTCTAACTGATTGAATACAATGGTGAAATTATTTTCATCTATGGTTGGATGCGCTTTATGAAGCACCTGATTACCCTTGGGTCATGCAAAAAATGCAGGTTTCATCATGTTTCGAGCGTCGTGGCTCTGCAAAAAGTGCAGAAGTGCGGGGTGGTTTTTCCATAAGATGTTGATTTTTATATAAAAAATATTTGGCACGCCGCTTGCACCTAGCTAAACAAGATTGTTGTCGGCGAAAGAAATGAAATGCTGCATTCAGAGTCAAATACATCGTTTTACCATGCGTCATCTGCTTATGAGTTGAGGAATTTTGCCCAGGCGAAAAGGTATCAAGTGAATGAGATTACGGGTCATTTGGTTGAGCGTGGGGCGCCGTGCCGCCAAGAGGTGGAGGCTTTTATCGCGGCTGTGTTTAAGCAGGTGTATGGTGCAGAAGTCAGTCACTTTATGCCGCAGCTGGTGGCGTTGCGTGATGCAAGCGGCGTGTTGATGGCCGCATTCGGCTTGTGCAATGCGGCGCAAGATCGTTTATTTCTTGAGCAGTATCTGGACGAACCGATTGAGCAGTTGATGTCGCGCGAACTGGACCGGGTCATCAGCCGCGCCGAAATTACCTACATTGGTAACCTGGCGGTGGCCAATCCGCGCAATGCTGGGGTACTGATTGCACATGTGATTCAGCATAGTTTGAGCATGAACCTGCCGTGGGGCGTGGCGACCGCACATCACAGTCTGCAAAATGGCTTAATTAAAGGCGGTGTCGATCTGTTTCCGCTGGCCATGGCCAATCCGGAGCGATTGAGTGCAGAAGAGCGCGCTAAGTGGGGCAGTTATTACAAACATACGCCGCAGATTGTCGCCATTCGTGGTGTGGCGGATCCTTTGTAACTGACAATACTCGAGTCACCAATATAAGCACTCATCACCATCATGCTATTACAACAGATTCAGGCGCAGGCATTACAAGCACCAACACGCGTTGCCCTCGAGGGGCAAGCTACGCAGCTGACTTACAGTGCGCTGGTGGCTGAAGTTGCACGGCTGTCTGACGCTTTGAAGGCGCTGACAAGCCAGGCCACTGTGGCATTGGCGATGGACAATAGCCCGGCCTGGATTGCGCTGGATTTGGCGATACTGGCCGCTGGTTGCAGCAACGTCCCCGTGCCGGCATTTTTTACGGCGGCGCAAAAACAGCATGCGATTGCAGATGCTGGGGTGAGCCTGGTATTCACCGATATGCCCGCGGCCTGGCAACCGCTTTACCCAGACAGTACACTGCTTGCTGAGTGGGAGGTGGCGGGGCAAACCGTGGCAGTGTTACGTGTGCATGCCGATGATCGTGTGGCGGCAGCCGATAAAATTACCTATACCTCTGGCACGACTGGTGCGCCTAAAGGCGTGTGTTTGTCAGCACAGACCATGTGGCAGGTCGCGAGTTCTATTACCACCTTGATACAGCCAGGCGCCGCTGATCGCCATTTTTGCGTGTTGCCGCTGGCCACCTTGCTGGAAAACGTGGCAGGTGTTTATGCCAGCCTGATTTCAGGAGCAACAGTGGTGGTCTATCCCAGCCAAGCCGTAGGGTTTACTGGTAGCCAGTTTGATATCAGCCGCCTGTATCAAGGTTTGCAAGGCAGCCGTGCGACGACGGCGATTCTGATTCCAGAATTGCTGCGTGCGCTGGTGACCTATATGCAAGCCGGACAGGCCGCGCTGACGCAGTTACGTTTTGTGGCCGTCGGCGGTGCCAAGGTAGTGCCCGCGCTGATTCTGCAAGCGCAGGCGCTAGGCTTGCCTGTCTTTGAAGGATATGGCTTGTCTGAATGTGGGTCTGTGGTGGCACTGAATACGCCGCAATCACACAAGCCGGGCAGCATCGGCAAACCCTTGCCCCATGTGCAGTTACGCGTCGATCTTACCGGTGAACTCTGGGTAAAAGGCGCGCTATATCAGGGCTATACCCAGCCTGCAGGCGGCATAGCTACGCCGGTGCTGGACGAAGAAGGATACTTGGCCACGGGCGACCTGGCTTATCAGGACGACGAGGGCTACTGGTATCTCTCAGGCAGAAAGAAAAATATGTTTATTACCTCGTTTGGGCGCAATGTCTCGCCTGAGTGGGTGGAGAGTACATTGATACACCAGCCAGCATTGCTGCAGGTGTGTGTGTTTGGAGAAGCGAGGCCGTTTAATGTGGCGATTGTGGTACCACAGCCACAGTGCAGCGCTGAGCAGGTGGCGCAGGCCATTGCGCAGGTGAATCAACAGCTGCCGGACTACGCACAGGTGGGCGATGTGGTGTTTGCCAGGCAGCCATTCAGCCCGCATAACGGACAACTCACGGCCAATGGCCGCTTAAAACGTGATGCGATAGCAGCCGCTTATGCGACTGACATCGACACTATCTATGAAGGAATTTAAATGACTTTCTATCAGCAATTATTAAGTGCGACCGAGCAGGAGCGTCATACCTTGATGACCTTGCCGCTAATTGTGCAAGGCGCACAAGGCCATATCACGCTGGAGACTTATCGCGCATTTCTCACCCAGGCCTATCATCACGTCAAGCATACTACGCCTTTGCTCATGGCTTGTGGGGGGCGTTTGAGTGGTGAGTATGAGTGGCTGCGTACCGCCATTGGTGAATATATCGAAGAGGAAATGGGGCATCAGGAATGGGTGCTCAATGATATTGCCGCGAGTGGTGGCGATAAAGAGTCGGTGCGTAATAGCGCGACCGCTGCCGATGCTGCTTGTCATGAAACCGAAGTGATGGTGGCCTATGCTTACGACATGATCAACCGCGTTAATCCCTTGGGGTTTTTTGGCATGGTGCTGGTACTCGAAGGCACCAGCACGGCGGTCGCCACCCAGGCCGGTGAAAAAATCATGCAGGCGCTCAAGCTGCCAAAAAAAGCTTTTAGCTACCTGTTTTCACACGGCTCGCTTGATCTGAGCCATGTCACTTTTTACGAGAGCCTGATGAACCAGGTGACCAAGCCAGAAGATCAGCAAATCATTATTCATGCCGCCAAGCGTTTTTACCGCTTGTATGGCGATATTTTCAAGCATGTGGCGGCACAAGCGGCCAGCCAACCGCTGGATGTAGCTGCCTAGGAGTGCATGATGGATTTACGTAACCTGCATGTCGTGTTAACAGGCGCCACTGGTGGCCTGGGATCCGTGCTAGCCCTTTCGCTCGCCGCGCAAGGCGCTATCGTCGGCCTGGTCGGGCGTGATCCGGTCAAACTGCATGCGCTGCAAAAACGCGTCGCTGCACAGGGCGGCAAGTCGCATATTATTGTCACCGATCTCGCGCAGCCCAATATGGCCAGTCAGGTGTTAAAACAATCGTTGCGTGAGATGGGCCATGTGGATTTACTGATTAACAATGCCGGGATGATCGAATTCACCGAGTTTGCCGCGCAAACCGAGGTCAGCATCGATAACATCGTGCATACCAATGTGACCGCCACACTGGTGCTGAGCCGTGAATTTGTCAGCTACTTTTTGCAACGTGGGCATGGGCATCTGGCGTTTGTCGGCTCTATTTTTGGCTCATTGGGCTTTCCCCATTTTGCGACATATTGCGCGAGCAAATTTGCCGTGCATGGTTTCAGCCAGGCCTTGCGCCGCGAATTAGTGGATACCAATATTGGCATCACCTATATTGCACCACGCGCGATAGCCACCCCTATGAACGATGACCGTACCAATGCCATGTGGCAGGCTTCTGGCCAGGCTGTGGATAGCCCGCAAGAGGTGGCAGATAAAATTGTGCGGGCATTACAAAAAGATAAACAAGAGCTATTTATTGGCCAGCCGCAAAGCTTCTTTGCCTGGCTGAATGGTTTGGTGCCCAGGTTGGTGAATATTGGTCTTAAACAACAGGTTGCTTTGGCGAAAAAGTATTTATAAATGTAGTGCAAGATGGTTGTTGCGTCAGTAATACATTGGGATTGATGTAGAACATTCTTTTCCATCCTTGTTTTTCCAATGTGATTTCTGCCGGGTGAGGTATCAGGCTGAGAATGCTGTAATGCAGGTGAGGTGCTTTTCCTCTGGCATTGCCGCTGTTCCCTACCGTGCCAATAAGACTTCGCTGATTAACCAGCGCCAATGGATGGGTTTCTATGGCCTCTAAGTGTGCGTAGTAGTGAATGCGCCCTTTGGGCGAAAGAATCGCGACCACATTTCCCCCTCTTTCAATGCTTCCTGTGAAGATGACTAAGCCGGTACTTGCCGAAAGCACCGGGGTTTTCTTGCGGGCAAAAATATCGATCCCTTTGTGAACGCCTGATTTTCCCCAGGGGGCAAACCAGTAACTGTCATGATTCCAGTCTTTGGTGGATGCATATTGCACAGGAACGACTGCGTTCTCTGGCATGATGCTCGCCAAGATTGCGCAAATGATGAAACCGTAAAAAATCTTTTTCATTGCTTGCCTCACTGTACGGGCGGCAAGCGCCGCCCGGAAATGTTATTGATTACTGAGTGCGTACCAGTTCACTTTGCGGGTCACCACCATGGTGAAGGTCAGCAAACTGAATATCAGTAAAGAGCCCATCAGCAGCGCGTTGTCTTCCGAGATCAGGATGCCGTACAAGGTCGCGTATAGCAGACCAAGTTTGAGAGAGAACACCATGCCATAACGGCGGTTCTGCATAATATTAGCCAGGTAATAACCAATCAGACTGATACAAGCGGTGCTGGCAATCAGGTAGGCATAGCTGAAGCCGATATGCTCCGCCAAAGAAACCAGCAGCAAATAAAATACCGCCATGGCTAAACCAACCAGTGTGTATTGCGCGGGATGGATGCGTAGTTGTTTCATCACCTCAAAAATAAAAAAGCCAGCAAAGGTCAGCCCAATAAAAAGTAAGCCATATTTCGTTGCTCGATTTGATAGGCTGTAGATGTTGACTGGTTCAACAAAGCCTACACTGATGGCGTCAAGGGGCAGGTTGGCAGACGTGTGGTTTAAACTGGAAAGCAGTCTCTCTTGGATATTGCTGGCGAGTGATGAGACTTCCCATTGGGCATCGAAGCCTTTGTCGCTAATATGCTGGCTGCTGGCATCTGGTAAAAAATGACCATCAAAATGCGGGTGCTGCCAACGAGAGTGCAAGCGAACATTATTTTTGTCTGCTAGCGGGATCAGGTTGAATTGTTGCATGCCGCGCAGATGCAGATTTAGCTTGAAAGAAACGAGGCCTTGCTCTGGTTGTAAGTTACCCAGCTCAGAATGGATGCCTGCACCCAATAAAGGTAACTGTGTGCCTTGTTTCAAACTGAGTGTTTGGGCCCCCCAATGCAACACCGGTTGACCATCGATACCACGGGTGTCGCTGAGCCCGATACTTAACATGGCCTGGCCAAAGCGGATGCTGCCGTTTGCATGCTGTGCCTGCACTTTGATTTGGTTTAAATTGAAGCTGCCTACAATATCCCCATTAAAGCGATACATGAGTGCTTTGAAAATACCTCGTTGCTTATAGTTGTGCGCAAAATCGCCAGTGACAGCCAATGCGTTTGGTAGCAGGTAGAGATACTTTTCATCCTTGCCCTCAACTGTCTTGATATTTTTATCTGTCCCTATCGTTTCCGTGTAATGTTCGGTATAGGGAATCACTAAGACGGGCCCGGTCAATGTTTGGGCTTCTGTGGAGGATTTTGCGATATTGCTTTCTACCTCTGCTTGCCTAGCCTGACGTTCGAGAATCAGCTCATTCACATAGCCCAATGCCAGGGACATGAGTAGTATCAGTGCCAATATGCCTAGGGATTTATATAAAAATGGTTTTTGCATTGCAAACTCCTTGATAAGAGAGCTTGCAGCATAATATTGGCTGGTGAAGCCTTGTTGTGCTGAGTGTGAAGTGGACGTGAAGTGGCGTATTGAAGGGATTATACAGGCCAGTGCAGGCTGGCGATAACACCCGCAGGCGAGGCATTTTTGATGCAGACGTGACCGTGATGCAAGGCCATGATTTGCTGTACAAAGTTCAGGCCTAGCCCTGTACTTTTTTGACCGGCATTCGGTGTATTTTCAGGTCTGGGCAAAGAATAAAACTTCTCTTTAATTTTATCCATCGCATATTCCGGGATGCCACAGCCCTGGTCCTGAATATGAAGCCAGGTACCATCATGGTCTTTGGCTAAGCTGATATGGATGCTGCCGTGGTCAGGACTGAAGTCGAGTGCATTTTCCAGCAAGTTGCTCACCGCCTGGCCGCATAAAAATGCATCGCCTGCAATGAATAGTGATGGGGCGGTTGCTGTGTGTAGTTGAATATTTCGTTGTCTGGCACGGTCTTGTACCAGGCGAATTTGTTGTTCTACTAGCGCAGGCAAGTCTATCCTGATCGGGTGAAGCAAAGCCTGCTGCTGCTCGAGTGCAGCCAGTCCCAGGATGTTTTGTACCATGAGCTGCAGGCGGCTGGTTTGTAGCTTAATGCTATTTAGAAAGTATGTACGGTCTTGTATTGGCATGTCTGGTGTAATGAGCTCTGTGGCCGCTTGAATGGCTGTCATAGGGCTTTTTAGTTCATGAGTGAGCTGCTGTATGGCTTCTTGTATGTGCTGGTGACCATCCAGTTCTTCTCGCATCCTGGTCATGGCCTGAGCCAGTTCAGCCAGTTCGTCATTGCGAGAATCGGGAGGGGCGGCTTTTTGGCCTTGTGCAACGGCTATGGCATAGTCGCGTAAACGATGAATGGCACGGGTAAACCGCCATGTAAATACAATCCCCAAACACAAAGATAGCGCGAATAACAGTAGACCCCATTGCATGATCTTTTTCTGCGCGTGCATAATAAACGGCTGCATGGTGCTATTCGGCTTGGCGACAGTGAGCACGCCAATCAGTTGAGTGTGATCCATGATGGGGGCTGCCACATACATGACGGTATCACCGTCGGGGTTTGTCCGGTCTACAGGCGTCGTCCGTGCACCATAGCGGTTTCTTAGTGTCAGGTAGACATCGTTCCAATGCGAGTAGTCTTGTCCCACTGCACGATGGTCGGAGTCAAAGACGACCCTACCTTTGGTATCCGTGATATAAACTCGGTAATCGGCAGAGTTTTTCGATACTCCCCAGATATTGGCCATACCAGGTTTCTGTTGATAGTCATGTAAGCTGCGCGCAAATTGGCCATGTTGAATTACGCCTTGCTTCAGGTCATCCTTGGCCAGTTCGGCCAACACATTGGCAGTGTCTACCAAGGTGTCTTCCATTGCTTGTCGCACACCAGGTTTAACTTCGTCTACGAATACGGTCAACACAAACCAGGCTGCCAAGCCAACCAGTAAAAAATATCCCAGAAAAATTTTAAGGCTGATTTTCATTGCGGAATTAGGGTAGCAGGCTGTATCCCATTCCGCGGTGGGTCACAATGAACGATGTATCAGG
>CAYPZE010000024.1:0-18989 GCA_964415305.1 uncultured Methylotenera sp.
AAGGCGCGTGGACTCAAACTCAATTACCCGGAGGCGATCGCGTTTATTACCGCGGCGATTATGGAAGGCGCGCGCGATGGCAATACGGTGGCCGAGCTGATGAGCTTCGGCACCACGTTGCTTAGTCGCGATGACGTGATGGAAGGCGTGCCGGAAATGATTCCAGATATTCAGGTGGAGGCAACGTTTCCAGATGGGACGAAGCTGGTCACAGTCCATCACCCCATTCCTTAGGTGTGAATGATGAACATGGCGAATTGCGGCGTTGCGCGGTACTCGAAATCCTCATGTACTACATGTACATTCCGGTTTCTGCGTTCCGGGCGCCTTGCACTTCATCCATGTTGATCATTCACTGACGCATGGAAAAGATTCAAAAGGATAAAACATGATTCCGGGCGAAATGCAGGTCGCAGCAGGCGACATCGAACTCAACACAGGGCGCGCAACGGTGACGCTGGATGTGGCCAACAAGGGAGACCGGCCGATACAGGTCGGTTCGCATTATCACTTTTATGAAACCAACGATGCCTTGGCATTTGACCGGGCGCTGGCCTATGGTTGTCGGTTGAATATCGCTGCGGGTACGGCGGTGCGCTTTGAGCCGGGCCAGACGCGCACGGTGCAATTGGTGCAACTGGCCGGGGATCGAAACGTGTATGGCTTTGCTGGACGCGTGATGGGGGCTTTGAAATGAGCATTAAGATGGATAAACGCGCTTATGCCGAAATGTTCGGGCCAACGGTAGGCGATAAGGTGCGCCTGGCGGATACCGAGCTCTGGGTAGAGGTAGAAAAAGACTTCACGATTTATGGTGAAGAGGTCAAATTTGGCGGCGGCAAGGTCATTCGTGATGGCATGGGTCAAGGCCAGGGCTTGGCGGCAGAAGTCGCTGATACCGTCATTACCAATGCCTTGATTATCGATCACTGGGGCATCGTCAAAGCCGATATTGGTATCAAAGGCGGCTATATTTCCGCCATTGGTAAAGCCGGTAACCCGGATATCCAGCCGGGCGTGACCATTGCCATCGGCGCAGGCACCGAGGTGATTGCCGGTGAAGGCATGATTATCACCGCCGGTGGTATTGATACGCATATCCACTTTATTTGCCCGCAGCAGATTGAAGAGGCACTCATGTCTGGCGTCACTACCATGATAGGCGGCGGCACCGGGCCAGCCACGGGCACGTTTGCCACCACCTGCACGCCGGGGCCATGGCATATTCAACGTATGCTGCAATCGGCGGATGCGTTCCCCATGAACCTGGGCTTTTTGGGCAAAGGCAATGCCAGCCTACCGGAACCCCTGCGTGAGCAGGTCCGCGCGGGCGTCATCGGCCTCAAGCTGCACGAAGACTGGGGCACGACGCCCGCAGCGATTGATAACTGCCTGAGCGTCGCCGATGAGATGGATGTGCAAGTGGCGATTCACTCAGATACTTTGAACGAATCGGGTTTTGTAGAAACCACCATAGGCGCGTTTAAAGGCCGCACGATTCATACCTTCCATACCGAAGGCGCGGGCGGTGGTCATGCGCCAGATATTATCAAGGCGGCCAGCCATCCGAATGTATTGCCTTCGTCGACCAACCCGACGCGGCCATTCACTGTGAATACGATTGATGAGCACCTGGATATGCTGATGGTCTGTCATCACCTGGACCCGGCCATTGCCGAGGATATTGCGTTTGCCGAAAGCCGCATCCGCCGTGAAACCATTGCCGCCGAAGATATTTTCCATGACTTGGGTGCGTTCTCCATGATGTCATCCGACTCGCAAGCCATGGGCCGCGTGGGCGAGGTGATTATCCGCACCTGGCAAACCGCACACAAAATGAAGATACAGCGCGGGCCATTGGCGGAAGACGCGCCGGGCAATGATAACTTCCGCATCAAACGCTATATCGCTAAATACACCATCAACCCGGCCATTACGCACGGCATTTCACACGTGGTGGGCTCGGTTGAGGTCGGCAAACTGGCTGACCTGGTGGTGTGGAAACCCGCCTTCTTTGGCGTGAAGCCATTTACCATTATTAAGGGCGGCATGATTGCCGCAGCAGCCATGGGCGACCCTAATGCGTCTATCCCCACGCCGCAGCCAGTGCATTACCGTCCGATGTTTGGCGCCTATGGTGGCGGTTTGAAAACCGCGGTGACCTTTATCTCACAAGCCGGGCTGGATAATCCTGAAATACATGCCTTAGGACTGCAAAAGCCGCTGGTCGCGGTCAAAGGTACGCGCGATGTGAAAAAGTCAGACATGGTGCATAACACCTGGATGCCCAAGATTGAAGTCGACCCGGAAACCTATGAAGTGTTGGCTGACGGTATGCCTTTAGTCTGTGAACCCGCCGAAGTATTGCCGATGGCGCAGCGTTATTTTCTATTTTAGCCGTAGATGAACGCGGATAAACGCAGATGCACACCTGTTATGATTATTTGGATAAATTATTTATTTCTTATCCGCGTTCAGCTGCGTGCATCGGCGGCCAAATAAAAAAAGAGTTTTAACATGATTCACTTAACCGAACGCATTGCCTTGAGCGGCCATATTCACGACACCCTCGAACTACCGTTTGATCTGCGGCAGAAAAGCCGCCTGCGCGTGAAACTGGCCTCAGGCAAAGAGGCTGCCTTGTTTTTAACGCGCGGCATTATCCTGCGCGGCGGGGATTTGCTTAAATCTGAAGAGGGCATGGTGGTACAGATTGTTGCCGCCCAAGAGCCTGTCTACAACGTGATAGCGCCTACGCCGCGTGACCTGATGTGCGCGGCTTATCATTTAGGCAATCGCCATGTGCCGTTGCAGATAGGTGATGGCTGGTTACGGCTGGAGCAGGATTACGTACTCAGGGATATGCTGCTGGGCTTGGGTATGCAAGTGAGTGAAGTGCATGCGCCGTTTGAGCCAGAAGCAGGCGCTTACGGTGGTGGCCATCGGCATGGTGATGAGGCCACGCATTCATTGAAACCGCGAGGTCATGGGCATGGCTGATGCGCTGGCGCTGAGTCGGCTATTACAACTGGCCAGCCCGTTGTTGCCGGTGGGTGCGTATTGTTACTCGCAGGGGCTGGAGTGGGCCATTGAGTCTGGCGAAGTGAAAGATGTTGCGACCGCGCAGGCCTGGATAGGCGATAGCTTGCAGGTTTATCAGGCGCGCTTTGAGTTGCCGCTTTTATATCGCTTGTATCAGGCCTGGCAGGCAAACGATATGCAACAGGTGCAGGCTTGGGACCACTTTTACCAGGCCGGGCGCGATACCGCCGAGGGCTGGGCCGAGACGCGGCAGATGGGCTATTCTTTGCGGCGCTTGTTGAATGACTTGAAGCCGATGTCTGCCGAACTGGTCGAACAGGTGAACACGCTGGAAACGCCCGCATTCCCCACACTATATGCGGCGATTGCCCAGCACTGGCAGATTGCGCCTGAGCAGATGCTACATGGCTATGCTTGGGGTTGGCTAGAAAATCAAGCCAGTGCCGCCATGAAAGCCGTGCCACTTGGCCAGGTCGCCGGGCAGACCATTTTGTTCGCTCTGGGGTCGCAATTGCCCCAGGTGATACAGGCAGCAATGCAGTTGCCCGACGATGAAATGAGTAATTTTAACCCCTTGCTCAGCATCGCGGGTTGCCAACACGAAACACAATACAGCAGGTTATTTAGATCATGAAAATACATACCCAGTTTGACACCCCCACGCCTAATGTTACTGACTACAAAGAGCCCTTGCGCGTGGGCATTGGTGGCCCGGTGGGCTCAGGTAAAACCGCACTGACATTGGCCTTGTGCCAGCGCCTGCGTGAGGTGTACAACATCGCCGTGGTGACTAACGATATTTACACCAAGGAAGATGCCGAGTTTTTAACCCGCAATCAAGCGCTGACCCCTGAGCGCATTATTGGCGTGGAAACCGGCGGCTGCCCGCATACCGCCATTCGCGAGGATGCTTCCATGAATCTCGAAGCTGTTGATCAGCTGAGTAAACGATTTCAAACGCTGGATATCGTGTTTGTGGAAAGTGGTGGCGATAACCTGGCGGCGACCTTTAGTCCCGAGTTGTCTGATTTGACGATTTATGTGATTGATGTGGCTGCTGGGGAGAAAATTCCGCGCAAAGGCGGGCCCGGCATCACCAAATCTGACTTGCTGGTGATTAACAAAATAGACCTGGCGCCGATGGTCGGTGCCTCGTTAGAGGTGATGGATCAGGATGCCAAACGTATGCGTGGTGACAAGCCGTTTGTGTTCAGCAACCTCAAAAGCGGGCAGGGCCTGGAAGACATCGTCAAGTTTATTGAGAAGCAAGGTCTCATGCTTTGAAAATTGGCACTGCGCGTCCGTGGCGGTGTTGTATCGGCTTGCCACAAACGCGCATTGCCAATGTTGGCCCTTAAATCAATTTAGAAAATTTGGTGGGTGAAGCGCTTCACTCATCGTGAATGCAATTCGTTTGGAGAAGATTCAATGAAAAAAAATATTCTGTTAGCTATTGCTGGGCTCGTTGCATCCACCAGTGCGTTGGCCCATCCAGGTCACGGCCTCGCGTCTGGCTTTGCAGCAGGCTTTTTGCACCCACTCACAGGTTGGGATCACTTGCTGGTGATGCTATCACTTGGCCTGTGGGCTGCGCGTCGCCCGCAAGGGCAGGGCTGGCAGTTGCCGGTGCTGTTTGTGGTGACGATGGCGGCAGCTGCGCTCACAGCGATGACCTGGTTATCTGTCTCTCTGGCTGAGTTGCTGGTGGTAGCCAGTGTGTTGTTGATGGGCGCTTTGTTGCTGGCAGATATCAAGATATCACGTAGCGTCCAGCTCGCTGGCGTCGCGGTGATCGCCGCCGCCCATGGTTATTTGCATGGTATAGAGTTAGGTAGCCATTGGGCTGCGTTGGCCGGTATGGTGCTGGCGACGGCACTGTTGCATGGCTGTGGCTGGGTGTTGGGGCGCCAGCCACAGGGGTGGGCAAAAACTGTGGCCAAGGCGTTAGGCGGATGTATGCTAGTTTTGGGTGCTTACCTGGGCACCTGCTTGCTCTGGGCTTAATACATGCGTTAACAGCCTATTACTCGGTAGCAAACGTAAAAAGCGGATAAGTTTGTTATCCGCTTTTTTTATTTGTGGCATGCTTTTAGATCACTACGTCAATTAACGTAGTGATTGATTTCATCTGACGCTCTAGCATAGATTGGGGCGCGTATTTTTTTCCTATTACGGTCCCGTCTTTTTAAGGATTGTTGATTGTTACACCCTTCCGAAGTTTCAACCGCCACACATGCTGAGCCGATACAGCGTATCGTCAAGATTCGTCGCGACTATAACAATTGGGTGGCCAATGAAACCATCGAAGATTACGCGCTGCGCTATACTCCGCGCGCATTTCGCAAGTGGTCGATTCTGCGTGTCTCGAATACCGCGCTAGGAGCGATTTCATTTCTGGTGCTGGAAGCGATTGGCGGCACCATTACCATTAATTATGGCTTCCCTAATGCCTTGTGGGCGATTCTGGCCGTTGGCCTGATTATCTTTTTAACCGGCTTGCCGATTAGCTACTATGCCGCCAAATATGGCCTGGACATGGACTTGCTGACGCGCGGCGCGGGCTTTGGCTATATCGGCTCGACCATCTCCTCGTTTATTTACGCTTCGTTCACTTTTATTCTGTTTTCGCTCGAAGCGGCGATTATGGGCTATGCGCTGGAGCTGTATTTTCATTTGCCTTTGTATCTTGGCTATCTGGTCAGTGCGCTGATTGTGATTCCGCTGGTGACGCATGGTGTGACCTTGATTAGCCGTATTCAGATGATCACGCAACCGATCTGGATTGCGCTGATGTTTTTGCCGTTTTTTGCCATTATCCGAATGGACCCGGATGTGTTGCATCGCCTGAGCACATTTGCTGGCGTCTCGACCGATGGCGGCCATTTTAACTGGGTGATGTTTGGCACGGCGACCGCTGTTGGCGTGGCGCTGATTCCGCAGATAGGTGAACCGGTCGCCTCTCTCCGCTTTCTGCCCGACCGCAACAAAGAAAATTACTGGCGCTGGAATCTGGGTGTACTGATGGCCGGACCGGGCTGGGTCATCCTTGGCATGCTCAAAATGCTGGCGGGCGCGTTACTGGCCTACCTGGTGTTTAACCGCGATATGCCCTTGAGCTCGGCGGTGAATCCGACCCATATGTACTGGATCGGTTTTGAGCACGTATTCAGCAATCACCAGGTGGCGCTGGCGGTGACTGCTTTGTTTGTCTGCGTGTCGCAAATCAAGGTCAACATGACCAATGCTTACGCTGGTTCGCTGGCGTGGTCCAACTTTTTTGCCCGCCTCACGCATAGCCATCCAGGGCGCATTGTCTGGGTAGCGTTTAATGTGATGATCGCCATTGTGCTGATGGAGCTCAATGTGTTTCAGGCTCTGGAGGAGATTTTAGGTCTGTATGCCAATATCGCTATCGCCTGGATCGCCGCCGTGGTGGCTGACCTGGTGATTAACAAGCCGCTGGGTTTGAGCCCGAAAGGCATTGAATTCAGGCGCGCTTATTTGTACGACATCAATCCGGTGGGCGTAGGCGCCATGTTTATTGCATCGGCGATTTCAATCGCGGCCTACACCGGCATTATGGGGGTGTTGGCGCAGTCGTTTTCTACCTTTATTTCGCTGTTTACCGCCTTGCTCATGTCGCCGCTGATTGCCTGGTATACCAAAGGCAAATATTACCTGGCCAGGCAGCGCCCCACTTATTTAAAACCATCGACCACCAAGCAATGTGTGATCTGTGAGCGCGAGTATGAAGTGAGTGACATGGCGCATTGCCCGGCCTATGGCGGTGCGATTTGCTCGCTGTGCTGTTGCTTGGATGCGCGTTGTCATGATGCCTGTAAACCGCAAGCGCGGCTCAGTGCACAATGGGAGGCACTCAATAAAAAGTTTCTGCCGCCACGTTTATGGCCGCATTTAAATGGCGGTGTGGCGCACTTTTTGTTGTTGATGCTGATTGCCATGCTGTTATTTGGCGCGACCATTGGCTTGATTTACCTGCACGATGCGCTGACAGTCGGCCGCGAGTACCCCGGGCTGATGCAACACTTCCGCTCCGGGTATTTAAAAGTGTTTGTCGCCTTGCTGTTTTTGGGCGGGATTGTTGCCTGGTGGCTGGTTCTGACTTCTGCCAGCCGCCGTGTCGCACAGGAAGAGTCTAATCGTCAAACCGGCTTGTTACTGGAAGAAATCGAATCACACAAAAAAACCGATACGCAATTGCAAAAAGCGCGTAGGCTGGCAGAAGAAGCCAACCAGGCCAAGAGCCGTTACATTACCGGCATCAGCCACGAACTACGCACGCCGCTTAATAGTATCCTCGGCTATGCGCAGTTACTCACCAATGACAATAGCATTCCTGAGCACCGCAAGCAGGCGATTAAAACCATTAGCCGCGGGGGCGAGCACCTGTTATCGCTGATTGAAAGCACGCTGGATATTGCCCGCATAGAGAGCGGCAAGATGACGTTTGACGTCAAGCCGCTGCATTTCCCAGAGTTTATCAGCCAGATGGTCAGCATGTTTGAAATCCAGGCGCAAAACAAAGGCTTGGCGTTTTATTTTGAGCAGCCGGGCAATTTGCCTGACTATGTGCGTGCCGACCACAAGCGGCTGATGCAGATTCTGGTGAATATTTTAGGCAACGCGGTCAAGTTCACCACCAAGGGCAGTGTGACCTTCAGGGTGAGTTATGCGCGCGAAATCGCCCAGATTGATATTGAAGACACTGGCCCCGGCATTGCGCCAAATGAAGTGGAAAAAATCTTCGAGCCATTTGAACGTGGCAGCGCGGCAGATGTGGTGGGCATAGGCGGTACGGGGTTAGGCTTAACCATCAGCAAACTACTCACGCAACTCATGGGCGGCGAAATGCACTTTGACAGTGTGCTGGGGCAAGGCACACGGTTTGAGATTCGCCTGTTTTTACCGCAGATTCGTGAAACAGCGCACTTATCTAAAAAAGCCGTGCGCCAACGCATCGGCTACCAAGGGCCGATCAAGACGATATTGGTGGTGGATAATGAAGAAGCCGACCGCGCATTATTGCGCGATGCCTTGCAACCCCTGGGCTTTATTGTGCAAGAAGCAGGCAATGGTCAGGCTTGTGTTGATCAATATCGGACGCTGCATGCCGACTTGATCTTGATGGATCTGGCCATGCCGATGATGGATGGCTGGGAAGCTGCTTATATCATTCGCCAAGTGCATCATTCTAAATTGCCAATAGCCATTATCTCGGCCAATGCCTATGACCGTAGTCTGGATAATCAGGCCAAAATTCCAGCACAGGATTTCTTTGTCAAACCAGTCAATCTAGACGAAGTACTCGACTGGATCGGCAATCAACTGGACTTGACTTGGCGTTATGCGGATAGTGCTACTGCCACGCCAGAACCGCTGTCTGCCAGCGATAGAGAGATGCTCGCGCCTATTCCTGTCGCCTTGCTTGATCATATGGCTGAGTTTGCACGCATGGGTTATGTCAAGGGCGTGCGCGAGGTGCTAGCGACGCTCAACCGCGACCATGCGCAACATCAACCTTTTATTCTCGCATTACAACAAGCCATGGAACGCTTTGATTTTGCCAAACTGCAACGCTTGATTGAGGAGTACACCGAATGACCAGCCATAGCCACACCGTGTTAATTGTAGATGATGTGCCAGAAAATCTGGCCTATCTGCATGACGCACTGGATGAATCCGGCTACCAGGTCTATGTTGCCAACTCTGGCGAGATGGCATTGCAGGTCGCGCACCTGATGCAGCCGCATGTGATTTTGATGGATGCCATGATGCCTGGCCTGGATGGGTTCGCCACTTGCCGACGCATCAAAGCCGCCACAGAAACCCAGCATATCCCGGTGATTTTTATGACTGGTCTGACTGAGATTGAACACGTTACCATGGCATTTGATGCCGGTGGCGTGGATTATGTGACCAAACCGGTGCGACCGGCAGAGGTGCTGGCCCGCCTGAAGGTGCACGTGCAAAATGCCACTAAAATGCATCAGGCGACGACCGCACTGGATGCGTTTGGCCAGGCAACGATTGCCATTTTGCCGACGGATAAGCGCCTGGTATGGCAAACGCCACTGGCCAAACATTATCTGGCGCAGTATTTTGCCGAGTGGGCGGCCAAAGAGGCTTACAGCGCCGTGCAAACCTTGCCGCCCATGATTTACCAGTGGCTGGAAAGCTCTATACAACAATTTTCTAGCGGACAGTCCATGCAAACCCTGAGCGTCAATCAGGGCAGTGCACGCCTGAGCCTGACGGTGGCCAATACCAGCGAAGAGCAGTGGGTGGTGGTCTTGCGTGAGCATTCAGACGAAGCACAGATTGAGTCCTTAGGTAAGTTGTTCCAGCTGACCAAGCGTGAATCAGAAGTGCTGTACTGGACGGTCAAAGGCAAAACCAACAAGGATGTCGGCGAGATTCTGGGTACTAGTCCGCGTACCATTAACAAACACCTGGAACATGTGTTCCAGAAGCTGGGGGTAGAAACCAGGACGGCTGCAGCGTCACTGGTGGCCTCAAAAATCAAATTCTAAACGCATTCATCTACCAAAGGAGTCTCCATGGACCTACAACTGGCAGGCAAGAAGGCACTCATTTCAGGTTCAACGGCGGGCATCGGCCTGGCAATCGCCACGCAGTTGGCACAGGAAGGCGCGCAAGTGATTATTAACGGTCGCTCGCAGGCTTCGGTGACGCAGGTCGTCGATGCATTGACCCGGCAAACGGGTGGCCAAATACGGGGCTTTGCCGGGGACTTGAGTCAGGGAGTCGTGGCGCAGGCCCTGTTTGCGGCGCATGCGGAAGTTGATATTCTGGTAAATAACCTTGGCATTTTTGAGCCTAAGGCGTTTGAGGAGATTCCTGACGAAGACTGGCTGCGCTTCTATGAGGTCAATGTATTAAGTGGCGTGCGCCTGTCCAGGTTTTATCTGCCCTATATGAAGCAGCAGGACTGGGGCCGTATTGTGTTTATTTCCAGTGAGAGCGGTGTGCAGATTCCGCCCGAAATGATTCACTACGGCATGACTAAATCAGCGCAGATCGCTGTGGCGCGTGGTCTGGCAGAGTCGCTGGCGGGCACGCACATTACGGTTAACAGCATTTTGCCTGGCCCGACCCGTTCGCGAGGCGTGGGCGACTTTGTGGAGGCCATGGCAGAAGCCGAGCAACAATCAGCAGAAAGTTTCGAAAAGGAATTCTTTGAGCAGGTGCGGCCAACCTCCTTGATTAAACGCTTTGCAACCACCGAAGAGGTCGCTAATTTGGTGACCTATATCGCCAGTCCTTTATCTTCGGCCACCAATGGCGCGGCCTTGCGGGTGGACGGCGGCGTGATAAAAAGCGCTTTTTAAAGAGAAATTGCCTGCCAGGGCGATCAATCCCCGACAGGCCGGTATCTGCTGTTGAGAGAGGAAAACACCAGATACCTAAAAGTGGTAAACAACGCCTACCGTCGTCACGTTGGAATCAAAAGATTTGCTGCCACCGCCATTGACGTCCACTTCCGCTTTGTAGTGATCCCAGCCGACGCGCATCGAGACAGTTTTGTCGAAATGGTACTCCGCACCCAGGCCATAGGTGGCACTCATGTGTGTCGCATCGTCATATGCACTGATGCCTGACACTTTGCTGCTGGCGGCGGCAACGCCTAATTTGCCATACACATCAAAGGCATCGTTGAGTGGCAAAATGCCGACCGCGGTCAGGCTGAGTGCATCAGCCTTGGCGCTGCCATGCACATTGTCGGTGACTTTGCCGATGCCGGTATATTGGCCTTCAACGGCAAAATATGGGTTGAATTTGTAACCAGCCAGCACACCGGCCACGGCCTGGCTGTCTTTGTCCACCCCGTTAGGGGTTTTCAAGTTGGGCATGCCTACGCCCAGATTTGCGCCGGCATAAAAGCCTTCCGCACGCGCGCCTTCTGCACTGGCACATAGGGGTGCCACGAATGTCAGGCTGCTCATCAACCAAAAAATGGCGTGTTTACGCATTTTGCTCTCTCCAATCAATTATTGATCATTGTTATTTAAGTTTGCTCTGCGCCAGCTTTAGGCCTTCATCGATATCCTGTTTGCGGCCAGCGTCTGCATCTTCACGCCCAGGGTGCGTAGGCGCCTGCAAGGCTTTCTGGTAATAGGTCACGGCTTGGCTGTAATCGCCCTGCGCGCGTAGATAATCGGCATAAAAGTAATTGCTATCAATGCCCGTTGGGTTGAGTTGCAGGGCTTTTTCGAGGTATTCACGGCCTTTTTTCTTGTCGCCAAACCCAATTGGCCAGCCCGGTACGCGGAAATATAACGAACCTAAGGTGGTGTAGGCGGAACCATTGAGTGCCTGCGGATTGGTTTTGATGCTGGCTTGCAACAGGTCGCGGGCCTGTTCGGCGGCTTTTAAGGCATTGACCGGGTGCAGCGGCCCCATGCTTTTAGCATAACCACTCAATACAATCGCTTCCCAGATTTGGGCCTCATTTGCTTCCGGGTTTTTTGCCGTCAGCTGGTGCGCTTGCTCAGTCAGGCTTTTAAAAGCGGTTTCTTGCTGATCTTTGCTGGTTTGGTAAGTGGCTTTTGCCCAGGCATGTTGCAGGCTGGCCAGTTCGTTATCCAAAGCTTCATCGGCAAAAGCGGCGTGCGTCAGCAAGGCCAGGCAGGTATACATGATCAAACGTTTCACATTAGCTCCCAGTTTAAATAAGGGTATTTTTGCAATAAGAGTGCCAGCCTGAGGGGTGTGTGAGTGTTGACATATTGTTTAAATAAATCAGAGGGTTACGATTTATGCTTGTCCGTAGATGAGCCTGCTAAGACTTAAGTTGGACGCAAAGCCTGCTTTTTTTGCAGAGCAAGGGCTGGTGACTCTGCAAAAAATGCATGCTATGGTCGAACTGCTACAGATCATCTTCAGTAGAAAAGACAGGGTGAATTAAGATGCACACGCAAACACAACTCCGCTCTTTTGAGGCGCTGTCACAGCGCTATGGTGAGCGTTATAAATGGATGGTGCTGCTGATTATAGGTGTCGGCACCATTGCCGGTGTGTTGTGCACCTCCAGCTTTAATGTGGCGGTGCCCGCGCTGACGCATACTTTTCATTTGGGGCAAGACCATGTGCAGTGGGCGATGACAGCGTTTTTAGCCGCGATGACCATCGGCATGCTGCCCGCGGCATGGTGGCTCGAGCGTTTCGGTTTGCGGCGTGTATTTATAACTACGCTGTGTTTACTCATCGCCGCAAGTGTGGCGGGTTTTTATGCACACACCTTTGTACAGGTGGTGATCGCACGCTTGCTACAAGGTCTGGCGGCAGGTGTCTTACAGCCGCTAGGCGTGATGGCGCTCATGCGGTTATTTCCGCCTAATATTCAGGGGCGTGCCTCGGGCATTTTGATCGTTGGCATTGCGTTTACGCCAGCGATTGCGCCGTCCATCAGTGGCTGGCTGCTCGACCAGTTTGGCTGGCACGCCATTTTTCTGCTCGGCGTGCCATTTGCGCTGATTGCCTTGTTATGCGCCTGGCGCTGGCTACCCGCGCCGCGCAACAACCCCATCAAGCCATTTGATTGGCCGGGTTTGGGCTGGCTGTCAGCCGCCACCATCGGCCTGGTCGAATTCGTCTCCAGCTTGCACCACAGCGGTCTCGCCTCAGCCTGGACCTGGGGGCAAGCGACGCTGACCGTGGTATCCATGATCTGTTACCTGCGCCATGCACATCAGTTGCCGCATGCCATTATCCAGCTGCATTTGTTTAACCGACCGACCTTTAGTCGCGGCACCTTGGTCGCCTTTGCCTATGGTTTTGGCTTGTACGCGTCGACTTACCTGATTCCAGTGTTTTTGCAAAATGCCATGGCTTATTCAGCCACAGATGCCGGCTTGTTATTGCTGCCGTCAGGGTTGGCCCTGGTGTTGACGATTCCATTTGCCGGGCGCATGGCTGACCGCTTTTCACCCAAGCGCATCACGCTGGCCGGCCTGATGGTATTTGGCGCGTCGTTCCTGGTATTTGCCGTGGCGGCCAAGCAGGTGCAATACTGGGATATTGTGGCGGCGACAGTGGTTGGCCGCATTGGTCTGGGTCTGATATTACCCGCACTCAATCTGGCGACGTTGCATGAAATGGAGCCGCACCAGTTAGGCCAGTCTTCAGTGGTAGTCAGTTACGCTAGGCAATTAGGTGGCGTGGTCGGTGTGACCATGATGGCGGTGTTTATGGAGTGGCGCGAACGTGTGTGTGGCATGGTGACGCCAGGGATTTTTGAGGCCTATGCGCAAGGCTTTTTGCTGTTATCGGCAGTGTTTGCGCTGGCAATGATTGCGGCACTAGGAATGAAGGACGCAAAACGCGAATAGTGAAAAAATGGCTGTGATCTTGCAATCACAGCCAGTCTTGAAGCGCTTACTTCTCTACGAACGCTTTTTCAATCACGTAGTCACCGAGTTCACCAATGCGTGGTGACACCTTGAAGCCACGTTTGTCGAGCATGGCCGCTGTATCCACCAGCATCGCCGGGCTACCGCAAATCATGGCACGGTCTGTTTCCGGGTTGAGTGGCGGCAAGCCAATATCTTCGAACAGTTTGCCATTCTCTACCAGGTCAGTCAGGCGGCCCATGTTTTTAAATGGTTCGCGTGTCACGGTGGGGTAGTAAATCAACTTGTTACGCACTTCTTCACCAAAAAATTCATTATTCGGTAATTCTTTAGTGATGAACTCTTCGTAGGCCAACTCGTTGACGTAGCGTACGCCGTGAATCAGGATGACCTTCTCAAAGCGGTCATACACTTCGATGTCCTGAATCAGGCTCATGAAGGGGGCCAGGCCAGTACCGGTAGAGAAGAAATACAGGTTTTTACCTGGTTTCAAATCGTGCGTGACCAAGGTGCCGGTCGGCTTGCGGCTCACCAGCAATGGGTCGCCCACTTTCAAGTGTTGCAGGCGTGAAGTCAGCGGGCCGTTAGGCACTTTAATGCTGAAAAACTCCAGATGCTCTTCATAGTTTGGGCTGGCGATACTGTAAGCGCGAGTCAAAGGCAGACCGTCCACTTCCATACCAATCATTACAAACTGGCCATTTTCAAAACGCAGACCTGGGTCGCGAGTGGCCTTAAAGCTGAATAAGGTGTCGTTCCAGTGATGAACGCTCAAAATCGTTTCGGTGGAATATTTTTTATTACTCATGTCTTATCTTTTACTCGCGACTAGGCAAAGGGTTGAATTTAAAGGGTTTATTCTAACAGGCTATTATAGCGCAGCGGTCAGTTGCGGCACGACTTCAAACAAGTCAGCCACTAATCCGTAATCTGCAATCTTGAAAATCTGCGCTTCCGGGTCCTGGTTAATTGCCACTACGACCTTGCTGTCTTTCATGCCGTAAGCATGTTGGATAGCGCCGGAAATGCCGACAGCGATATACAGCTCAGGCGCAACCACCACGCCAGTTTGGCCGACTTGCAGGTCGTTAGGCGCATAACCGGCATCGACGGCAGCACGGCTGGCGCCGATGGCAGCATGCAGTTTGTCTGCCAATGGCGCGATGACTTGAGCAAAGGCATCTGCACTGCCCAATGCACGTCCACCGGAAACGACCACTTTAGCGGCGGTCAGTGCAGGGCGCTCGGATTTGTTAAAGGCTTCTGATACCCAGCGGCTGCCTTGTGGGGCTGCTGTCGTAGTAATCGATTTTACTTCGGCAGTCGCACCCGCAGCAGCGGCGGCAAATTTGCTGCCGCGTACGGTCAACACTTGAATCGCATCGCTGCTCTGTACCGTGGCCAGTACGTTGCCTGCGTAAATGCCACGCACATAAGTATTGGCATTCACAATTTCCAGCACATCTGACAGCATGTTGACGTCCAGCAAGGCGGCGACGCGTGGCAGTACGTTTTTGCTGAAGGCGCTATGGGCTGCCAATACCACCTTATAGTTAGCTGCCAAAGGCACAATTATCTCAGCCAGATGCTCAGCCGTCGGGTGTTGTAATGCTGCGTCGCTGGCGACCAATACGCTGCTCACGCCTTGCAGGGCGGCGGCTTGTGCAGCCAAAGCGTCTGGCTGTGCGGCGGCAATCAGCACATCCACTGGCTGTTGCCATTGTTGCGCTGCGGTCACGGCACGCGCGACTTGCTCATTTAAATGCTGGCCGTCGTGTTCGGCAATAATCAGTGTTCTCATCCGATGATCCCTTCGTGCGTACGCAATTTGCTCAATAACTCATTCACATCTTTCACCATGATGCCGGCAGGGCGCTCAGGTGGTGCAGCCACTTTAAGTTGCTGCACGCTATTGGCGAGTGCAAGGCTGAGGGAATCCAGTGCAATGGTTTCAATCGGCTTTTTTCTGGCCATCATCAGGTTAGGCAATTTGACGTAGCGCGGTTCGTTCAAACGCAAGTCTGCAGTAATCACGGCTGGCAAGGTTACGCTCAGGGTTTGCGTGCCGCCATCAATCTCCCGGACCACGGTGGCCTGGTTGTCGGCAATGGTGATTTGTGAGGCATAAGTGGCTTGTGGCAATTTCAATAACGCGGCCAGCATCTGGCCGGTTTGGCCCGCATCATCATCAATCGCCTGTTTGCCCAGCAAAATCAGCGACGGTTGTTCACGTTCGACCACGGCTTTGAGTACCTTGGCAACGGCCAACGGTTGCAGGCTGTCTGTGGTTTCAATCAGCGTGGCACGGTCAGCGCCCATCGCCAATGCATGGCGCAGGATATCCTGATTAACTGCCGCGCCAATCGTGACGGCGACGATTTCAGTGACGATGCCTTTTTCTTTGAGGCGGATCGCCTCTTCAATCGCGTTTTCATCAAACGGATTAACACCCATTTTGACACCATCAATGTCTACATTTGAGCCATCCGCTTTGACGCGGACTTGAATGTTATAATCAACGACCCGTTTGATCGCTACCAGTGCTTTCATAAAACGTTTGCCTTTGTCGGGGTTTTACTCGTAACCGACTATTTTAAGCTAGCTTGTAATATTTATTAAATTGATTATTATAATAATATATATCTATTTTTTAGATTAATTTTGACGCGGCGCAAATGTCGTGCAATCCCTGACCCTGCAATGAAGTACACACTCAGACAGCTAGAGATTTTTGTCGCGATCAGTCGCGCTGGCAGTGTGTCGCGCGCCTGTGATCAACTCGCCTTGTCGCAATCCGCCGCCAGCACTGCCCTCATCGAGCTGGAAAAACAATTTGATATTCAGCTGTTTGACCGGGTTGGCAAGTCTTTGCGCATCAATGAGGCTGGTCAGCAACTGTTGCCCAAAGCGGTGGAACTGCTGGACAGAGCGCGTGAAATTGAGCGTATGCTGCAAGGCCAACAAGGCTATGGCAACCTTAAAATTGGCGCCACGCTCACCGTGGGAAATTACCTGGTGACCTTATTGGTCGCCAAATTTTTACAGCAATATCCGCAAAGCCATATCCAGTTGCAGGTGCAAAACACGCGCACCATCGTCGAGCAGATTGCGAATCATACCTTGGATTTGGGGATGATTGAGGGCGAGTGTAACCACCCGGATATTGCCGTTGCACCGTGGATTGCCGACGAACTGGTCATTTTTGCGGCGCCCACGCATCCGCTGGCGCAGGTGGCGCAAACTGGTAAAACCATCCACAAGTCTGATTTGTTGCTGCAACCGTGGATTGTGCGTGAAAAAGGCTCGGGTACGCGCGAGACCTTTGACCGTGCATTCAAGCAGGATTATTCGCGGCTCAATATCACGCTGGAGCTTGAGCACACCGAGGCGATTAAACGTGCGGTGGAGTCCGGCCTCGGCATCGGTTGCATTTCACGGTTGGCACTCAAGGACGCGTTCAGGCGCGGCAGCCTGGTGCCGATTGAAAACCACAGTTTGCAGTTTCACCGCAATTTTTATTTTTTATGGCACAGGCAAAAATATCAGACCGGTGGCATTCGTCAGTTTCTGGCATTTTGCCAGGCGTTCACCCAAGGGGCGACGCGTAGCGACCTGATTGATATCCCGGCGATTGCCTGACAGAAGGAGCGAAAGATGGAAAGAGATGTCATGGAATACGATGTGCTGATTGTCGGGGCAGGCCCGGCCGGCTTGTCCGCAGCCATTCGACTCAAACAATTGGCGCAGGCAAAAGGCCAGGAACTTGGCGTGTGCGTGCTGGAAAAAGGCGCCGAAGTCGGCAGCCATATTTTCTCTGGTGCCGTGTTCGACCCTAAAGCCTTGCAGGAGCTGTTTCCAGACTGGCAAGCTCTGGGTGCGCCTTTAAATACGCCGGTAAATAAAGATACCTTTGTGGTGCTGGGCGTGGAAAAAGCCTGGGATATGCCTGACTGGGGCTTGCCGCCCCTGATGCGCAATCATGGCAATTATATTATCAGCCTGGGCGAAGTCTGCCGCTGGCTGGCTGGGCAGGCCGAAGCGCTGGGCGTAGAAATCTACACCGGCTTTTCTGCGCAAGCACCGAGTTATGACGAACATGGCCGCATGGTCGGCGTCATTACTGGCGATATGGGGCTGGATAAGCAGGGCAACCCGACTTCCAATTACACGCCTGGCATCGAAATTCGTGCTAAATACACGCTGGTGGCCGAGGGCACGCGTGGCTCACTCACCAAGCAACTAGAAGCACGTTATGGTTTGCGTGCCGCTTCTAGCCCGGCCAAATATGGCATCGGGTTTAAAGAAGTCTGGCGTGTGAAGCCCGAGTTGCACCAAAAAGGCCTGATCGAGCATACGCTGGGTTGGCCATTGGATGCCAACACCGGCGGCGGCGGTTTTATTTATCACCATGGCGAGAACCTGGTTTCGGTCGGTTATGTGGTGCACCTGGATTACAGCAATCCTTATTTGTCGCCATTTGATGTGTTCCAAACTTATAAAACGCATCCCAAACTCAAGGCCTTGTTGCAAGATGGCAAACGCCTGAGCTACGGCGCGCGCGCGATTTCTGAAGGCGGTGTACAGTCCTTGCCGGAAATGGCGTTCCCCGGTGGGGCGTTGCTGGGTTGCAGCGCGGGCCTGGTCAATGTGCCTAAAATCAAGGGCACGCATTACGCCATGAAGTCCGGCATGCTAGCGGCAGAAGCGGTATTTGAAGCCATCGCGCAGGGCAGCCCCGAAGTGTTAACCAGCTATCCGCAAAAACTGCGTGATTCATGGGTTTGGCAAGAGTTATATGCAGTGCGCAACGTCAAACCGTATTTGTCGCGCTGGGGTACCTGGGTGGGCACGGTGCTTGGTGGTGCAGAAATGTGGCTATCCAGTTGGGGCTTCACCTTGCCTTGGACACTCAAACATACATCCGCAGATCATGCCACGCTGGCGGAGGCATCACAAGGCCGCCAGCCGGTGTATGCCAAGCCTGACGGCGTACTCACGTTTGATAAACTCAGTTCGGTCAGTTTGTGCAATATTGCGCATGACGATCAGCAGCCCTGCCATTTAAAACTGGGCGTTGCCGATATGCCTGTGCGGGTCAACTTGCCACGTTATGCGGGGCCTGAGCAGCGCTATTGCCCGGCAGGGGTATATGAGTTTGTTGAACAGGCGGGCGAGAAGGCTTTGCAGATTAATGCGCAAAACTGCATCCATTGCAAAACTTGTGATATTAAAGACCCGACGCAAAACATTAACTGGGTGCCACCAGAGGGCGGTAGCGGGCCGAATTACGTGGCGCAGTGATAGGCAAAGTTACATAGTCGCGTTTCCACTATGCTTCTGATCTAAATGTGCGAATACAAACTGGAGTGCGGGCCGATTGCGAAATTTAATTGTTTAGATTTGAATATGTGATGACTCTTTTCGCCTCTCGGCGAGTCACTTTCTGGTGCTTGCCCCCAGAAAGTAACCAAAGAGGAGGGCACCCAGCCATCACGGCCTTCGGCTCCCTTGCGTTGCTCAACAAAGTGGGCGTCCATCGAAACTCGCCCTAGCGGC
>CAYPZE010000025.1:0-261 GCA_964415305.1 uncultured Methylotenera sp.
AGATGATGAAGCTGACCGATGCTGCCAATGCTTATGTGGGAGAAGCGGCGCCTTGGGTCGTGGCAAAAGATGAAACCAAGGCGGCTGAGTGGCATACAATTTGCAGCAATGCACTGGAAATGTTCCGTTTGCTGACGATTTATTTAAAACCGGTATTACCGAATATTGCGGCCGCTGTAGAAGCATTTTTGAACGTGCAGCCATTGCAGTGGGCAGATGTTGACCAGGGCTTGGGCGCGCAAACGATTCAGCCTTATAATC
>CAYPZE010000025.1:271-18977 GCA_964415305.1 uncultured Methylotenera sp.
GGAAGGCAAGCAGATCGAAGCGATGGTAGAAGCCAATAAAGACAGTTTGCAAGCGGCGGCGACACCTGTGAAAACAGACGCAGTTGCTAAAACGCCGGCCAAGGCTGAAGCGAAAGCGGATACGCCAGCGGCCGAAGAGGGTGCTTATATTTCGATTGATGACTTTACCAAGGTGGATTTGCGCATTGCGCATATTGTCAGTGCCGAACATGTGGAGGGCGCTGAGAAGTTGCTTAAATTGCTGCTCGATATTGGCGAAGAAAAGCCACGCCAGGTGTTTGCCGGGATTAAATCGGCTTATGATCCGGCGACGCTGGTGGGCCGTTTAACGGTGATGGTGGCTAACCTGGCGCCGCGCAAAATGAAGTTTGGCATGAGCGAAGGCATGGTGCTGGCGGCCAGCGATGAACGTGGCGGCCCTTATATTCTGTCGCCAGATAGTGGTGCGCAAGCCGGCATGCGCGTGAAATAATCGTGATAAAACTTAGGCAGGGGCGTTTTGTGTCAACGCGCGCCTGCTGATGGATATCTTTTCTATTTTTGTTGTCTCAGATCAAGTAAATACTAGCTGCAGGCTGTTCTAATAGCATGCGCCATGTATGCGCTAACACATTGATTTATATTATATTCAATCATATAATATAAAGTTATATATTGTTCCCACGGATGGTCCATCACCTAATGACAAACCCTTTAGCAGCGAGCAGTGCAAACCCATGGCAAGGGCTGGATATCCAGTCTGAATGGGAGCGCTTTAGTCAGCGCGATGCCTCTGCTGCTGAAGTATGGACCTCTCATGTGTGGGTCGACAACATGCACTGTGCCGCTTGTAGCGGGCGCATTGAACAAACCATCAAGCAACAGCGCGGCGTGCTTGCCGTGCAAGCCAGTGCTGCTTCCAAACGTGTCCGTGTGGTGTGGGACGCGAAACAAACCTCTCCTTCAAGCTGGTTCGCCAATTTAAACGAGATTGGTTATCCGGCATTACCGCTTAACGAATACAGTGCAATTTCTGACCGCACTGTGCAGCAACGCAAGATGCTGTGGCGCCTGGTGGTGGCGGTGTTCTGCATGATGCAGGTCATGATGTACGCCTATCCGACTTATTGGTCGGACAGCAATGATATGGCACCGGACATGGTGCAACTGATGAAATGGGCCTCGTGGGTGCTGACCCTGCCGGTGATGCTATTTTCAGCCACGCCATTTTTGTCACAAGCCTGGGCCAGTCTCAGGCAGCGCCAACTGGGCATGGATGTGCCGGTGTCGCTGGGTATTATGACCGCTTTTGTCATGAGCACTTTGGCCACGTTTGCGCCCGGCGGCTGGTGGGGCGACGTGGTTTACTATGATTCGCTGACCATGTTCGTGAGTTTTCTACTGATAGGTCGCTGGCTGGATGTGAAACTGCGTAACCGCACGGCAGGAGCGCTGGAAAACATGATGCGCCGTTTGCCACATGCCGTGCTTAAAAAGAGTGCTGATGGCGAGTGGGTGCAAATTGCCGCCAGCAATATCAATGTGGGTGATGTGTTATATGTGCGCCCTGGCGAGGTGTTTGCGGCGGATGGCCTGGTCATGGTTGGCAGCACTAGCGCCGACGAGTCTATGCTCACTGGTGAATCTGAGCCAGTGCTAAAGCCTAGTGGCGCCAAAGTGATTGCCGGTGCCGGTAATTTAACCTCTGCCATTGAAATGCAGGTCGAGCAGGTCGGTGAGGGCACGCAATACCATGCGCTGGTGAATCTCATGGCGTCGGCTTCTACCGAAAGGCCTGGTATCGCCTTGCTGGCCGATAAAGTGGCGCAACCTTTCCTGTGGGCCGTCTTGTTGGCGGCTATTTATGCGGTGATTTTCTGGTGGAATACGGATCCTGCCAAAGCCATTATGTCGGCGGTGGCCGTGTTGGTGGTGACTTGCCCGTGCGCATTATCGCTGGCAACGCCTGCCGCCATGCTGGCCAGTGCCGGTACGTTTGCCAAAGGCGGCGTGTTGATTCGTCGTTTGCAGGCCATACAGGCCATCAGCGAAGTCGATACCATCGTCTTTGATAAAACTGGCACTTTGACTGAGAGTCTGCAGCAAGTTACCTTGGTTGAAACGCACGCGCAATGGGACAGGCAGTGGTTGCTGGATGTCATTGCCAGCATGAGTCGTGACTCTTTACACCCGGTCGCGCAGGCGCTGCATGTGTTTGCTTTGCAGCACGATTCGCAAGATCAGCTACTTTTGCAGGATTGGCAAGAGATTGTCGGTGGTGGCATGTCTGCAACCATAGTCACAAAAGCGGGTGAGCCTGTGCGAGTAACATTAGGGAATGCCGAATTTTGCGGTATCACGCATGAAGCAGCGGATGCATTACGCCAGGTTTATGTTACGACCGGTGAAATCCAGCTGGCACGGCTGACTTTGACCGAGCAGGTGAAGCCGCATGCTAAAGCCGCGATTTCACAATTAATTGCACATGGGCTTGATATTCAGCTGTTATCTGGTGATAGAATAGCGCCCGTTAAAAACCTTGCAGCGCAACTGGGAATAGCGCGCGCGTTTGGGTTACAAAAAGCAGCAGATAAGCTGCAGCACGTAAAGTTGTTGCAACAACAGGGGCGGAAAGTATTAATGGTTGGTGATGGTTTGAATGACGGCCCTGTCATTGCTGCAGCGCATACTTCTATTGCAATGGGTTCCGGCGTCCCTTTGACGCAGGCACAGGCTGATATGGTAGTGTTGGGTAATGATATCGGTGTGCTGGTTTCGCTCATTTCGCATTGTCAAAAAACCATCCTCATCGTAAAACAGAATTTGTTGTGGGCTGCGTTGTATAACGCAGCTGGTGTGCCATTAGCGATCATGGGCTTGTTGCCCGCCTGGTTGGCCGGGCTGGGGATGGCGGTCAGTTCGCTATTGGTGTTGCTGAATGCATTACGTTTGACCGACTGGGATAAGTCGGGCTGGCAGAAAGGTCAGGCATAGCGTTATGGAAATTGCATTTTTATTAATCCCACTAGCCGTGTTGCTGGTGTTTGTCATTCTGGGCGGCCTGTGGTGGGCTATCCAAACCGGGCAGTTTGAAGACCTAGAAGAAGAAGGTTCACGCATTCTTGAGCAAGACTAAGCGTTTCTGAACAAGGATTCATGAACAGGATTGATGTGTGTCAAATCAGATTTGTGACAACTCTGAGATGATCAGGTTGAACAACTAGAGTTTTTTTGAGTGTTGGGTGTTTGTTTTAATCATTGGGAGAAATCCATGCAAAATGCAACCGTGAAGGCTGCGACCTACAACGATACCGTAGTCCGCCAGTTCGCTATCATGGCAGTGGTCTGGGGTGTTGTTGGTACATTGATGGGCGTGATTATCGCGTCTCAGCTGGTGTGGCCAGAGCTTAACCTGGGCTTGCCGTTTACCTCTTTTGGCCGTTTACGACCGCTGCATACCAATGCAGTGATTTTCGCATTTGGTGGCTGTGCTTTATTTGCTACCTCATACTATGTCGTACAACGTACCTGCCAGACCCGTTTGTTTAGCGACAAGCTGGCCAGTTTTACTTTCTGGGGCTGGCAAGCAGTGATTGTTGCCGCTGCCATCTCCTTGCCATTGGGTTATACCCAGGGTAAAGAGTACGGTGAACTGGAATGGCCAATCGATATCCTGATCGCGATCGTATGGATTTCTTATGCCATCGTCTTCTTCGGTACCATCGGTATCCGTAAGGTCAAGCATATCTATGTGGCTAACTGGTTCTACGGTGCCTTCATTCTGGCGGTGGCGTTGTTGCACATCGTTGAGAGTGCAGCGATTCCGGCTGGTTGGTTCAAGTCTTACTCTGCTTACGCCGGTGTACAAGATGCGATGGTGCAGTGGTGGTATGGTCACAACGCGGTTGGTTTCTTCCTGACAGCGGGCTTTTTGGGCATGATGTACTACTTTGTGCCTAAACAAGCTGAGCGTCCAGTCTACTCTTACAGCCTGTCTATCGTGCACTTCTGGGCATTGATCTTCACTTACATGTGGGCGGGTCCGCACCACTTGCATTACACCGCTTTGCCTGACTGGACGCAGTCCTTGGGTATGGTGTTGTCTCTGATTCTGTTTGCACCAAGCTGGGGCGGTATGATCAACGGTATCATGACCTTGTCCGGCGCATGGCACAAACTGCGTACAGACCCTATCTTGCGCTTCCTGATTGTTTCATTGTCTTTCTACGGTATGAGTACCTTTGAAGGTCCGATGATGGCGATCAAGACTGTGAACGCTTTGTCTCACTATACTGACTGGACTGTTGGGCATGTGCACTCTGGTGCCTTGGGCTGGGTGGGTTTCATTTCTATCGGTTCTCTATACTTCCTGATTCCACGCCTGTTTGGTCAAAAACAAATGTACAGCGTGAAAGCGATTGAAGTGCACTTCTGGATGGCCACCATCGGCGTGGTGTTATACATCGCTGCGTTGTGGATCTCTGGTGTGATGGAAGGTCTGATGTGGCGTGCCATGAACGCTGACGGTACATTGGCTTATACCTTTGTTGAGAGTGTGAAAGCCAAGTTCCCTTACTACTTCACACGTGCACTGGGTGGTTTCCTGTATATGAGTGGCTTAGTCATCATGTTGTGGAACACCTATAAAACAGCCACTAATGGCAAACCAGCAACGGTAGAAGTACCAGCTGTTGTTGCACACGCTTAAGGAGCTCACTATGGCAACGCATCAAAACAATAGTGGCAATCTGCACGAAAAGATTGAAACCAATAACTTCTTGCTGATCGTGCTGACCTTCATCACGATCTCCTTCGGCGGCCTGGTTGAAATCGTGCCTTTGTTTTTCCAAAAATCCCTGACGGAACCTATCCGTGGCTTAGAGCCATACACCGCACTGCAATTGGCGGGTCGTGACATTTATCTGCGTGAAGGCTGCTACAACTGCCACTCACAGATGATTCGTCCTTTCCACGCTGAAACCTTGCGTTATGGTCACTACTCTGTGGCGGGTGAATACGTGTACGACCATCCATTTCAATGGGGTAGTAAGCGTACTGGCCCTGACTTGCATCGTGTAGGCGGCAAATACAGTGACGACTGGCATCGTGTTCACTTGAACCAGCCACGTGACGTTGTGCCGGAATCCATCATGCCAGCTTACCCATGGTTGAACGAGAACCTGGTGAATGATGAAACGATTGGTGACCATATGGCGGCGCTGCGCAAAGTCGGCGTGCCTTACACCGACGAGCAAATCAAAGCTGCTGGCGCAGAAATCAAGGGTAAAACCGAGATGGATGCACTGGTTTCATACCTGCAAGTATTGGGTACACACCTGAAATAAGGAGACGCGCCATGGATATGATAAACCTGTTACGCATCGTGTTTACAGTACTGAGTTTTGTGCTGTTTATCGCAATCCTGGTTTGGGCATGGCGCAATCGTCACTCCGCACAGTTCAAGGACGCGCAGAACCTGCCGTTCGATCAAGACTAATACTCTGTGCGGAAAGCTTAAGGAAAACATCATGAATGATTTTGTAAACGGATTTTGGCCGATCTGGATTTCGACCATTACCTTGGGTGGGATCGCTTTTTGTGTCGGTTTGCTGATTTTTGCAAGCCGCGTCAAGGTTACCCTGGACAGTGATAACACCAATGGCCACGAGTGGGACGGCATTAAAGAAATGAACAACCCGTTGCCGATGTGGTGGGTGGGCTTGTTTATCATCACCGTAATATTTGGTTTGGCTTATCTGTTCTTGTTCCCGGGTTTAGGGACTTATAACGGTAAATTTGGCTGGACGGAAGTGAAGCAATACGAAGCAGAAGTGGCTAAAAACAATGCGAAAATCGCACCGTTATATGCCAAGTACGCAGCGATGCCGGTGGAAGACGTTGCCAAAATTCCGGAAGCCCGTGATATTGGTAAGCGTATTTTCTTGAACAACTGTGCTGCTTGTCACGGTTCTGATGCGAAGGGTAGCCGTGGTTTTCCAAACTTGACCGATAGCGACTGGTTGTATGGTGGTTCACCTGACACCATCAAGCTGACCATCAACAATGGCCGTAACGGTATCATGCCGCCGATGGCTGCTGCAGTGGGTAATGAAGAAGATGTGAAAAACGTCGCTAACTACGTGTTGAGCCTGTCTGGCAGTATTCATGACTCAGGTCGTGCCAATGCCGGTAAAGACAAGTTTGTTGTCTGTGCCGCTTGCCACGGTGCAGAAGGCAAGGGTAACCAAATGATTGGTGCGCCTAATCTTTCTGACAATATCTGGTTACATGGCCAGGGTGAAGCCGCGATTATCAAACGCATTCACGAAGGTAAAAATAATGTGATGCCAGCCTGGAAAGAAAAATTCACGCCTGAGCAAATTCACTTGCTGACAGCGTATGTTTGGGGTCTTTCCAACAAATAAGGTGTATGCAAAACACAATGAGCGATATTAAAGAAAGCGCTGTGAACAAAACCACCATTCCTGCACAGGAGGTGGTTTTTTCACTTTATAAATCTGAAGACAAAGTTTATGCCCGCAGCGTATCCGGTTTATATAACCGCTGGCGCTGGGTCATGGTCTGGGCGACGCAGTTGTTTTTCTACGGCGTGCCGTGGTTGCAGTGGGACGGCCGCCAGGCCATGCTGTTTGACCTCGAGGCCAAGCGCTTTTATATTTTTGGTCTGATTTTTCATCCGCAAGATCTGATTTATCTCTCATTTTTGCTGATCGTTTCCGCCCTGGCGTTGTTCCTGTTTACCGCGGTGGCCGGGCGCTTATGGTGTGGCTATACCTGTCCGCAAACGGTGTACACCGAAATCTATATGTGGATGGAAACCAAGATAGAAGGTGACCGCATTGCCCGCATGCGCCTGGACGACAGCAAGTGGAACCTGAACAAGATTAGCCGTAAATCCCTCAAGCAATTTGCCTGGATCACGTTTGGTTTATGGACTGGCGTCACGTTTGTGGGCTACTTTTCACCCATCCGCGAACTGGTGCCTGCCATTGTTGAGTGGCAATTAGGCGGTTGGGAAACCTTCTGGATTTGCTTTTACGGGTTTGCGACTTATGGTAACGCCGGCTATATGCGTGAGCAGGTATGTAAATATATGTGCCCTTATGCGCGTTTTCAGAGCGCGATGTTTGACGGCGACACCATGACGGTGACTTACGATGAGGCACGCGGTGAGCCACGTGGTTCACGCTCTAAAAAAGTGGGTGAAAACGCCAACGGTCTGGGTAGCTGCATAGACTGTAGTATTTGCGTGCAGGTATGCCCAACTGGTATCGACATCCGTAACGGCTTGCAATATGAGTGTATCGGCTGTGGTGCCTGTATTGATGCCTGTGACGATGTGATGGATAAAATGGGCTATGCCAAAGGCCTGATCAAATATACCACGCAAAATGGGCTGGACAACCGCTGGAGCCGCCAGCAAATGTGGCGCCGCCTGCTGCGTCCACGGGTGCTGGTTTACACCGCGATTCTGCTGGCTTTAACCGTGGGTATGGTGGTTAGCTTGTACTTCAAACCAGACTTCAGGCTAGACGTGTTGCGTGACCGCGCGATGTTGGCACGCTATACCGATGCGGGCAAAATTGAGAACGTTTATAACCTCAAGCTAGAAAACGATACCGAATCCCCGCGCGATTACACCTTGAAGGTGACGGGTCTGCCAGACTTGGATGTGCATATTTCAGACAACAATAACGAGCCCTTCAAAGCGCTTAAACCTTTTGAAACACGTAACGTGATCGTCGAGCTGCAACTGCCGGATGGCGTGACCAGCGCCGGTTCGCACAAAATCTATTTTGAAATGACGGACATTGAGTCTCAAGACACGGTAAAAGAGAAGTCAGTCTTTATCGTGCCCAGCAATTAAAGCGTCAGAAACATGGAGTATTTAGAATGAGTAATTCTCAAGCAGCACTCAAGGCAGCGCCGTTGCAAGCTGAGCAAAAATGGTATCAGAATGCGTATGTCTGGCTGATTATTGGCGGACCGTCGCTGGTGGTGGTGGCGTCTTTTATCACCTTATATCTGGCGATTACGCATCCGGATCCAGCCATTGACGACTACTACCGCAAGGGCATAGAAATCAATAAAACACTGGATGCGCAAGGCCATGATATGCAAGATCAGTCTATGGCACCGGCTATTCAGGCACGCAACCATGCACAGACTGGCCTCAAACCGGCCGAAGAGTAACGTTTTTACTCACTTCAAACGAATAGGCGCACGCAGAAGCCTTGCGTGCGCAATGTCTCAGCGAACTGCTCTAATATCACAGCCGGTGTGGCTTGCAGGCAACCTTGCCTGTCTTGCTGACTCGGTCTGGCAATGCCATAAAGCAGAATGCCTTTTATCTGCTGCTTGAACGGCAATAGTGCCTGCAAATAAGCTTCTAGTGACGGTGTGGTGGTGATTTCGCTACTCATTTTTCTACTGACCACGGCAGTTTGCACCCAGGTGTTGCACAAGGCGCAGCAAACCTTTAAGCGTTGCATATGCAGTGACAATGGCAAACGCGTAGCGTTGATCGCCCACATCTCTGCATCATTGCTCGCATCTACTTTAAACCAGACTTCACCGCCTAATGCATGTAACTGCTTGAGTGCGTGCTGTACGTGCGCATGTTGTAACTGGCTGCCATTGGTAATCAGCCGTACATTGGCAGGGCGATCGTCCGTGCTGCGTTGTTGCAGCAGGTGAGCCAGCATGGCTAATATTTCAGGGAATTGTGGCGAGGTGGTTGGTTCGCCATCGCCAGCAAAAGCAATGTCTTGCACGCAATCGCGCAGCGTGCGCGTAGCTTGTATTTGCTGGCCGAGCCAGTGCAGGCAGTCGGTCAGTTCTTGTTGCAAGCCACACACATCAATCACAGGCGAGGGGCCGCGTTGTAAGCCCGGCACCTGGCAATACAGGCAATGCCAGTTACAGCTGTGGTTGGGGTGCAGATTGATGCCGATAGAGATGCCTTGTGCCCGGCGCGACCATACCGGGTAGATATAGCGCCATGCGTGTGTGCCTGCGAGAGCCTTTAAGGCCTCAAATAGCGCCAGAGGCTCCATATTGCCGGGCTTTAAATGGCTTAGCAGGTGCTAGCGTTAAAGATCGTTTTCAGTTTTTCGTGATCCAGAATGCGGATATTTTTCTGTTTGACTTCAATGATGCCGTCGTCACTAAACTTGGAGAAGGTGCGGCTGACCGTTTCTAGTTTCATGCCTAGGTAGCTGCCGATTTCTTCACGCGTCATGCGCAAAATCAGCTCACTTTTTGAGTAGCCGCGCGCATGCAAACGTTGCAACAAGTTAAGCAGAAACGCGGCCAGTCGTTCTTCGGCACGCATATTGGCCAGCAACATCATCACCCCATTTTCGCGCACAATCTCGCGGCTCATGATTTTATGCACATGGCGTTGCAACATGGGGATTTGGCGTGATAGGTCTTCTACGTGGTTAAACGGCATCACACAGACCTCGGCATCTTCAAGTGCAATCGCATTGCAATTATGCTTGTCGCTGACAATGCCATCCAGGCCCATAATTTCTCCTGCCATTTGAAAGCCTGTGACTTGCTCGCGGCCATCTTCAGACACCACACAAGTCTTAAAGAAGCCAGTCCGAATCGCATAAAGGGTAGTAAACGGATCGCCGCTGCTAAACAGGTGACCGCCTTGTTTGACCTTTTTTCTGGTGGCAACCATGCCATCGAGTTGATTCATCTCGTCCGTGCTTAAGCCTATCGGCAGGCACAGCTCACGCAAGTTGCAATTGGAGCAGGCGACCTTGAAGCTGGATTCGGCTTGCATGGGGGCGGTCCTTGGCAGTCGTTGATCTTGCGACTGATTATACGCTTCCTGAGGATGGATTTCATGCGAGGTGATTTCATGTGCTGCAATGGCATTGAACATGATGCTTTTTACTCTTCCCTATTATAGTACCTTGCATTATGCACGCCTCGCGCACGGGACTATTTGATATGCATCAAGAAGTCATGGGTTGCTTTATGGCAAAGTAGCCATCAATGACTCCCGGGACGCGATGTCTCGCTTGTGCCGATAGGAAAGAACTTGCTAGAGACCATGAAACAACCGTTGATGATTACCCAGGCGCATATCGAACGCTATGATGTGTCGGGACCGCGCTACACCTCATACCCGACGGCAGACCGCTTTGTCGAGGCGTTTGATGCCGCGGCCTATGTCAAGGCGGCAGAGCAGCGCAATATCAGCAACTGGACACAGCCACTTTCCGTCTATGTGCATATCCCGTTTTGTGCGTCGCTGTGTTTTTATTGTGCCTGCAATAAAATCGTCACCAAGCGCTATGAGCAGGGCGCCATTTACCTCAATTACCTGCAACGCGAGCTTAATTTACATCTGGACAAATCTTCGCAGGCGCAGGCCGTGAATCAGCTGCATTTGGGCGGGGGTACGCCGACTTTTCTCAATGACGAAGAGCTCACCCGCCTGGTGCAGATGTTAAAAAAAGCCTTTGTGTTCAACCCAGAGGGCGAGTATTCCATCGAAATTGACCCGCGTACGGTCAACCAGCAGCGCTTGCAGCATTTGCGTAACCTGGGCTTTAACCGCCTGAGTTTTGGCGTGCAAGACTTTGACGCTGAGGTGCAACAGGCCGTGCATAGAGTGCAGTCTTATGAACAAGTCGATACCTTGATGCAACAGGCGCGCGACATGGGCTACCAGTCGCTTAATGCCGACTTGATTTATGGCTTGCCCAAGCAAACCCCGGCGACGTTTCGCGAGACCATTGCCAAAATCACCACCCTGCGCCCTGACCGCATTGCCCTCTATGGCTATGCGCATTTGCCGTCACGGTTTAAACCGCAGCGTCGTATTCTGCAAGATGAGTTACCCAATGCGGTCGATAAAATTCAAATGCTGTCAGAGGCGATTCAGCAATTGATGCAGGCAGGCTATGTGTATATTGGCATGGACCATTTTGCCTTGCCTGAAGACTCACTGGCGATTGCTAAACAACAGGGCAGGTTGCATCGTAACTTTCAGGGTTACAGCACCATGGCCGATCAGGACATCCTGGCACTCGGTGTGTCAGCCATTGGTAAAATGGGCGCTACTTATAGCCAGAATGCTAAAACGCTGGAAGAGTATTATGACTTTTTAGACCAGGGCCAGTTGCCGATTGTGCGTGGGTTGGCATTGAGCCGGGATGACCTGATTCGGCGTGCGGTAATTATGGCCATCATGTGCCATGGTGAGCTCAGCTATGAGTCGATAGAGCTTTCTTACATGATTAATTTCAGAGATTACTTTCAGTTAGAGATTCAACAACTGCTTGAAAAAGTGAAGCAGGGCCTGGTCGTGCTGGAAGACGACGGCCTGAAAGTGACTGAGATGGGCTGGTATTTTGTGCGCGCCATCGCTATGGTGTTTGACCGTTATTTGCAGCACGATGCCAATCGTGCAAGGTTTTCCAAAATCCTTTAAACTCTCGGCATGTTAGCCAGCTTACTCCTGACCGCCTTCGTCATGGGGCTGGCAGGCGGCCCGCATTGCATTGCCATGTGTGGTGCGGCTTGCGGCGCCATGCAGTCTTCAGTTAACACCAGCCAGTTCCGTTCGATTCCGCTACGTGTTATCAAGACCATTCCGTGGAGTTTTTACCTGGGGCGCATGCTGGGTTACGGCATGCTGGGCGCGATCGCCGCAGAAAGCCTGCGCGGCCTGGCCTGGTTATCCAACCAGAGCCATGTGTTCCAGCCTTTGTGGACGTTCTCACACACCCTGATTTTTGCCTGGGGCGTGTTATTGCTGGTCACCGGGCAACAGCCACAATGGGCCGTACAGCGGGCGCAACAGGTGTGGGCCTGGATCAAACAGCGCACCCAGCATGCCAAACTTGGCTTTGTATTCACCGGCATGATCTGGGCGTTGTTGCCATGCGGTTTACTCTATTCGGCCGTGATGCTGGCCTCCTTGCAATCGCAATGGTTACAAGGTGCATTGGTCATGATGGCATTTGCTTGCGGGTCCGCCACTGTGCTGGCGCTGGCGCCTGTCCTCTGGCGTAGCAGTCTGCCGGCCTGGTTTAAAGAGTCAACCGGCATGCGCTTGAGCGGCGTGTTACTAATTGCGCTCAGCGTGGTCGCCTTGTGGATGGACGTCATGCATCACGACAAGTTGTGGTGCCAACTGCTCTAGTCACTGGCTCTCCGACAATAATCATTGCTTTTATCACTGGCATTCTGTAACTTTAAATTGTTAATTTATTTTAACAATTGGAGGCGTCATGCTAGCGCGAGCAAAGTACTACCTGTTTGTTTACCTTTTCTCGCTGGTTGCATACAGCTACGCCCAAGCCCCAGCCATTTTGCTGGCACAGATTTACCATGACGATATTCATGTGCAGGATTACCTGGTCAGCGAAAAGCTGGATGGCATTCGTGCCATCTGGGATGGACAGCAATTCAACAGCCGCCAGGGCCATCCCATTCATGCCCCGGCCTGGTTTACACAAGCGTTTCCTGCAACACCATTGGATGGCGAGTTATGGCTAGGCCGTGGCAAATTTGAGCAACTATCCTCCACCGTCAGGCAAACGCAACCAAATGACGCCGCCTGGCGACAAGTGGCTTATTATGTATTTGAGTTGCCGGACGCCGAAGGCGATTTCAGCCGGCGTGCGCAGCAGATTGTCCAGGTCGTCAAACATGCGCGCAGCCCTTATCTCAAAAGCTTGCCACAGTTCAGGGTCAAAGACAGGCAAGCGCTTAAACGTACTCTGGCGCAGGTTGTGGCCAAACGTGGCGAAGGCCTGATGCTCCACCGCGCCGATGCACCATACCTCACCGGCCGCAGCCAGGTTTTGCTCAAACTCAAACCACAACTCGATGCAGAGGCCAAAGTGATCGCCCATGTGCCTGGCAAAGGCAAATACCAAGGTAAAATGGGCGCGTTATTGGTAGAAACGCCGACTGGCATTCGTTTTAAATTGGGCACCGGATTCAGTGACGCCGAGCGCGCGCATCCACCGCCAATCGGCTGTCAGGTTACTTATACTTACCGTGATGTCACCAACACGGGCAAACCAAAATTTGCCAGTTTTTTGCGCATCCGCCCGTCTGAATAGATAAAGGAAAACATATGAAGTGGTTCGCAGGACTTTTAAGTTGCTGGGTAGCAGCCAATGCCTACGCGCTGGATTTAAGCGGTGTGTACGCCTGCACCGGCGACGATGCGCACGAAGGCAAATATACTGGGACGGTGACCATGAAATTACGCCCAGAGCATAGTAAGGGCGCAGATGCCAGTTACGACTTCCAGCTCGAAGTGCCTGACTACGGCATCTACAAAGGTCACGCCGCGGCGCATGGCATGCATGCGGCCATGCATTTTGCCTTACCAGCAGAAAATGGCGAATATGGCGGCAAAACGCATGATTATGGCACCGGCATTGCTGAGTTCAAGAAAAATGCCAAAGGGCAATTAAGCTTTAGAAAGTTTTATTTTGAACCGGGGTTTAAAGGCGGGAATACCGGGGTGGAAGAATGCGTTAGAAAGTAATTCTTTTGTTTTGAGGCGACAGTATTGGGGTACGTTTCTTTTCGCCTCTAGGCGAGTTACTTTTCTTTGCTTGCCCAAAGAACAAGTAACCAAAAGAAATGCACCCCAGCTTCCGCTTGTTTCCTGTGCTACTCGGCTTGCCGGGCGTCAATCAAAAACTCGTCCTGACAAGCCACACAGAACGTGGCTTGTTGCGGGACTCAAACAGTTGCTTGCCGAAGGCCCCCGTCAATCCTGCGTTGCTCGGCGCGTCAGATGGGGACCCCGAACACCATGCGACTGCCATCGTTTCTAAATTAAACAAAGAAGAAAAAAGAATCTGGTTTTTAAACCGTCCAAACCTTCACGCTGCTACTTAAATGAGAAGAATCCCATTCCATCACGCTGAGTAGCGGAGAGAAAGTGGTGGTAGTCGGCCATCGTCTGTTCAAGTTCCGCGGTGGCTTGCGTTTTTTGCAAGCCGCTAGGGCGAGTTTCGATGGGCGCCCACGTGAAGTCCGTTAACGGACGAAAGTCCTAGGTTGAGCAACGCAAGGAAGCCGAAGGCCGTGATGGCTGGGTGTCGTCCTCTTTGGTTACTCTCTCGGGGACAAGCACCAGAAAGTGACTCGCCGAGAGGCGAAAAACAATGCATGAAACAGCGCAAATTCAGCCAATCGTAAGCTACCATGCTGCATCCCTGTTGGTATGCCATGTTAAAATCCCACCCTATGACCGCCATCTCTCCAATCCAACTCATTACCCAGGTCGAAAAACAACTTTCCCAGTGCATGCTGGCCGACCGTTTTCCGCTCAAGCGTCGCTTGCAGCAGCTTAAAGAAGCGTTAAAACAGAACAAACCTGTTGATAAATCTCTGGTGGAGATTGCACATAAAGTGCAGGCTTCGCAGCAGCGTTTGCAAGCCAGATTGGCGGCATTGCCAAGGCCTGAATATCCGCAGGAATTGCCTGTAAGCGGCAAGAAAGACGAGATTGCGGCGGCGATTGCCAAGCATCAGGTGGTGATTGTGTGTGGTGAAACGGGCTCGGGTAAAACCACGCAGCTACCTAAAATTTGCCTAGAACTCGGTCGCGGTGTCGGTGGCTTGATTGGCCATACGCAGCCGCGCCGGATTGCGGCGCGCTCGGTGGCTTCGCGTATTGCGCAGGAGCTTAAAAGTCCGCTGGGTGAAGCGGTGGGCTACAAGGTGCGCTTTAACGATAAGTTGTCCGAGAGTAGTTACGTCAAGCTGATGACGGATGGCATTTTGCTGGCGGAGACGCAGAGCGACAAGTTTCTCAATGGTTATGACACCATCATTATCGATGAGGCGCACGAGCGCAGCCTGAATATTGATTTCCTTTTAGGCTATCTCAAGCAGTTGCTGCCCAAGCGGCCGGATTTGAAAATCATTGTCACCTCGGCGACGATTGACGCGGATCGATTCTCTAACCATTTCAATGGCGCGCCGGTGATTGAGGTGAGTGGCCGTACTTATCCTGTTGAAATCCGCTACCGTCCGCTGGGCAACAAAACCACGATGGTGGCGGTGGAAGTGCCGGTGGATGATGGCCTTGATGACATCGACCGTTTCGCGCAGGACCTGATGGGCATCAAGCGCAAGCCGCCGCGTACCGAAACACGCTGGCTGGAAGAAGATGACGAGGAAGAGGTGATGGAAGACGCCATCCTCGACACAGCCGAGGATTTATTGCGTTTAGGCGATGGCGATATTCTGGTGTTCTTGCCTGGTGAGCGTGAAATCCGCGATACGGCTGACCATTTGCGTAAATACCAGGGCCGTTCGCCCAAACTGAACTCGATTGAGATTTTGCCGCTGTTTGCGCGGCTGAGCATAGAAGACCAGCAAAAGATTTTCCGCCCCAGCGGCAAGCGTCGTATTGTGCTGGCGACCAACGTGGCCGAGACGTCGCTGACGGTGCCGGGCATTAAATATGTGATTGATGCTGGTCTGGCGCGCGTGAATCGTTACAGCCCGCGCGCCAAGGTCGAGCAATTGCAGATTGAAAAAATCTCGCAGGCAGCCGCCAAGCAGCGGGCGGGGCGTTGTGGCCGCGTGTCTAACGGCATTTGCGTGCGCTTGTATTCTGAAGAAGACTTTAACCAGCGGCCGGCGTTTACCGACCCAGAAATTCTGCGCAGCTCACTGGCCAGTGTGATTTTGCGCATGGCCGATTTGCGCCTGGGCGATGTCGCCGAGTTCCCGTTTATTGAGGCGCCGTCATCTCGCTTGATTAGCGATGGCTATCAGTTGCTGCAAGAACTGGGCGCAGTGACCGAGCGACGCGAGATCACCGAGCTGGGGCGGCAGATGGCACGCTTGCCGCTGGACCCACGCGTGGCGCGCATGATTATTGCAGCAAAAAAAGAAGGCTGTTTACGCGAAATCCTCATTATTGCCAGCGTGTTGAGCATGCAGGACCCACGCGAACGGCCCATGGATAAACGCGAAGCGGCAGACAGCGCGCATGCCAAGTTTAAAGCCGATGACTCCGACTTTATGAGTTATCTCAAGCTGTGGGATTGGTACGAGCAGACGCTTAAAACCAAAAAGTCTAACCGTGACTTGCTGAACCAATGCCATCAAAACTTTTTGTCTTTCTTGCGTCTGAAAGAGTGGCGCGAGTTGCATGCGCAACTGCTCGATATGGTCGAGGAGATGGACTTTAAGCGTAGCGATAAAGAGGCCAGCTACGAGCAGGTGCACCGTGCTTTATTGTCTGGCTTGCTGGGTAATATTGGCTTTAAAGATGGCGACAGCGAGACCTATGCGGGCGCGCGTGGCATTCGTTTTACCATTGCGCCAGGCTCCGCACTGAAGAAAAACCGCCCCAAGTGGGTGATGGCGGCCGAGCTGGTAGATACCACCAAGTTATATGCTCGAGTGGTCGCAAAAATTGACCCGGACTGGATAGAGCCGATTGCCAATGAGGGTGGCAGCCGTGACCTCACGCAAAGTGACTATACCGACCCGCGTTGGGATAGAAAAACCGCACAGGTGGTAGCCTGGGAGCGCGTGAGTTTGTATGGCCTGACCATTGTGCCTAAACGCCGGGTGCATTACGGGCCGATTAACCCGACCGAATCACGTGAGATTTTTATCCGTGAAGCACTGGCGAATATGGAGTTCGATACGCGTGCGCCATTTTTTGAAGCGAATCGCCGCTTGATCGCCGACGTTGAGGCATTAGAACATAAGGCGCGCCGCCAGGACGTGCTGGTGGATGAATACCAGTTATTTGTGTTTTACGACAAAGTGGTGCCGCCGATCGCGGAGCCTGGTCAACAAGCGCCGTATCGTATTTATAACGGTGCTGCGTTTGAAAAATGGCGGCAGGATGCGGAAAAGAGTAACCCCAAAGTGTTATATCTGACGCGCGAGTCGCTGATGCGTCACGGTGCCAGTGCCATTACCGAGGTACAGTTTCCGGAGCAGATGGTTATAGACGGCGAAACCGTGCCGCTCAAATACCGCTTTGAACCCGGCCATGTGCTCGATGGCGTGACGGCGACAATTCCGCTGGCATTGCTCAATCAACTGGATGCGACGGTGACGGAGTGGCTGGTGCCTGGCATGGTGCGCGACAAGGTCACCGCGCTGATTAAAGCCTTGCCGAAAACACTGCGCCGGGTGTGTGTGCCGGTGCCGGAGTTTGTGACTGGCTTTCTCGAAGTGAAAAATGCGCAGCAGTCATTGTTGCAGGCCTTGGCTGAGTTTATTCAGCACAAAACCGGCTTGAAATTAAAGCCAGAAGAATTCAACCTGGGGGGCCTGGACCCGCATCACTTGATGAATTTTAGCGTGGTGGATGAAAAAGGCCGCGAATTGGGCATGGGCCGCGATTGGCATCTGCTTAAAAAACAACTCGGTTCTGCCGCGCAGTTGACCTTTAGAACTGGTTCGCCCGGCATTGAGAAGTCTGGCCTCAAGCAATGGGATTTTGGTGACTTGCCGCAAACCCTGACCTTTAGCAAAGATGGCCGCCAGCTCACCGGGTACCCCGGGCTGGAGGACACGATTGATAGCGTGGCAGTGAAGCTGTTTGATACGGCAGAAGAGGCGGCTGCCTCGCATCGCAAAGGCGTGTGCCGCTTAATGTGCTTTGAGCTTAAAGAGCAAATCAAGCAGTTGGAAAAAGGCTTGCCGGGCTTTAACCAGTACGCCTTGCTGTTACGTGCCATCATGAACCCGGACCAATTACGCGAAGACATGTTGCAAGCGATTGCCGACCGCGCGTTTATTGCCGAGGATGAGTTGCCGCGCACCAATGCCGCGTTTATGCAACTGAAAGCGCGTGCGCGCACACGCTTGCCTGCGGTGACCGAGGCGTTGACGCGGCAGGCGCAACTGATCGCCAATGAGTATCAAATACTGGTGGCCGCGTTACAAAAAATGACGCCGGTGACGCAAAAAATCAAACGCGAATGTGAACAGCAGTTACAAGGCATGCTTTACCACGGCTTTTTTAGCCAAACACCGTGGGAACAATTGCCGCATCTGCCGCGCTACCTCAAGGCGATTAAAATGCGCATTGATAAATATCCAACCAGCATAGAACGTGATGGCCGTCACGCACAGGCGCTGATGCAACTGGAGCAACGCTGGCAGCAAAAAATAGATCAATTACGCAAGGCACATTTGCCTGTAACCAACCCGTTACAAGACTTTGCGTGGCAGTTGCAAGAGTTGCGTGTATCATTATTTGCGCAGGAATTAAGAACCCCTTATCCTGTCTCAATCAAACGTCTTGAAAAACTCTGGCTCGAACTACAATCGTGATGTGTGACGTCCGCTACTTTAATTCATTCAGTTAATGCAGCCTTCTCCTTTTGAACCCTTTAGTACGCCAAACTGGCTAAAGCCCAAGCAACGCGACCGCGTGTTGCATATCCCGGCTCGTCTGATGTGGGCAGTGCTGCTGTCGCTGTTGTTTCACGCGATTCTGTTCTGGGGATTTTTGCTCGACTTACTCAAGCCGCTCGAGGAGCCTGCGCAAGAGCCGTTGAATATTGTGCTGGACTTAGGCTTGCCCGTGCCTAAAACACCGCAAGTGTCGCCTCCCCCAGAAACGCCACCACCACCGCCGGTGCCGCAGCCCAAACCCAAGCTAAAGCCGAAGGCTGAGCCGACCTTACCCAAAAAAGTGATTCAGTCACAACGGCCTGATAGTCCG
>CAYPZE010000026.1:0-18738 GCA_964415305.1 uncultured Methylotenera sp.
GGTATTCCGGGTGCATATGCATAATGCTCACCGCCATTTTTTCGAGGTCTGTCAGTGTGTTTTGTTGCTTAAATTTTGACCAAGCGTCAAAGAAAAATTGGCGTACTTCATCGCGACTAGGGTTGAATAAGGCCATGGTTAACTCTCTGCCGGCGGTTTAACCGGGTGTATTTGCTTGTCTTGAAATTCACATAAGTCGGCGATGCAACATTCGCCACACTTGGGGTTGCGCGCCGTGCAGGTGTAGCGGCCATGCAAAATTAACAAATGATGCGCGTCTTTTAAAAATGACTTGGGGGTGGTGTTTAAAAAACGTTGCTCTACCTCGAGCACATTTTTACCTAGCGCCAGTTTGGTGCGATTGCCGACGCGAAACAGATGCGTATCGACGGCAATGGTGGGTTGACCAAAGGCTGTGTTGAGAATGACGTTGGCTGTTTTGCGGCCAACACCGGCCAGCGCCTCAAGCGCCGCGCGGGTATCTGGCACTTCGCCACCATGCAACTCCAGCAATTGCTGACAGCATTTGAGCACATTATTGGCCTTGGCATGGTACAGGCCTATGGTTTTAATATAGCTCTCCAGGCCTTCCAGACCGAGGTCGAGAATGGCTTGAGGTGTGTTGGCAACTTTGAACAGTTTGCGTGTGGCGATGTTCACGCCTTTGTCAGTCGCTTGCGCCGACAAAATTACTGCAATCAGTAATTCAAAGGTCGAGCCATGCTCCAGCTCTGTGGTGGGGTTAGGGATGGCTTGTGCCAATCTCTCGAAAATCGCCAGTCGTTTTTGGGCATTCATATCAAAAATTCGTTGATTACAGCCAGGCTCAACCTGCTTTCAGTGCGTTGACTCGTGCCATCGCGGCGGCGATCGCTGCTTTTTTAAGAGCCTCTGCGTTGGTGTTTGCCGCCTCAGCTTGCACATTGCTAGTGTCTGCAGTGGCTGGCTTGTGATAGGTTTGGGTTTTGTGGTGTTTTTCAAGCGCCTGCCGGTAGTTTCGCTGCTCATGACGGCGTCGCGCCAGGGTTGCCTCCTCAGCATTCATCGCCAGTGCACGGCCAGCCACCATGTGCATGCTGATGCAATCGACCGGGCAGGGCGGCAGGCATAGCTCACAACCGGTACATTCCTGGCTGATGACGGTATGCATCAATTTGGCGGCGCCGAGGATGGCATCGACCGGGCAAGTGCTGATGCAGAGGGTGCAACCGATGCATGTGGCTTCATCAATCACCGCGACGGCTTTGGGTTTGGTCACGCCATGGGCGAGATTTAACGGCTGGTAGGGGCGTTGCAGTAAGGCGGCCAATGCGTGTATCCCTGCGTCTCCGCCTGGCGGGCATTGATTGATGTCTGCTTCACCATTGGCGATAGCCGTCGCATAGGGTTTGCAGCCGTCATAGCCACATTGGCGGCACTGCGTTTGCGGCAGCAGGGTATCAATCTGCGCAATTAATGTCTCCTGCGTGAGTCGGCGTGTCGTCTGCATATTACCCTGGCAAAAACGCTATTCAATCCCTGTTGCAAAGGCTGTCATTATAACTGAAAGCCTGTTTGACGATGGCTTGACAGGCCACGCTGGCATGATAGACGGCTTCTTTGGCGTTCAGACGCATAATCAGTTAAAATATTCGCTTTATTATTGAATGGCGCTAGGTATGTTTACGGGCAGTTTGGTCGCAATCGTGACCCCGATGTTTGAAGATGGTCGTTTGGATCTGGACGCGCTCAAAAAGCTGATCGATTTTCATGTCGATGCTGGCACCGATGGCATCGTCATCGTTGGCACCACCGGCGAGTCGCCCACCGTGAATGTTGACGAACATTGTCTGCTGATTAAAACCACGGTTGAGCATGTGGCCAAGCGTGTGCCGGTGATTGCCGGTACCGGGGCTAACTCGACCGCCGAGGCGATTGAACTGACAGCCAAAGCCAAAAGCCTGGGTGCCGATGCCTGCCTGCTGGTTGCGCCTTACTACAACAAGCCTTCACAAGAGGGCTTGTATCAGCATTTTAAAGCGGTCGCCGAGGCGGTTGCCATTCCACAAATTTTATACAATGTGCCTGGCCGTACCGGCTGCGATTTAACCAACGATACAGTGGTACGTTTGGCCCAGGTGCCGAATGTTGTGGGCATTAAAGACGCCACCGGCGGCATTGAGCGCGGTACTGATTTGTTGTTGCGTGTGCCTGCCGAATTCGCTGTCTACAGCGGCGATGATGCGACCTCACTCGCCTTGATGTTGCTAGGCGGTAAAGGCGTGATTTCAGTCACCGCCAATGTGGCGCCAAAATTGATGCACGAGATGTGTGTGCATGCCTTGAAGGGCGACATTGCTGCCGCCAAAGCAGCGAACGCGAAATTGTTTGCCCTGCATCAAAAATTGTTTGTCGAGGCAAATCCGATTCCAGTGAAATGGGTATTACAGCAAATGGGCTTGATTGCGACCGGCATTCGTTTGCCGCTGGTTAATTTGTCCAGCCAATATCATGCAGTATTACGCAGCGCCATGCAGCAGGCCGAGATTGCCGCTTCAGTGGGCTAAGACTAATTTAGGGTGAAATAAGTGAAATACATGAATCATGTTTGGTTACAACGGGCGGTGTTGGTCAGCCTGGTCACAGTGCTGGCTGCTTGTGATTCTATCCCGTTTATGAATAACAGCTCGGACTACAAGGGCGCAGGGCGCTCCAAGCCGCTGGAAGTGCCTCCTGACCTGACCTCTGTACGCACCAGCAGCACCTACAACGTGCCCGGTAGTACCAGTTATTCCGCTTACAGCCAGAATCAGGATGCGCAAGAGCAAAATGGCCCGCAACCCGTGTTGGCCGATATGAAAAATGTGCGCATGGTCAAAGCCGGGCAACAACGCTGGCTGGTGGTGAATGCCCCGGCAGAAAAAATCTGGCCGATTGTGCGTGATTTCTGGCTGGATCAAGGCTTTGCGGTGAAAGTGGAAAACCCGGAACTGGGTGTGATTGAAACCGAGTGGTTGCAGTCAGATGCCATTAAACCGAAAGAAGATAACCGGGGTTATGGTGAAAAATTTGATGCCTGGCTGGACAAGTTATCCGGCTTTGCTGACAGACGCAAATTCCGCACCCGGCTGGAGCGTGGTGAAAAAGAAGGCACCACCGAAATTTATATGACGCATCGCACGGTGGCGGGGGCGCCGGATGATGGCAAAAACTATGTGACTACACAGCTGGGTGTGATTGATACGGGTTATCGTGCGGATGCCGCTGACAAGAAAAATACGGCTGGCCAGGAGTTTGACGCAGACCTGGATGCTGAGTTGTTGCGCCGCATGATGGTCAAGCTGGGTCTGGATGAGCAAAAAGCAGATCAGGTCATGACGCAAGCCGCTTCTGACAAACGGGCTGATGTGATTAAAGAGCCTGACCAGAGTGTGACTTTAAAACTCAATGAGCCGTTTGACCGCGCCTGGCGTCGTGTGGGTTTGGCACTGGATCGTATTGGCTTTGTCACCGAAGACAAAAATCGTTCTGAAGGCATCTTTTATGTGCGTTATGCGGATACTGATGCAGAAGACCCGATCAAGCAGAAAAAAGGCTTGCTGGAGCGCCTGAAGTTCTGGGGGAGCGATGAGGACGAAAAAGCAGCGGCACCAGCAGAAGTGAAACCTGGCGATAAAACCAAGTTCTGGAAAGGCACCTCAGATGGTGACAAGTCCAGCAAGCAATACCGTATTCAGGTGCTGGAAAACGCTGATGACACCACTGATGTGTACGTGCTGACGGTAGATAACAAACGCAATACGTCGACGACGGCTAACCGTATTATTTCCCTGTTGTATGAGCAACTGAAATAACAGAGGTCAGGTGTGCGATTTGCATCATTAGGCAGTGGCAGCGCAGGGAACGCCACTGTGGTGGAGGCCGGGGAAACCCGGCTTTTGCTTGACTGTGGCTTTAGCGTCAAAGAAACCGTACAACGGTTAGCGCGCCTGTCGCTGCAACCTGAACAACTTTCAGGCATTCTGGTCACGCACGAGCATGACGATCATGCGCGCGGGGTGTTCAAACTAGCCGCCCGTTACCAAATCCCGGTCTGGCTCACGCATGGCACTTACAGCATGTGCCAGCGCTACCTGCCCGCACAATCTGTGACGATTAACATCATCGATGCCCACACGACTTTTGCGTTGCAAGAGATCGAGGTACAGCCATATCCGGTGCCGCACGATGCACGTGAACCGGCGCAGTTTGTGTTCGGTGATGGGGTACGTAAATTCGGTGTGTTGACGGATGTCGGCAGCGTCACACCACATATTGTGATGATGTTGCAAGCGTGTGATGGGTTGCTGCTCGAGTGCAATCATGACCTGGAGATGTTGCGTAGCGGCCCGTATGCCCACTCATTGAAAAAGCGTGTTGGCGGCTGGCTGGGGCACCTAGATAATCAGTCCAGCGCACAGCTACTCGCCCAGTTGGATAACAGTAAACTGAAGCACCTGGTGGCGGCGCATTTAAGTGAAAAAAATAATACGCCTGCTTTGGCTAAGCAGGCGTTGAGTTCAGTACTAGGCTGCGCCAGTGACTGGGTGCAGATTGCCCATCAGCAAGAGGGGCTGGACTGGCGCGAGTTATAAACCTTCATCCAGCACGCTCTTAATCTAGCAGCCTTTTAATCAAGTACCATAATCTGTTCCGATAAACGGATCATGCGCTCCACTGGCGTCACCCAGACGATGCCATCACCGACATTGCCGGTATGTGCCACTTCAACGATGGTCTGCAAGATGCCTTCCACCAGTTCATCCGGCACGACCATATACAAATACATTTTGGGGCTGTAGTCGGTCAGCTCTTCGCGCACACCCACACTTGGCTTTTGCAAGTGGGGGCCGCAACCTTCCATTTTGTTGACAGACATGCCGGGAAAGCCTTTGATATTACGCAGGGCGGAACGTATCTTAGGCAATCGCGACGGTTGTATGACAGCTTTGATTTCTTTCATAAAAGTATCCTTTTGTGCATAGACTCACTGGGTCGGCATTATGCCTCTATCTTGCTTTCTTCAAACTTACGATAGAGTGTGGGTACCACAATCAAGGTCAACAGGGTTGAGGTAATCAGGCCGCCAATCACCACAATGGCTAATGGACGTTGTACCTCAGCGCCAGGGCCGGTGGCGAACAAAAACGGCACCAGCCCCAGCATGGCCACGGTCGCTGTCATCATCACTGGCCTAAAGCGCTGGGCGCAGCCTTTGCGGATCGCTTCTAGTTGGCTCAGGCCCTCTTCACGCAGTGTGCGGATATACGAGACCAACACCACTGCATTCAACACAGCAATACCCCATAAGGCAATAAAACCAACTGACGCCGGCACTGACAAATACTCGCCGGTGACAAACAAGGCGATCACGCCACCTATCGATGCAAATGGCAGCACCAGAATGATCATGGTGGCAAAACGCAATGACTGGAACAGCAAGAACAGCAAAAAGAAAATCGCCGCAATCGTGACCGGAATAATGATCATCAGATGCCCCATGGCGCGCTCCATGTTCTGGAACTGGCCACCGTACTCCAGATAATAGCCATCCGGTAATTGCAGCTTTTGTCCTAACACTTGCTGAAGCTCAGCCACAAACCCACCGAGGTCACGGTCTTTGACGTTGACGCCAATCACAATACGACGTTTGGCTAACTCACGACTGATTTGCGCCGGGCCATCTTTGATCTCAATGTCGGCCAGATCTTCCAAGGCCACGCGTGAGCCGTTAGGCGAGGTCAGCATAATATTGCGGATAGCCTCTTCGTTATTGCGGAACGATTCCGGATAGCGCACGGCGGCTGAGAAACGGCGCTGGCCTTCAAAAATCTCGGTCGCAATCTTGCCGCCAATCGCCGTTTCAATCACGTCATGCACATCCGACGCATTGATGCCATGGCGGGCAATCGCCTGACGGTCGATGGTGATATTCAGGTATTGCTGCCCTGAGACTTTTTCTACCTTGATTTCAGTTGCGCCTTTGACCGAACCGGCAATCTTGGCGATTTCGTCTGCCTTTTGTTTAAGTGCATCCAAATCTTCTCCAAAAATTTTCACCGCCACATCTGCACGTACGCCGGTCAGCAACTCATCGACACGGTCAGAAATCGGCTGCGCCATGATGATTTGCACGCCAGGAATGTATTTTTCTAGCACGGCCCGCATTTTTTCAGCGATATCATCCTGGGTCCAGCCTGCAGGCCATTCTGCACGTGGCTTGAGGCTGATAATCGGCGTAGATTCGTTTTGTGCCTGCGCATCGGCCGGACTTTCACCACGCCCCAAGCCGGAGATGGCTGATTTGACGCCTGGCACTTGTTCCATGATGAGCTTCATCGCCTTGTTTTCCATTTTCATGGATTCTTCGAGCGAGATATTCGGCACGCGGTTAATGCCGGGCACAATAGAACCCTCTTTCATTTCTGGGATAAATGAGGTGCCCAGAAACGGAAACAGCGCGATCGTACCAACAAACAACAATGCTGACGCCAGAATGGTTTTTTTCTCATTGTCTAGCACCCAGTTTAGCGCCGATAAATAGGGCCGCTTGATGGCTTGTATCAGTTTGGTGTCGTCGCCACTGCCGCCTTTGAGCACGTATGAGCATAGGGCAGGGGTCAACGTCAGCGACAAGACCAGAGACACAAACAGCGCAATGGCGATGGTGTAGGCCAAAGGCGCAAACATTTTGCCTTCCATGCCTTCTAGCGTCATCAATGGCAAGAACACCAGAATGATGATGCCGACGCCAAACAGCACTGGCGTTGCCACTTCAGTCGCTGCTTCTAGCGCCACCCGAATGCGGCTTTCGTCTTTGCGGTGACCCAGGTGGTGAAAGGTGTTTTCCACCACCACCACAGAACCATCGACCATTAAGCCAATGGCAATCGCCAGGCCGCCCAATGACATCAGGTTGGCAGAAATACCATAGTGATTCATCACCATGAAAGTAATCAGCGGCGTTAGTATCAACGTGCCGACCACAATCAGGCTGGAGCGTACATCGCCCAAAAACAGGAACAAAATCACAATCACCAGGATAATGCCTTCAATCAGCACTTTGGTCACTGTATGTAGCGCGGCATCGACCAGCTCACTACGGTCATAGTAGGGCACAATTTGCAAGCCGTGTGGCAACATGCCTTTGCTGTTGATTTCTTCAACGCGCGCTTTGATACGGCTGACCACTTCTTTGGCGTTGCCACCACGCATCATAATCACAATGCCGCCGACGGATTCGGTGTCACCGTTTTTAAGCACGACGCCGACCCGCACTTCGTGGCCAATAGTCACTTCTGCCACATCGCGGATGTAGACCGGAATACCGTTCTCTTCCTTGAGCACCATGTTGCGGATGTCGTCCAGGTTTTGCACCAGACCCACACCGCGAATCAGGTACTGCTCGGCATAATGCGGCAAAATACCGCCGCCACTGTTGGCGTTATTGCGCGCCAAGGCTTCATAGACATCTTTGAGTTTGATCGAAAAGTGCGTCATGCGGTCCGGGTTGACCAGCACCTGATATTGCTTGACGTAGCCGCCTTGCGAGTTGATTTCAGCCACGCCAGGTATACCGCGCAGCAACGGGCGCACTACCCAGTCCTGGATAGCGCGACGTTCTGTCAGGTCGGCCTGGGTCAGCGCTTTTTTACCGTCATCGGGTTTATCCAGCGTGAACTGATAGACCTCACCCAAACCGGTCGAGACCGGTCCGAGGATGGGCGTCACACCTTGCGGCATACGCTCCATTACCTCCATCAAACGCTCCATCACCAGTTGGCGAGCAAAATAGACGTCGGTGCTGTCAGTAAAGACCAGCGTGATCAGCGACAACGCATTTTTATTCACCGAGCGCATTTCAGTCAGGCCGGGCAAACCAGTCATGGCGATTTCCAGCGGTACAGTGATAAACCGCTCGACTTCTTCCGGGGATTTGCCGGTGGCCTGTGTGGCGATCATGACCTGCACATTGGTCACATCAGGAAAAGCATCGACAGATAATTTTTTAACTGCAAACAAGCCTGCAAGAATAAAACCGACAGCCAGGACCAACACAATCAGGCGCTGCTTAAGCGCGCCTCTAATGAGCGATTCAATCATGCTTTACTCCATCTCTTTGCGCTTGCGTTCATTGTTGACATGAAACGCGCCATCAAGCACGATTTGATCGCCGGGTTGCAGGCCTTGCAGCACCTCTCTGTTGCCCTGATAAGTACGCCCTAAGGTGACTGGCAGCAATTTGTATTGGGTTGGTTTTAAGGTTTGCACAAACACATGGTCGGCATTGTTTTCACGTACCACCGCGGTGGAGGGGATCGCAATCACTTTCTCCGGTTTGGCTTCGAGTAAGATGGTGATCAGCATGTCAGGTTTGAGCAGCATTTTGTCATTGCTAATATTGGCGCGCGCCATCACGGTACGTGTGGCCGGGTTCACAATATCACCGACAAAAGCCAGCGTGCCTGTCAGTTCGGCATCGTCCAGCGCAGGCACCTCAATATCCAGCGATTGGCCTTCTTTAATATGCGCAATTTGCTGCTCAGGGATTTCTGCCACGGCCCACACGTGTGATAAGTCAGCAACGACAAACAGCTCTTCTGCCGGCGCCACCACTTGGCCCAGTCTGGCTTTACGTGCAATTACAGTACCGGTAATTTTAGAGTTGACCTGGCTGGTCGACATGCCGCTGTTGTGCAAACCCAGTTGCGAGATGCTGGCAGGTGCCATCCCTAAAACGAGTAACTGGTCGCGGGCTGCGTTGAGTTCGGCATTCGCCGCATTCAGTTCACCTTCGCGACGCTGTAATTCTGCCAGGCTGATGACATCTGCCTCGAGCAATTGTTTGGCGCGGTCTACAGCTTTGGTTTGTAACTGCATTTGCTGGCTGGCTTTAATATAGCTGAGTTGGTATTGTGCCAGTTCAGTACTTTTGATCGTTGCCAAACGCTGGCCTGCTTTGACCTCATCGCCCAGATTCACATCCAGCGTGCTGATACGGCCTGTGATAGATGCACCGGCTCTGGATTCGTACTGTTCATCGACCTGAATACGGCCGGGAATGCGTAAGGTATCAATAAACGCCAGCTCTTCTACCGCACCAGTACGCACGTTAGCGGCCAGTTCTTTGGTCAGTGTCACCAGGTTGGGGTCGACCACTTCTTTGGTTTCAGGGGCCGGAGCGGGCTTTTCGCTACACGCGGTGGACATGACTGCCAGCGCGGCAGTCAGCAAAGTTGAGAATAAAATACGAGACATGACCATCCCCTTATGGTTGAACCAAATCCGAACCGATGAAGCGTTCGATTTGCAATACACTGAAAAAATAATCGAATTTGGCAATCAGATAGTCACGTCTGACATCACGATTGACGCGTTGTGCATCCAGGTATTCCAGGATGCCGCGCTCTCCGAACTTATAGGCGGCTTCTGCGCGACTCAGAGTCGCTTCTGATTGTTGCAACAAGCCATTCTCAAAGACTTTGAGCTGGTTGCTGGCAATCACTGTGCGCTGATAAGCGCTATCAATCTCTTTGCGCAGTATCTGTTGTTGTAGCTTGATATTGGCATCTGCTTCATCAATGCCTGCGGCAGCTTGCGCAATCTGGCCTTCGCGGCGGTTCCATACCGGTAATGGCACCACCACGCCGACCCTGAAGGTGTTCAGATCAGGGTCTTGGGTAAAGTCAGACTTCAAAGTGAGGCCCGGGAAACGCAAGGCTTGCTCCAGCTTTAATTTGGCTTCCGCACTGTCTTTTGCGGTGATCAGCTGCTGCAAGTAAGGGTTGTTTTCGGCAGATTTGCGTAACTCAATGATGTTAGGCAGGGTTGAAATCCCCGGTAGCTCAGATTTCACGTCAAAGGTATCTGGCATATTGCCTATCATGCCACGCAAAATGGCCTTGGCTTCATCAATACGGGTTTGCGCACTGGCGTAATCCCGTTCGGCGGCCAGTACTTCGGTATCGGCCTTGATCAGCTCATACCTGGCCGCCTCACCTACGTCGACCTTGCGTTTAATTTTGGTCTGGATTTCTTGCAGAATACTCAAGTTGGCGCCCAGCATCTGCAAAATCTGCTGGCGCAAAAGCACGGTTAAATAGGCCTGCTTGATCAGGTTGCGTAAGTCAAAACTGGTGGTCTGGATGCCTTTTTCCGCATAAGTCAGTTGCTGTTCAGCCAGTTCACGGCGTGAGGACCGTGTGCCAGGAAAATCAAGTGGTTGTGAAATGGTGATGCCATAGTTTCTCTCAGTGGCGCCTGGTGTTGGCACACCGCGGTATCTGGCCGGGCCTGCCATCACCTCCATATCCGGATTATAAAATGACCTGGCGACGGTGATACCTGCCGCAGCGGCTTCAATTTGTGCTTTACTCACCGCCATCATCGGGTTCTCGGCGACGGCTTTATCTAACAGGGTTTTCAGGTCAAAAGTGGTTTCTGCAAACGCAACGGGAGTGATGCAGCAACATAGCCACAAGAGCCTGCATACTTTCCGCCAGCGGGTCTGACTTAACATAACGATCCTTTTTCAGATGACTGTTCATCGCATGATGTCACAGTCATCTTAACTAATGATTAAAATGACGCTGTTTACCTGCACGGCAAATAGCGTTGGAAAGTTTTTAAGCGCGTTGCGGGGGGCGGTCTAGCCAGAAGCTAAGGATTAGATGGTAAGTGGAGAGTTGATGTTCTGGGGCGAGGTGGGTGGTTTTGTGCAGCGGATAACTAAATCCTGGTAGCAGAATTTTGTCGACATCGACTTCGGCGATTTCCAGCATGTCGACGCAACAATATCCTTCGCCAAAGTCGGCCGATAAGCTGTCATCAATCGCATTCGACAGGCTGGTTGCCGAAATACCGGTTTCTAGTAGCGTAGTTGTGACTGCCGGTTCGGCAGCGGTTGTCTGCAAAGCAAACATCAAACACAACGCATGTAGAAAATAAAATATCTTTTGCATTACAAAATCATATCTGTCTGGCAATCTATTTACAGCAATAAGTATACCAGCTATGCGAGCGCACCTAAGTGATTGATTCTAACATCATCCGTGACCAGTATTGGCCGGGTTGATCGCATAGTGAGGATTTTTTGCACCAGACTGGTGCATGAAAGCCACAGTGACATTATAGTAGATGTCACTGTGGGGGGCAAAGTTTCAACCAGACTAGGCCGAAATCGTTTCTTCTTTAAAAATCAGTTTAATCTGATCGTTATCATCGATATCGATATGAACATGACCACCCTCGTTGAGGCGACCAAACAGTAACTCATCCGCCAATGCTTTACGAATGGTATCCTGAATCAGTCTGGCCATCGGGCGTGCGCCCATCAGTGGGTCAAAGCCTTTCCTGCCTAGGTAGGCTTTGAGTTCGTCGCTAAAGGTGACATCAACTTTTTTCTCGTGCAATTGATCTTCCAACTGCATGAGGAACTTGTCGACCACGCGCAGAATCACGTCCTGGCTGAGGGCACTGAATGAGACAGTGGCATCCAGACGGTTACGGAATTCAGGGCTGAATAACCGTTTGAGATCCGCGGCTTCATCGGTGCTGTCTTTACTATTGGTAAAGCCTATGCTGGATTTAGACAGGTTTTCGGCACCGGCGTTGGTGGTCATGATAATGGTCACATTGCGGAAATCCGCTTTGCGGCCATTGTTATCGGTCAAGGTGCCATGATCCATCACTTGCAGCAGGATATTAAAAATATCCGGGTGCGCTTTCTCGATTTCATCTAGCAGCAATACGCAATACGGTTGTTTGGTCACAGCTTCAGTCAGCAGGCCGCCCTGGTCAAAACCCACATAGCCCGGAGGCGCACCAATCAGGCGCGAAACCGCATGACGCTCCATGTATTCGGACATGTCAAACCGCAGCAGTTCGATGCCAAGCACATAAGCCAATTGTTTGGCCACTTCGGTTTTACCAACCCCGGTTGGGCCGGCAAACAGGAAGCTACCAATCGGTTTGCTGCTGTTACCCAAGCCGCTACGCGCCATTTTGACAGCAGAAGCCAGCACTTCAATCGCTTTGTCCTGACCAAAGACCACAGCTTTGAGGTCACGTTCCAGGGTTTTTAGCGCGTTGCGGTCATCGCTGGAAATGTTTTTGGGCGGAATACGCGCAATTTTGGCAATGATTTCTTCAATCTCTTTATTGCCAATAATTTTTTTCTGTTTGCTTTTTGGCAAAATACGTTGCGCAGCACCGGCCTCATCAATCACGTCAATCGCCTTGTCTGGCAAGTGGCGGTCATTGATGTACTTGGCAGACAGTTCTGCCGCAACTGTCAGCGCGCTGGCACTGTATTTGACGCTATGATGCTCTTCAAACTTGGTTTTCAGGCCTTTGAGAATCTCAATGGTTTCGGCCACACTAGGCTCTTGCACGTCGATTTTCTGGAAGCGGCGTGATAACGCATGGTCTTTTTCAAAGATGCCGCGATATTCCTGGTAAGTGGTCGCGCCTATGCATTTGAGCGAGCCGTTGGATAATGCTGGTTTCAGCAAATTGCTGGCATCCAGCGTACCGCCACTGGCAGAACCCGCGCCGATCAGAGTATGGATTTCGTCAATAAACAGAATCGCATCCGGCTTTTCTGCCAGCTGTTTCATCACGGCTTTTAAACGTTGTTCAAAGTCACCACGGTATTTGGTGCCTGCCAGTAGGGCGCCCATGTCAAGTGAGTAAACGGTGGCGTTTTCCAGCACTTCTGGAATGTCGTTGCTAACAATACGCGAGGCCAGACCTTCGGCAATGGCAGTTTTACCCACACCGGCTTCGCCAACCAGCAAGGGGTTGTTTTTTCGGCGACGGCACAAGGTCTGGATCACGCGCTCTAGCTCCTGGCTACGGCCAATCAAAGGGTCGATCTTGCCAGCAATCACTTGTGCGTTGAGATTTAAGGTAAAGCTTTCCAGCGCGCCGGTGCTGACGCTTTCGCCTTCCGTTTCCTGCTCGGTGCTGGTGGCTTTAGGTTCACTTTCCTGGATTTTGGCCACACCATGCGAAATAAAGTTGACCACGTCTAAGCGCGTCACACCTTGCTGATGCAGGAAAAACACCGCATGGGAGTCTTTTTCACCATAAATCGCCACCAACACATTGGCGCCGGTGACTTCTTTTTTGCCGGAAGACTGTACGTGCAACATGGCACGCTGAATCACACGCTGAAAGCCCAGGGTTGGCTGCGTATCGACTTCTTCAGTCCCGGCCACTGTCGGGGTGTGTTCTTCGATATATTGGGTCAGTTCATTACGCAGCGTATCAAACTTGGCACCGCAGGCACGCAGGACTTCTGCGGCAGTCGGATTGTCCAACATAGCCAGTAACAGATGCTCAACCGTAATCAATTCGTGACGCTTTTGTCGCGCGTCCATAAACGCCATGTGCAGGCTAACTTCAAGTTCTTGAGCAATCATGATGACTTTCCTTAATACACTACACTACAAAAAACGCCTCATTCACAGACGCCAATCCATGCAATCCGGCAAACCTTGTCTGTTTATTGTTATCGTGCTTTTTTTCAAAAAATTCAATGCTCCGTGGCCGCTTTTTGCTCAAGTTTATATGAGTCAAGCGCGACAGAATCACCTCATTACCATGCTACCACTGTGAACGCTCAGTCGAACCGCGAGTATGTCAGTGTATTTGCCCGATATTCTCAGGATGCCACCATGAGTTAAACGTGTTTAGTCTCACATCGTTGCGTTTTAAGCTGCTTCAATCACACATTGCAAAGGGTGTTGTGCTTCGCGGGCAGATTCCAAGACCTGATGCATTTTGGTTTCGGCAATATCCTGTGGGTAGACGCCACAGACGCCCATGCCCTCTGTATGTACTTGGAGCATGATTTGTGTCGCTTGTTCACGAGACTTGTTAAAAAAACGTTCAATGACAGCGACCACAAACTCCATGGGGGTGTAGTCGTCGTTGAGCAACAACACCTTATATAATTCTGGAGGCTTGGGTTTGGCCACTTGTGATTCCAGGGCCAAATCGCCTTCACGCTTGGGTCGTACCATAGTTTTGTATACCTGTCTTAAAACCTATTTTGCGCCTTGTAGTAAAAAATTCAAGGGCTTGATGCAGGAGAATTCCTGCTTTTTAAAGATAAATTTTGACGCGCTTGACGACGCGGTCCTCAACATCTAGGATTTCCAGCTTGTGCTCACCAATTTTAAAGCTGGTATCCGGTTCTGGGATGCCTTCAAAATGCTCAAGAATTAAGCCATTCAATGTGCGTGGACCGTCAGTCGGCAGAGAGAGTTTCAATTTACGGTTAAGGTCACGCAATAAGCTCGCGCCGTCAACCAGCCAGCTACCGTCTTCATGTTGGTGATAATGGCTGGCGTGCTCGGGGGATTGGGTGGTGAACTCGCCGACCACTTCTTCCAGAATATCTTCCAGCGTCAGCAAGCCTTTGAATTCACCGTATTCATCGACCACCAACGCAATGCGCTCATGCCGTTTTTGAAACTGCTGCAACTGGGTGTAAAGCGGGGTGCCAGAAGGAATGTAATATGGCAGGCTCATCGCCGCTTGCAACAAGGCTTTGGATGGCGCCTTGCCAATATGAAAGTCGCGCAGCAAGGGCAGGACTTTACGCACATGCAAAATGCCGACGATATCTTCGTTGTCGCCTTCTCGCACCGGCAGGCGCGAGTGGTGACTGCGTGTCAGTTGTTCCATGATCTGGTCTATCGGATGGTCCAGGTCAATAAACTCTACCATGGTATGCGCGGTCATCGCATCGTCCACAATAATGTCTTCCAGGTCTAGCAGATTGAGCAAGATGGTGCGACTTTGCGACGGGATATATTGCCCGGCATCGCTGACAATGCTGCGCAGTTCTTCAGTGGTGACCGATTGTGCCTGACCGTCAAAGTTGACGCGCACCCCCAGCAGCTTGAGAAAAGCTTTGACGAACAGATTGACAAACCAGACCACCGGCGTGAATAGCCAGATCAACGGATACAGCAAGTAGCTGGTGGCAAACCCCAGTTTTTCGGCATGCGCAGCAGCAATGACTTTGGGTGAGATTTCACTAAAGACCAAGATAGCAAAGGTGATGGCGAGCGAGCCAAACATCAGCACATAATCGCCTTCGCCAAACAGACGCTCTGAAATCACGACTTCTAAGGTGGAGGAGCCGACGATACAAAAGGTATTGCCTAGCAGGATGGCGCCCAGTGTTTTATCTGTTTGTGCAATCAGGCGACTGGCCAGCTTGGCGCCGCGATGACCCTCTTTGGCCATGTGTCGCATCCGGTAACGGTTGAGCGACATCAGGCTGGTTTCGGCAATAGAGAAAAAGGCTGTCAGTGACAGCAATAGCAATAGCAGACCAATCTGCCAGCTTAAGGGGATGTTGTCCAAAAGAGTGGGATTAAAAACAAGAAGCCACTAGTGTACCCACCAGTGGCTAAAAATCAAGAAAAAGACGGACTAAGTGCTTGTAGAGCTAAGTTGCCCTGTCACGCTTGCTTAAGGTGCAACAGCGGCTTCGTCTTCTTTCGGTTTTTTCTCGCTGTCACCAATCAGGTTGGCGCGGCTCACACCCAGCCACATGGCAATTGGGCAAGCGACCAAGACTGAGGAGTAAATGCCGAACAAAATACCAATGGTGAGCGCCAGTGAGAAGTTGTGCAGGGTTTCGCCACCAAAAAACAGCATGGAGCACACCATGGTTTGCGTCATCATGTGAGTGATAATGGTGCGCGACATGGTGCGGGTAATCGCGTTATCAATGACTTGCACCGCAGACGCTTTGCGCATTTTTTTGAAGTTTTCGCGTACGCGGTCAAACACTACTACTGATTCGTTCACGGAGTAACCCAAGACGGCGAGAATCGCCGCCAGGACCGTCAGGTTGAACTCCCACTGGAAGAAAGCAAAGAAGCCCAAAATGATGATGACGTCATGCATATTGGCGATAATCGCCGCCACGGCAAAGCGCCATTCAAAGCGCAAGGCCAGATAACCCATGATGCCTGCACACACCAGCAGCAAAGCCAAGGCGCCGTTTTCATACAACTCTTCACCGACTTGTGAACCCACAGATTCTACACGGCGGATTTCTGCCCCGGCATCTGCGGCTTTTAACGCGCTGGAGATTTTTTCGGACAGTTGTGCAATCGACAGCTCTTTTTTCACTGGCAGGCGGATCAAGACATCCTGGCTGGAGCCGAAGTTTTGTACGGTCACATCTTTGAGGCCCACGCCATCCATCACCTCACGGATCTGTTCAATATTGGCTGCAGCCGGGTAATGCACCTCCATCACGGTGCCGCCAGTAAAGTCCACGCCGTAATTCAAGCCACGATGCAGCAGGAAGAAGATCGCCAATACAAAGGTAATCAGCGAAATTGAGGTGGTGAGACGCCCGTAGCTCATGAACGGGATATCTTTTTTAATTCTGAATAATTCCATAATCTATTCTCTTAATATGCGTTGTCAGCGGGCAGGGCGGCAATTAGCCAATCCGCAGATGCTCGATCTTGCGGCGGTAGCCGTATAGCAAGTTAACCAGGGCGCGAGAGACCAGCACGGCACTAAACATCGAGGTCATGATGCCGAGCACGTGTACCACAGCAAAGCCTTTGATCGGGCCAGTGCCAAACATAAACAAAGCCAGACCAGCAATCAGGGTAGTGACGTTGGAGTCGAGAATGGTATCAAATGCGCGGTCATAACCGGCGTGGATACTGGCTTGCGGCGTGTTGCCGTTGCGCAGCTCCTCGCGGATACGCTCGTTAATCAGCACGTTGGCATCAATCGCCATCCCCAGTGCCAGCGCAATCGCCGCCAGGCCAGGCAAGGTCAGTGTCGCTTGCAGCATGGACAAGATCGCTACCAGCAACAGCAGGTTCACGCCCAGTGCCATGACAGACACGCCACCAAACACCATGTAGTAAACAATCATCATCACCGCGATGGCTGCAAAGCCCCACAGCGTAGAGTGCACACCGCGTTTGATGTTTTCTTCACCCATGCTTGGGCCGACTGTGCGCTCTTCGATGATTTCCATCGGTGCAGCCAGCGCACCAGCGCGCAGCAGTAATGAAATATCGGTGGCTTCTTGTGCATTGGCCATGCCAGAGATTTGTACGCGGCCGCCGCCAATTTCTTCGTTGATCACCGGTGCGGTAATGACTTCGGTGCTGCCTTTTTCAATAAGCAGAATCGCCATGCGCTTGCCGACGTTTTCACGGGTGACGTTTTTAAAGATGCCTGCACCACGGCCATCCAAGGTCACGTTGACGACGGATGAACCGTTTTGCCCATTGACGCCAGGGCCAGCATCCGTGATACGGTCGCCGGTCAACACAACGTTCTTTTTCACTAGGACTGGTCGGCCTTCACGGTCAGAAAACAATTCGTCACCAAACGGCACCTGGCCTGCCTGCGCTTTTTGCAGTGTGGCCATGTCTGATTTTTCTTCATCGACCATGCGGATTTCCAAAGTCGCTGTGCGGCCAAGGATTTCCTTGGCTTTGGCGGTATCTTGCACGCCTGGCAATTGCACTACAATGCGGTCCAGACCCTGTTGTTGCACGATAGGCTCGGCTACGCCCAGTTCGTTAATCCTGTTGTGCAAGGTTTGCAGGTTTTGCTTGAGCGCAAATTCCTGAATCCGTTTTTGCGCCATCACGCTCATGCTGGCGGTCAGGTTAAAGTCTTTGTCACTGCCTGCAATTTTGTAGGTCAGGTCAGAAAAGTCTTTTGCCAGCAGGTTGCGCGCCTTGGTGGCTTCGGCTTCTGATTCAAATTTAATCACCACTACCTGGCCTTGGCGCTCAATGCCGTAATAGTTGATTTTTTCTTTACGCAAAGACATACGGAAGTCGCCCACTGTGCTTTCAGCTGCTTTATCCAGCGCTGCCTTCATGTCGACTTGCAGCAAAAAGTGCACGCCACCACGCAAATCCAGGCCCAAATACATCGGCTTGGCACCGATGCTTTGCAGCCAGTTTGGCGTTTGTGGCACCAGGTTGAGCGCTACCGTGTAGTCTTTGCCCAGGTTGCTGACCAGTTTGTCTTTGGCCAGCAATTGCGTATCCGTATTGGCAAAACGCACTTTGACGCCACTGGCATCCATAAACAAACCGTCAAACGGAATGTTGGCCAGTTGCAGTGTGCTCTCCACTTTTTGTAGCAAGCCTTCATCTACTTTTAATGAAGTTTTGGCCGGGCTGATTTGCACGGCTGGCGATTCCCCAAAAAAGTTGGGGATCGTGTACAGCAGGCCAATGATAAACACTGTGCCAATCAGCACGAATTTCCATATCGGATAACGGTTCATAACAAACTCTTGGTCAGAATGAAAGACAGGCGCGTCTTGTGTGGGTTAAATAGACTTCAGTGTACCAGCGGGTAACAAGGTCTGTACCGTGTGTTTTTGTACATTGACGACGGTGTTGGCCGCGATTTCAATGCTGACAAAATGTTCACTGACTTTGGTCACCTTGCCGACAATGCCGCCGGTGGTCGCGACTTCATCGCCCGCCTTTAATGTCTCTAGCATAGACTTGTGTTGTTTGGCCTGCTTCATTTGCGGGCGAATCAACATAAAGTAAAACAAGACAAAAATTACCACCATAGGCAAAAAACTCATGATGTCGGTGGCTGGCGCGGCAGCGGCGTAAGCGTTGCTGATAAACATATCTGTTCCTAAGTCATACTGAAAATAACACATGATTCTATCATAGAGCCTCC
>CAYPZE010000027.1:0-17313 GCA_964415305.1 uncultured Methylotenera sp.
TTCGTTTTGTAACTGTGTCAGTTGTGTTTTCAGGGTGCTTAATATAGTGGCTTGCGCCAGATTGCTGGCATACAGCACATCCGATTTTGTTTGTAATTGCTTGAAGTTTTGTTGCAGATCGTTGATCTGTGCTTGCAGCGCGGTATAGGCTTCTAGCGGGATCGCGGGCGGTGCTGGGGGTGTTTCAGCCGTTTCTGCCTGAATAGCAGCGACCGGCGCAGGGGGGGCGTTGCTGGCAGGTGGCGTGGCAGCAATGGTCACTGTGTTGTCAGGCTGAATCGTCACGGTTTGCCGCGTGTGCTGGCAGCGATCGGTTAAGGTCAGCGTCAATGGGCTGGCAATGGCAGCGTCAGACCATAGCATTAATACGCCTTGCTGACTCGCTAGCGTCGTGTACTCGAGGTGCACAGGCTGGGTATCTGTTGAGGCTTGTGGAGAGGATTGGCTCAGGCGGAAGCAACTAATGTCGGTGTCTGGCTGTACTTGCTGCAGCGGCAGTTGCGCCATGAATGGCTGGCCTGGTGCCGACTCAATGCTTAAGGCGCTGAGTTCGGCCGCTTTTAGCACCGGGATAAACGTAAGCAGCAGCAATGCGCATAGCCATCGCCAGCCGCTGGCGGCGTGAAAGCGTTGCTGTTTAACCTGATATACGCCTGTGAGCATCAAAAGAATTATTGGTTTAGTCGCGTTGCTGTTGTTAGGTTAAGCCCCGGTGTTTAGTTAAGCCCCGGTGTTTGGTTAAACCTAAGGGGGCAAAAGTAAACAGGTGCCAAAAGCCGAAACTTGAGCTAATATAGCATCCGATTGCAATTATCCTTAAGAAAACAAGGGTCATTTGCAATAAAAGCACGTTTTATGCGGGGTAATTTGCAAAAATGATGGCAAAAAAGCCACAAAACTGCATGCCCGCGCCAGTGGCTCTCCCCGTTCAGCTGGTTACGATTATTTTAGAATAATTCGTTGACAAGCTTTCTTATGCTGGCATATAATCCGCCCTCTTAATTTATACGCTATAACTCGGTAGTTATAAAATGAAAACTTTTTCAGCAAAATCGCATGAAGTACAACGTGACTGGTTCGTGATTGACGCCACAGACTTGGTATTGGGTCGTTTGGCCAGCGCAATCGCTCATCGCCTGCGTGGTAAGCATAAAGCTATTTACACACCACACGTAGACACCGGTGATTACATCGTTGTGATCAATGCAGACAAGATTAAAGTGACTGGTAATAAAGCGGGTGACAAGCTGTATCACCGCCACTCCGGTTACCCAGGCGGTATCACCACGACTTCATTCTCAAAAATGCAAGACCGTTTCCCAGGCCGTGCGTTGGAGAAAGCTGTGAAAGGCATGTTGCCAAAAGGTCCTTTGGGCTATGCCATGATCAAAAAAATGAAAGTGTATGCGGGCGACAAGCACGAGCACATTGCGCAGCAACCGCAACCATTAACCATCTAATTTAAGACGATTAGGATAAAACATGATCGGTAAATACAACTACGGCACAGGCCGCCGCAAAAGTTCAGTGGCACGTGTGTTTTTGAAGTCCGGCAGTGGCAACATCGTGGTCAACGATAAGCCAGTTGACGTTTACTTCTCACGCGAGACTTCTCGCATGATTTTGCGTCAGCCGCTGGAATTGACTAACAACACAGCAAGCTTTGACATTCTGGTGAATGTGCATGGTGGTGGTGAATCCGGTCAAGCGGGTGCAGTGCGTCATGGCATTACCCGTGCATTGATTGACTACGATGCTGCTTTGAAGAGCGCATTGTCTCACGCTGGTTTCGTGACACGTGATGCACGTGAAGTTGAACGTAAGAAAGTCGGCCTGCGTAAAGCGCGTCGTCGGAAACAGTTCTCCAAACGTTAATTTCCAACGTTTGTTACAAACCTGTTGTGCAAAAAGGTCGCATTGGCGGCCTTTTTCATTTATATTGTTTAACCTTTTATGCATGAGCCGTTGTTGAACGCGCATCTGGTTTAAAGATATGGAAAAAATCAAAGTTGGCATTGTCGGTGGAACGGGCTATACCGGTGTGGAGTTGCTACGTTTGCTGGCAAGGCATCCCAATGTGCAATTGCAAGTGATTACCTCCAGGGGCGAGGCCGGTTTGCCAGTCGCCGATATGTTTCCTAGCTTACGTGGTATCGTCGATTTAAAGTTCAGCGATCCGGCTACAGTCGATTTAACCCAATGCAACGTGGTCTTTTTTGCCACACCGCATGGCGTGGCCATGGCGCAAACACCTGCGCTGGTGGCCGCTGGCGTCAAGGTCATTGATCTGGCGGCGGATTTTCGCCTGCAAGATGCCGTTGAATTTGAAAAGTGGTACAAGTTGCCGCATAGCTGTACGGAAGTGCTGCAAAAGGCCGTCTATGGTTTGCCAGAGTTATATGCAGCTGACGTGCAACAAGCACAAGTGATTGGTAATCCTGGATGCTACCCGACGACCGTCTTGCTAGGCTTGGCGCCGTTGCTTGAGCAAGGCTGGATTGATTTTTCTGTGCCCATTATTGCTGATGCCAAATCTGGCGTCTCCGGTGCTGGTAGAAAAGCCGAAGTGGGCACCTTGTTCTCAGAGTCCAGTGATAACCTGAAAGCCTATGGCGTGGCCGGGCACAGGCATCATCCTGAAATTCTGGCCCAGCTCAAGAAACTGTCTGGCAGTGATGCGGTCAACCTTATATTCGTCCCGCATTTGATTCCGATGATTCGTGGCATGCTGACCACTTTACATGTCAAACTAAACGCGCAAGGCAAGCAGCAGGGGTTGCAGCAAGTCTATGAGAAACGCTATCAGGGTGCCACGTTTGTGGATGTGATGCCTGCCGGATCGCTGCCCGAAACCCGTTCGGTGCGTGGTGCTAACGTTTTGCGGATGGCGCTATACCCACAAGCAGGCGATTATGTCACAATCATTGTCGTGCAGGATAATCTGGTCAAAGGCGCTTCTGGCCAGGCCGTGCAGAATATGAACTTGATGTTTAACCTGGCGCCAGATGCCGGTTTGCAAGTGTTACCGTTGTTGCCGTAATGATCAGGCCTATCCGCAGACGACTGAGAAACCATTTTGGCCTCACCGCCAAGCAAGTGGCAGTACGTTCGCATAGACCCTGGTATTTTCAGGGCATGCTGGCGGTGGCCTATGTAGTCATTGGGTTTGCACTGGCTTACTGGGTAGTGCATGATGATGATGGTGAGCATATCCGCCAGCGCTTGCGGCAAGTCACCACAGAAAACATTGAATTGCAGAAAAAACTGATTGCCTCGCAGCGCGAGCTACAGGTTGAATTAGCCACCAGTAACAATCTGGCTAAAACGCTGACTGCGCAGCAGGATGAAAACATCAAACTGAAAGAAGAGTTGGTGTTTTACAAGAATATGACCAAGCGTTAGCGGCATGCATGATATGGCTGATCAAGCATCCCATCGCCATTTAAGTTAATTCGGAACAGGAAGTAGCATGTTTTTCAAAAAAAGCGTTCAAATCGACAGCCATATTGATACCTTGATAGGCAATGAAACTCAAATCACGGGCAATATGCAATTTGCAGGTGGCTTAAGGGTAGATGGTTTGATTGCCGGTAATGTGATTGAAAAACGTGAGCATCCGAGCACGCTGATTATTAGTGAAAATGGGGCGGTGACAGGTGCGGTAGAAGCCTCTAAAATTGTATTGAATGGCATGATACGTGGGCCAGTGCGGTCCTCGGTGTTTATTGAGCTACAAAGTAAAGCGCGCATTGTCGGCGACTTATACTATAAGTCGCTGGAAATGCATACCGGCGCGGTGATTGAAGGAAAACTGATTTATCTGGGCGAGCAGCCTGAAGTTGCGCCGACAGAAGCGACTTGAAATTAACACTTTCGTCGCCATATTGTTATTGAGAATTTGACAGGAGTCTATGATGACCGCAGAAGCTACCCTAGAAATGCCAGTGCCGTTGGTGTTCACCGACAACGCGGCCAAAAAAGTAAAAGAACTGATTGATGAAGAAGGATCACCTGACCTGAAGCTGCGCGTGTTTGTCAGCGGCGGTGGTTGTTCTGGTTTTCAATACGGGTTCACCTTTGAAGAAGAGGTGAATGACGATGACACGCAAGTGGATAAAGACGGCGTGATCTTGCTGATTGACCCGATGAGCTTGCAATACCTGGCTGGTGCCGAAATTGATTACACCGACAGCCTGCAAGGTTCACAGTTCGTGATTCGTAACCCGAATGCCACCACGACTTGCGGTTGCGGTAGTTCGTTCTCGGTTTAACGACTGCGTTCCAGACAAATAAAAAACGCCGGGTGAGCCCGGCGTTTTTTATTTGTGATGACAGCTGCTACTTAGCGCTGATGCAGCGGCACAAATTCTCTTCTTTCTGAGCCAACATACAACTGGCGTGGGCGGCCGATTTTTTGCTCGGGGTCGGCATTCATTTCACACCATTGTGAAATCCAGCCTGCGGTGCGCGCCAAGGCAAAAATAGCGGTAAACATAGAGTTAGGAATGCCCATCGCACGCATGACGATGCCGCTGTAGAAGTCGACGTTCGGATACAGTTTACGTGATACAAAGTATTCGTCTTCTAGCGCGATTTTTTCCAGTTCCATCGCCAGTTTGAACATTGGGTCGTCATGCAGACCAAGTTCGTTCAGCACTTCATGGCAGGTTTTGCGCATGATGGAAGCGCGCGGGTCCATGTTGCGGTAAACACGGTGACCAAAACCCATCAGGCGGAAGCTGTCAGTTTTGTCTTTTGCGCGTTTGATAAATTCGCCAATACGGCTAACATCACCAATTTCTTCCAGCATGTTCAGTGTGGCCTCGTTGGCGCCGCCATGGGATGGCCCCCAAAGCGAGGCGATACCCGCAGCGATACAGGCAAATGGGTTGGCTCCACTGGAGCCAACCAAGCGTACAGTGGAGGTGGAGGCATTTTGTTCATGGTCTGCGTGTAGTAGCAAAATACGCTCAAAGGCGCGTGCTAGAATCGGGTTGGGCACGTATTCTTCACACGGCGTGGCGAACATCATGTGCATAAAGTTTTCGGCGTAACCCAGGGTGTTTTTTGGGTACATGAATGGTTCGCCGATATTGTATTTGTAGCTCCAGGCGGCAATGGTTGGCACTTTGGCCAGCAGGCGCATGGCGGCTACTTTGCGGGACTCAGGGTCGGCAACGTTGTTGTTGTCTGGATAAAAGGCAGCCATGGCGCCGACGACTGCGATCATGACAGCCATCGGGTGGGCGTCACGACGAAAACCGCGAAACACGTTGCTCATCTGGTCATGCAGCATGGTGTGCTGGCGGATGGTGCCGACAAAAGCTTCACGCTGTTGCAGGTTGGGTAACTCGCCATTGAGCAGCAGGTGCGAGACTTCGAGGAAATCACAGTTTTCAGCTAGTTGTTCAATCGGATAGCCACGATAATAGAGCAGACCTTGCTCACCATCAATAAAGGTGATGCCTGAGGTGCAGGCCGCGGTGGACATAAAGCCGGGGTCAAAGGTGAAGTAACCATGTTTGCCCAGGTTGCGGATGTCGATGACGTCTGTGCCTAAACTGCCTTTTAAGACGGGCAATTCAATCGCCGTGCTGTCGTTGTCAAATGTAATGGTTGCTTTGGTAGCCATAACGTACTCTGTTTAAGTCAAGGTTGTGTAAATTATACGCAATCGTTTTTGAATATGGTGGCTTGTGCCGAAATGAGCCGGGAAAAGTTAAAAAATCGCTTGTTATCCTGCACCAGTTTAAATCAAACAGTGAGTGCATTCGCACCGCTTTAGTGTCTTGTTGCGTTAGCGCGGGTAAATGGCACCCAGCACACGCGGACCTGCGGCCCCAGTGACGGCGGGTAGGTTGCCCGGTCGCTGATCCACGCAGCGTTGTGCCAGCCAGGCAAAGGCCACGGCTTCTACCCAGTCCACGCCTATGCCCAGGGCGTCTGTACGTTGCACCGGCAAGCCACACAAGGTTTGCAATCTGTCTATCAGGGCCAGGTTGTGTGCACCCCCGCCACACACATACAACGCTTGCGCCCCACCGCAGTGTTGCTGCAATGCCTGGGCAATACTCACAGCAGTGAGCTCCAGTAATGTGCGGGCGACATTTTGCGGGCTGTCAGCATGGGCTTGCAAGTGGGCGTCGAGCCAGGCCTGGTTAAACAGGTCGCGTCCGGTGCTTTTGGGTGCAGGCAGCGCAAAATAAGCATCAGCCAGCATGGCGTTGAGCAAGGCTTGATTCACGCTACCGCCAGCGGCCCACTGGCCGCCAGCATCATAGGTCTGGCCGGTGTGTTGTAGCGTCCAGGCGTCCATCAGCAGGTTACCGGGGCCGGAATCAAAACCAATGACCTGGCCGTTGGTTGGTAAGTCACTCAGGTTGGCGATGCCGCCGATATTGATCATCACGCGGTGTTGATCGGGCACGGCAAACAGTGCCTGGTGAAACGCAGGCACCAACGGCGCACCCTGGCCGCCAGCCGCAATATCGCGGCTGCGGAAGTCGCCAACCACGGTAATGCCTGTGCGCTCGGCCAAGCGGGCATGGTTGCCCAATTGCAGGGTATAAGCCTCGCCGTTGGTGAGATCGGGGCAGTGGCGTATGGTTTGCCCATGGCAGCCGATGGCCGTCACCGCTGCTGCAGCGATATTCGCTGCTTGTAGCAAGCCCTGTATAGCTGTGGCATAGAGGTCGGCTAAGCGGTTAGACACCACGGCCGCAGTATGCAGTTCGTTAATGGCTGGGGTATGCAAATCGAGCAAGATTTGCCTGATTTCTGTTGGATAGGGCAAAAAATACTGGCCTTGCTGCAGCAGCTGTTCGCCCTGTTGTGCAACCACTACGGCATCCACCCCATCAAGACTGGTACCAGACATCAAGCCAATAAACAGGCGGGGTTGAGTGGAGGTGGCGGCAAAATTCATAAGGCATAAGTGTAACACTGCTCATGCCTTGCTTACAGAAATGCCCGGGATTACGTTAAAATAGCTGTTTTACTTTTATGGCGATGTGCGCTAAAACCGTACCTCAAAAAAGACTCTTTATGACAGACGTAAACCAAGCTTCAGCCGAAGCGCTCAGTCCAGACATCGTCAATGCACTGGCGATCATCAAGCGTGGCGCTGATGAGCTGTTGATCGAACAAGAGCTGATTGCAAAGCTGAAAACCGGCAAACCGCTACGCGTGAAAGCGGGCTTTGACCCGACCGCACCAGATTTGCATCTGGGCCATACCGTGCTGATTAATAAATTGCGCCAGTTGCAGGACCTGGGCCACCAGATTTTATTCCTGATTGGCGACTTTACCGGCATGATTGGCGACCCCACCGGAAAAAGTACCACGCGCCCGCCATTGACCGTAGAGCAGGTGAAAATCAACGCCGATACTTATGCCGAGCAAGTGTTCAAGATTCTGGACCCAGCCAAAACCCAGATTGTGTTTAACTCAACCTGGTTAACTGATCTCGGGGCGGCAGGCATGATTAAGTTAGCGGCCAGCCACACTGTGGCGCGTATGCTGGAGCGTGATGATTTCTCCAAGCGCTTTAAAGGTAACCAGCCGATTGCGATTCACGAGTTTCTCTATCCCTTATTGCAAGGCTATGACTCTGTAGCGTTGCAGGCTGATTTGGAGTTAGGCGGCACTGATCAGAAGTTTAACCTGCTCATGGGGCGTGAGTTGCAAAAGCAGGCCGGGCAGTCGCCACAATGTGTGCTCATGATGCCGCTGCTGGAAGGCCTGGACGGTGTGAATAAAATGTCCAAGTCTTTGGGCAATTACATCGGGATCAGCGAAGCGCCAGAGGCGATTTTCGCCAAGATCATGTCCATTTCTGATGACTTGATGTGGCGTTATATCGACCTGCTGTCATTTGCCACGCTGGAAACCATTGCACAGTGGAAGGCGCAAGTGGCCGCGGGCGAGAATCCACGCAATATCAAGGTTGGGTTTGCACAGGAAATCGTTGCCCGTTTTCATGGTGAGCCTGCGGCTGAAAAAGCCCTGCAAGACTTCCAGACGCGCGCCAAAGGCGGCATTCCTGATGAGGTGCCTGAAGTGGAGGTGACCATAGAAGGTGACACGATTGGCATCAGCCAGTTGCTCAAACAGGCGGGCCTGGTTGAGAGCAGCAGTGAAGCCATGCGCGCCGTCCAGCAGGGCGGTGTCAAGCTGGATAGTGTAAAGGTAGAGGATAAGAATCTTGCGCTGGCAAAAGGCGTCACCGTCGTCGCGCAGGTGGGTAAGCGCAAGTTTGCCAAAATCAGCATTAAGTAAAAACGTTGATAAGTAAAAAGGCCGCATTTGCGGCCTTTTTGTTTTAAAGCGATTTGCGTAAATTGGCCGGTGGAATACTCAGTGATTCGCGGTATTTGGCAATGGTACGACGCGCGACCACAATGCCTTGCTGCGCCAGCGTGTCAGTGATTTGATTGTCTGATAATGGTTTTTTCGGATTTTCTTCAGCCACCATTTGTTTAATCAGGGCGCGAATTGCAGTTGCCGAGCAAGAGCCGCCAGCATCGGTCGCGACTGAGCTACCAAAGAAATATTTAAGCTCAAACACACCGCGCGGTGTGAGCATATACTTATGTGTGGTCACACGTGAAACGGTACTCTCATGCAAATCCAGCTCTTCGGCAATTTCACGCAACACCAAGGGCCGCATGGCAATTTCGCCATGTTCAAAAAAATTACGCTGGCGGTCTACAATGGCTTGCGATACGCGCAGGATGGTAGAAAAGCGCTGCTGGATATTTTTAATCATCCATTTGGCTTCTTGCATCTGGCTTTGCAAGTATTGGCCAGAGCTTTCGCGGTTACGCTTGAGGATGTCCGCATACAGCTGATTGATTCGCAACTTGGGGATCACGCCGTCATTGAGCGACGCCATCCAGATGCCTTTGATTTTTTTGACGACCACGTCGTGCTGGATAAAGTGGTCGTGACTAAAGGTTGCAAACTCGCTGCCGGGCTTGGGATTTTGCTGGCGGATCAGTTGTTGCGCGCCTTTGAGTGCGGTTTCATCGCAACTGAGCAATTTGCGTAGTTTGACAAAATCTTTATTGGCCAGCAACGCCAGGTGATCTTTGGCAATGGCCATCGCCGTGCGCAAATAAGGCGTGTCAGCAGGCAGCACTTGCAGTTGCAGCAGCACGCATTCGCGCAGGTCACGCGCACCCACACCAATTGGATCCAGGTTCTGAATCAGTTTAAGCGCAGTTTCCAGCTCTAGTAACTCGACTTCGAGTTCTGGCGGCAACAGGTCAACTATTTCCTGCAAGTCCTGTTCAAGATAACCATCGTCATTAATGCCATCGAGCAAAAACTTCACCAGGTCCATATCGCGTTTGGATAAATGCGCTAATTGAATCTGGTTGATCAGGTGTTCACGCAGGCTGGTGTTACTGGCGTCCTGTCGAGAAAAGTCGCTATCTTCATCGTCGAGGTTGTTGCGGCCGGCTTCGTCCCAATTGCTGGTGCTGCCAAACTCTTCGTAGTCGTCTTCAAATTCGGGCGGCGAGAACTCTTCGTTGAGATTGGCTTGTTCGCCTTCGTTGCCGCCGAGCTGGTCGTGCAATTCTTCGCGCAGGGTCTCTGCGGGTGCGGTGATCTCTGCCTGTGTGGCGACATCAAATGAGCTCGCATCCGGCAACTCAGATTCTGCAGCTGCTGTTGCGGTTGGGCCGTTATCTTCAAACTCGCCTTCTTCACCGTCGGCCATCTCCAGCAGCGGATTTTCCTGCAGGATGGTTTCCAGCTCCTGGCTTAGCTCAAGCGTCGATAATTGCAGCAGGCGGATAGACTGCTGCAATTGCGGGGTGAGCGCCAGGTTTTGCGAAATACGTAATTGCAGGTTTTGCTTCATAAGGGGTTACAGCCTAAAGTTTTTGCCCAGATACACTTCACGCACGCCTTCGTTCTGAATGATTTCGTCTGGCGTGCCAGCGGCAAACACGGCGCCTTCATTGACGATGTAAGCCCGGTCACAAATATCCAGGGTTTCGCGTACGTTGTGGTCTGTAATTAAAATACCAATATTCTGGCTGCTCAGGTAGCGGATGATTTTTTGAATCTCAATCACCGCAATCGGGTCAATCCCGGCAAACGGTTCATCCAGCAAAATAAATTTAGGGTCTGTGGCCAGGCAACGCGCGATTTCTACGCGGCGGCGCTCTCCCCCCGACAAACTGACTGCCTGGCTGTGACGAATGTGCTGGATATGCAATTGATCCAGCAATGATTCCAGTCTTGCTTCACGCTCTTCGTCCGTGTAAGGACGGGTTTCCAGGATAGACAGAATGTTGTCGGTCACCGTCATTTTGCGAAAAATAGACGCTTCTTGTGGCAGGTAAGCCAAGCCCATGCGTGCGCGTTCGTGCATGGGCGCGCGGCTCACGTCTGCTCCATTGAGGGTGATGCTGCCGTCATCAAGCGCAACCAGCCCGACAATCATATAAAAACTGGTGGTTTTGCCTGCGCCATTGGGGCCGAGCAAGCCAATCACTTCGCCACTACGTAGCTCAAGGGTGGTGTTTTTAACCACGGTGCGGCCTTGATACGTTTTTTTCAGGTGGCTGACACGTAAGTGATTATGATCTGGTGAAACAGTTGTCTGCATAAGGCCGGTCTTTAAGGTTGCGCTTTCGCGGGCTCGCTGTTGCTATCGCTAGGTGCGGGCTCGACTTTGATTTGCAGTGAGCGGTTCATGCGCAGCCCTTGCTGTGAGGTTGGCTTGTTATCAATCACCGGCGGCGTGGTTTTGTTCTTGGGTTGAATCGTCGCTTTGACGCGGCTACCTGCCGTGCCGTTAGGGTTGGCTTTGGTGCCACCAATGACTTCGGCATATTCTGCATTGGCGTCATAGCTAATGTAGTCGCCGGTGACAACATCTTCACCACGTTTGACCCAGGCATTGGTATAAAGCTGCACCTTGTCCATGCGCGCGTTGTACTCAATACGCTGGCCACTGCCTTGCATCCATTCGTTTTTACCGGTGCGTTTTTGCTTGAAAGTGGTTGGGTTGCCAGTGCAGGTACTGTGCTGAAAACCATCCTGATCTTCACGTACAATCATTTTGTCTGCCTTGATTTGCAGGGTGCCCTGGTTGAGGATCACATTACCCGTATAGATGCTGATTTTTTTGGCATCGTTCACGGTGACGGTGTCCGCTTCCAGTTCGATCGGCTGGTCGCGGTCAGACTCCTCAGCCAGCGCGCTGCTTGACCACTGTAATAGTGCCAGTAAGGCCAAGCAGGTGGCAAAAAATAATGGCTTGTGCGTGTTCAACTCATTTCTCCAGAATCAACGACCCTTGTGACTGCCTGCTTTGGCAGTCGCTGCCGGGCTTGCAGCTTTTGCAGCGACAGGTGCGCGCACATAATGCACGTGCACCCGGTTAAATAATTGCATAGTGCCGGCCTTGTTATCAAAGCGCATGCCAGTGCCAGTAATCACGGTCGCCGGTTGTTGGCGGATCGTCACTGGCAAATCGGTGTACGCCAGGTCTGTATCCGGCTCCAGCGTTAAATGCTCGGTTTGCAATTGCATTTCTGGTTTGGCCAGTGTGCCTTGGCGGATCACCTTGACCTGCTTGGTAAACTCGACCAGTTTACCATTGGCAGAGACTTTGCCATGCTGGCCATAAATTTGCGTATAAGGCCTGTCCTGCCCAAGTTGGGTAAAACGCGGGCGTTGTAATTCGGTGTAATCGTTATCCGGAAAATGGCGCATTGCTGCGGCTGCCAGCACGTATTTGGTCATGCCAGTGGCATCGGTACGCGTGCTGACAAAGTTATATAGCATGTAATCCGGGTCGTGACGATTTAATCGGCTTAAGCTCAGACCCTGCTCTTGTACGGTCTGGTTAATCCAGAATGTCAGCAGCGCCAAAAACAGCATTAACGCAATCGGCAATAAAATCGGGTGTTTAAGCATGCGAGAGTTCCAGGGGCAACAGGCCTAAACGATTTTTGCCTTGAGTAAATCATGCATATTAAATGCGCCCACTAATTGCTGTTGCTCGTTCACTGCCATAAACCCGTTAATTTTAAACTGCTCCATCAGGTTGACTGCTTCCACCGCCATTTGTTGCGTGCCCAATAAACGTGGTTGCGTATTCATGACAGTTTTAATGGACTGTTGCGTATTGGTGTCGCCTTGCATAAACAGGCGACGCAAGTCACCATCGGTAAACACACCGATCGGGTGTTTTGCACTATCTACAATCGCTGTGAAGCCCATGCCTTTGCTCGAAATCTGTGCAATGGCTTCTTGTATTGTGCCATGCTCGCTGATGGACGGAATCGCATCGCCCGTGCGCATGACATCTTTAACTCTGACCAGTAGTCGTCTGCCTAAGCTACCACCCGGATGCGAGCGGGCAAAGTCTTCGGCGGTGAATTCACGTAAATCAAGTACGCACAATGCCAGTGCGTCGCCCAGCGCCAGTGCCGCTGTGGTGCTGGCGGTGGGTGCCAGGCCCAGCGGGCAGGCTTCGTGGCTCACGGCCGCGCTTAAATGTACGTCTGACTCGCGCGACAAGGTAGAGTCGTCGCTACCAGTAATGCTTAAAATACGGGCACCGATACGGCGTATGGCAGGCAAAATATTGATGATTTCATCGCTTTCGCCGGAATTGGAGAGTGCAATGACGACATCTTCTGCCGTAATCATGCCCAGATCACCATGGCTGGCCTCTGCTGGATGCATGAAAAAGGCAGGGGTGCCGGTGCTGGCCAATGTGGCGGCAATTTTGCCACCGATATGGCCGGATTTGCCCATGCCGGTGACGACGACGCGGCCACGGCAATTGAGGATCATGCTGACAGCAGCCTCAAACTGGTTACCGATGCGGTCTGCCAGTTGACGGATTTCATCGGCCTCGTGCAGAAGTATGCCTCGTGCACGAGTCACGATGTCTGGGGTTTTCACGAGGTGGACACCTGATTTTGCTGTGTTCATGGCGGGTTAGTATAGCAAGTGACGCCCCCGGCAAGAAAGTAAAACACCGTTTTTTTGCGGATTTTTTATTAACGGGCACATTTTTTGCATAAAATAGTCTTTTGTGGCAGGATGCATCATCCTGAAACACAAGTGTTTTAGAATATATCTCTGACTATTCGTCATAATAGATTGTTTAATGACCGACACGCATTTGCTCGGTCTGACATTAATGCTTTTAGAATTTTTGCATGTTTGATTCCCTGATCCACTTATTACTACTGTTAACCAGCTCGGTGTTTGCCGTTGGCTTGTTCCGTATCCTGGGGTTACCAGCCATGCTGGCATACTTCATGATCGGCATCGTGCTTGGCCCGCACGCACTGGGTTTGCTCGAGGACGAAGAGAGTGGTCGTCAGGTGGCCGAATTCGGTATCGTATTCCTGATGTTTAGCATCGGCCTGGAGTTCAGTTTGCCCAAGCTCTATGCCATGCGTAAAACTCTGTTTGGGCTGGGTGGTGGCCAGGTGGTATTGACCTTGCTGGCCAGCCTGGTCCTCGGTAAGTTGGCTGGGCTTAGTCTCACTTCTGCCTTCATTATCGGTGCGGCGATCACCATGTCGTCAACCGCGATTGTGTCCAAAATCCTCATGGAACGGGTCGATTTAAACTCCAGGCACGGCCGCTTGAGTATCGGCGTGTTGTTATTTCAAGACCTGGCAGTGATCCCGATTCTGGTGCTGATCCAGACACTGGGCTCTCACAGCGACAACTGGCTGGATGTGCTGGGCCTGACCTTGTTCAAGTCTTCCATCCTGCTGTTTTTGCTGTTCAAGTTCGGCAAAAACATCCTCAATTTCTGGTTCGAACTGGTGGCCAAACAACGCTCGCGTGAGCTGTTTGTGCTCAATGTACTGATGGTGACCTTGCTGATGGCCGCAGCGACGAATTTTGTTGGTTTATCGTATGCCCTGGGGGCGTTTGTCGCCGGCATGCTGATTTCAGAAACCAAATACCGCTACCAGGTAGAGTCAGACATTGCGCCATTCCGCGATATTTTGCTGGGGCTGTTCTTTATCAGTGTTGGTATGTTGCTGAACGTCTCTGTGCTGGTTGAGCATATCGGCCTGATTATTTTGCTGCTGATTTTGTTCCTGGTGTTCAAGATCGGCCTCATTGCACTGTTAACCAAGTTCTACGGCTTTGAAATGGGCGTCGGTGTGCGCACCGGGATTATTCTGGGTCAGGCAGGCGAGTTTAGCTTTGTGGTGCTGGCGCTGGGCCTGCAAACCAATTTGATTGATGGCGATTCCTTGCAACTGGTGTTGTCTGTGGCCGTGCTGTCTATGCTGGTCGCACCGTTTATCATTCAAAAAAACGGGCGGATTGCGCGGGCACTGGTTAAAAGTTATAGCCGCAACAGCATCAAAGTGGTGGATACCATTCAGGAACATAGCCAGGATTTACGCGACCATGTGATTATTTGCGGCTATGGCCGTAGCGGCCAGTACCTGGGGCGTTTTTTGCGTGAAGAAAATATTCCGTATGTCGCGCTGGATATGGATGCCAGCCGCGTGCAAGAGGCCGCCTCTGCGGGTGAGAATGTGATTTACGGCGATGCCGGACGGCGCTCAGTGCTGGAAGCCGCTGGCCTGGCCAGAGCGAAGGCAGTCATCATCAGCTATGCAGAAACACGAGGCACCATGAAAGTGTTGCATGTGATTCAGGAGCGGCAGCCCAGCCTGCCAGTGATTGTGCGTACGCATGATGACAGTGAAATGGACGCGCTCAGGGACGCGGGTGCAGCAGAAGTCGTGCCGGAAATTCTCGAAGGCAGTCTGATGTTGGCTTCGCATGCACTGGTGACCTTAGGTGTCCCCCTTAACCGTGTCGTCAAACGCATTCGTCTGTTCCGCGAAGAACGCTACAAAATGTTCAAAGGCTACTTCCGTGGTGTCAGTGACGCCGATACCGCCACAGCCTCGTTACCACAGTTGCACTCGGTTGAAGTGTACAAAAACTTTTATGCACACGGCCTGCGACTGGATCATATCCCGTTCGGTGATTTTGCTGTCGAGGTCAAGCAATTGCGTCGGCCGAATATGCCTGAGCCGATCGCCCCACGCGATGACATCACGCTCAACGAGGGCGATATCCTAGTCCTGCTGGGCAGTAATGCTGCCTTGATCGCGATGGAAGTCTATTTGATTTCCGGACGCAAACCGTAAGACAATACACGCCTCGTGTCCTGCCAGTGCGTACTGCGCTCCGCCAGGACATTCATGTTATTTCAGAAAAAATCTTATGGCTAACAGTTCAGTGGTGATAGTCGGTGGCGGTATTGTCGGATGCCTGACTGCCATGCAATTGCGCAAGCAAGGCCATGCGGTCACGTTGGTCGAGCGTAATATCATTGCTGCGCAAACCTCAGGCGAATCCTCATGGGCCGGGGCGGGCATCGCGTTCCCCCTGTTACCGTGGTTTTACCAGGATGTGGTCAATGAATTGGCGCTCGCGGGTGCGCGTGCCTATCCAGCCGTGAGTGCCGAATTGTTTTCTGAAACCGGCATAGACCCGGAATGCACCCGCAATGGCATGCTGATTCAACCACCGTTTGATCTGCAACAAGCCATCACTTGGTGCGCACGTTTCGGCCTTGAATACGTGTTGCAAGACGACAATCTGTTGATTCCAGAAGTCGTGCAAATCCGTAATCCGCGGTTATTACAATCGCTCAAAGCCTGGTTGATTAAGCACAGCGTCACTTTGCGTGAGCAGACCCAGCTCATGCCGCTGCAAGAAAGCCGCGCACCTATAAAACACTGGCAAACCACGGCTGGTGAGACATTATCTGCCGATGCCTTTGTTGTTACCTCTGGTGCCTGGAGTTTTGAATTACTCAAGCAAACGACCGCCAGCCTGGATATCAAACCCATGCGCGGGCAAATGCTGCTGTACCACATGGCGCCTGGCCTGCTGCCGCAAATTGTGTATCGGGATGGCTTTTATATGCTGCAACGGCGTGATGGGCATCTGTTGGCCGGGAGCAGCCTGGAAGATGTAGGCTTTGATACCGGCGTGACCGATAGCATGCGGCAGGAAATGCTGCAAAAGGCAGAAGCGATATTGCCTGCTTTGCGAGGGCAGCCAATCATCAAACACTGGAGTGGTTTGCGTCCAGGCACACCGCATAATATCCCGACCATAGGGCGGCATCCGCAGATCGAGAATTTGTACCTGAATACCGGGCATTTTCGCTATGGCGTGACCATGGCGCCGGAGTGCGCGCGACGGATTGCGGCGTTGCTGGATTAAGCTGGGAAGGTCATTCTTTTTACTTCTCAGGCATATCATTCACTCTGCGTCATTCCGGCGTAGGCCTGGAATCCAGGCAAGGTGAGATAGCCGTAAAAAGTTGTTCTTTAGGTTATTCGTTGTAGGGTGGGCATTTATGCCCACGCGGGTTTTGTGGTTGTTTGTTAGGTTGCGTTTCGCCCTTTAGGCGAGTTACTTTTCTTTGCTTGCCCAAAGAATAAGTAACCAAAAGAAAGTGCACCCCAGCTTCCGCTTGTTTCCTGCGCTACTTGGCTTGCCGGGCGTCCATCGAAACTCAACCTGGCAGCTCACACAAAGCGTGAGCTGCTGCGGGATTCGGACAGCCGATGGCCGACTACTCCCGCCAATCCTGCGTTGCTCGGCGCGGCAGATGGGGACCCCGAACACCATGCGACTGCAACCGTCGACGGTTGAAAGAAAAGAATTTTTTTTGAACCGTCCAAACTTCGCCAATGTGAGTTTGGCGAGATAAATCCCATTCCATCACGCTGAGTAGCGGAGACGAAGTGGGGGTAGTCGGCCATCGGCTGTTTGAGCTCCGCAACAAGCCACGTTTTGTGTGGCTTGTCAGGGCGAGTTTCGATGGACGCCCACTTTGTTGAGCAACGCAAGGGAGCTGAAGGCCGTGATGGCTGGGTGTCGTCCTCTTTGGTTACTTTCTGGGGGGCAAGCACCAGAAAGTGACTCGCCGAGAGGCGAAAAAGAATGCTTCATAAGAAAAACGCTGTTTAAAGAGCGATCACTTTGTATTAGACAACGTTGTGTGGTTTAGTCAGCCACCCAATCCCCACTCTTCCCCCCATGCTTCTCCAGCACCCGAACATCTTGAATGGTCATGCCTCTATCAATCGCCTTGCACATATCATAAATCGTCAGCAAACCGACCTGCACCGCAGTGAGCGCTTCCATTTCAACGCCAGTCTGGCCTGTCGTTTCGCATTGCACGCGGCAAGTGATGCTGTGTTGTGTTTCATCTGCCATAAAACTGACATCGACCCGGCTTAGGCTGAGCGGGTGGCACAGCGGAATGAGGTC
>CAYPZE010000027.1:17323-18062 GCA_964415305.1 uncultured Methylotenera sp.
CGCTGGTTTTTTTGCTGGCCTGGATAGCGGCGATGCGGGCGATGCCGAGCACGTCACCTTTTTTGGCGTTGCCTTGCAGAATGGTTTGCAGCGTGGTCGCTTGCATCACGATGTGGCCTTCGGCAATGGCGACACGCTTGGTATGGGCTTTATCGCCGATATCGACCATGTGGGCGTGGCCTTGGGCGTTGAAATGGGTGAGTCCTGAAGTTGGTTTGGTCATGGGTCGGCTAGGATTAAAAAGGGTGAACTCAAGCGATGAAGTCGTTATCATAACAAGTTTGGGTAGTTGGCACAGGCCTGTGATTGTGGCCTGCCATTTCAAACGCTGGGATTCATGGCTTTAAAACAGATCAAAGATGCTTATCAACAGGCTGGCCGCCACGTACTGCGTGGCTTGCTGTTGTGCGGCCTGTTGTTGGTGCCGGCGGCGACTTTGCTGGCCAATTATTCGACCGGCGTGTTTTCAGGCAAGCCTTATGAGCCGGATGACCTTGACCTGAGCTTGCCGTCGGACTCTTCCAACCAATTGCCAGAGTTGGGCGATGCATCACAAACGGTGTTGTCACTGCGTGATGAAGAGAAAATTGCGCACCAGATTCTCAAACAGGTCGCCACCAGTGAAGATGTACTGGATGACGCCGAGGTGACAGATTATCTGCAAGCACTGGGCACGCGTCTGGGGGAAAGCAGCCCCGACCGGCAACAGAAGTTTTATTTTTTTGTGGTGCAGGATAAG
>CAYPZE010000028.1:0-16840 GCA_964415305.1 uncultured Methylotenera sp.
GCTTCCAGGCGCGCATCCAGTTTGCGGCCAAAGCCGCAGAACTGGTCATAATTAGAGTCGCCAAAGGCAAGCACGGCAAACCGGGTATGGTCCAGTCGTGGCGCATGTTCCGCTTGCAGAGTGCTCCAGAACTGGCTGCCATTATCAGGCGGGTCACCGTCACCAAAAGTGCTGGCGAGCAACAATATTTGTGTGTATTTCTCCAGGTCTGCTAGGGTCACACGATCCATAGACATCACGGAAGCATGCAGGCCATGAGATTTGAGTCGCGCTGCGCAGTGTTCGGCAAAGCCCTCGGCATGGCCGGTTTGCGAAGCCCAAAATATCGCCACCGTCGTGGCAACTGATGCGGCTGCTGAAAAATCAGGAAAACCGATAGGCAAGTGATCACCTTGTGGCAAGCGGCTACGTGCAAACAAGCCTGCCAGCATGCCATTCACCAGCAGCTGTTTGGCAGGTGCCAGTGGCGCATTGTCGGGTAGCACGGGCACACCACCGATGTTGCGCGACTCCTCTGTGCGCAAGCTGCTAATAAAGCCCTGCAAATACAGTTGTTCCTGTGCATCGAGAATAATCTCAGGCGCGCTTTCCAGGCCTAATAATCTTGCCAGTGCATCAATCTCTTTCATAGGGTGTTCCTGCTGTGGGCTTGCTTCGCTGTGGGCAACGCGTGCCAGTGTCTGTGCGATGCGGGGATGCGTGATGTCGGTGTCAACACGCGTCATGGCAACGGCGCAGACCTTTAATTCTGGTTGCTGCGAGATGGGGTCGACCGCATCGCTGGTGACAGCATTGATGGCGAGGTCATCGCCAAACACATCGTTCCAGTGAAAAGGGGCAAAGCAGTTACCGACGCGTACACGCTCAGTCACCACCGCCGGTAAGACGGCGCGGCCACGCCGCGAGCGAATCTCAACCTGGTCTTTGTCTTGAATGCCAAGCGTCGCAGCGTCTTCAGGATGCAGCTCTACAAACGGCCCGGGGTTGAGCTTATTCAGCGTCGCGATCTTGCCGGTTTTGGTCAGGGTGTGCCATTGGTGTTGCAGGCGGCCGGTGTTGAGCACAAACGGATAGTCGGTATCTGGTAGTTCGGCCGGGTCCATATGCGGGCGGGCAAAAAAGACGGCTTTACCGCTGGCCGTGGCAAAGGCAATACGCGGTTGGCTGCCATCTTCACGTACGGTCAACTTTTGGCTGATGCCATCATTCAGGTAGCGAATCGGATGCCGATCTTCTGCGCTGTCTGGCGCATATGGCCATTGCAGCGATTGTTGGCGTAACTTGTCGTGGCTCACGCCGCGAATATCGTAGCCAGTGTTCAGGTTAGAGGCGCGCGTGATTTCGTCAAACACTTCGGCGGCAGAGGCGTAGCTGAAGCCTTCGCTAAAGCCCATCTCGCAAGCGACTTTTGCAATGATCTGCCAGTCTGCCATCGCCTCGCCGGGCGGGTTCACCGCATGCTGCATCAGGGTCATATTGCGTTCTGAGTTAATCATCACGCCTTCTGCCTCGGCCCAGAGCGCGCCCGGAAGCAAAATGTCGGCATAGCGATTGGTTTCGGTATCCAAGAACGCATCCTGTGCAATGACCAGTTCGGCTTTTTCTAACCCTGCAATCACATTTTTACGGTTTGCCATGCTGGCGACCGGGTTGGTGCAAATCACCCAGCACGCTTTGATCTTGCCTGCCATCATCTGCTCAAACATGGCCACGGTGCCGCCACCCAGGCGCGTATGCAGGGTGCCTTCTGGCACCTGCCATAATTGCTCAATAAACTGGCGGTCCTGTTCGACCAGCACGGAGCGCTGGCCTGGCAAGCCAGGGCCCATATAGCCCATTTCACGGCCGCCCATGGCATTGGGTTGCCCGGTCAGTGAAAACGGGCCGCTACCTGAGCGGCAGATGGCGCCGGTGGCCAGATGCAGGTTGCAAATCGCATTGGTGTTCCAGGTGCCATGTGTGCTTTGGTTGAGGCCCATGGTCCAGCAACTGATCCAGTTTTTGCTGGTGCCTATCCATTCTGCGGCCTGGCGGAGTGCGTGTTCATCGATGCCGGTGATCTCCGCGACTTTTGCTGGTGAATATTCCTCCAGAAAGTCTGGCATGACCTCCCAGCCTTCAGTAAATTCGGCAATAAAGGCAGCATCGGTGTGGCCATTTTTCACCAGCAGGTGCAACAGACCATTCAGCAAGGCCAAGTCTGTGCCCGGTTTGATCTGCATAAACAGGTTAGCTTTATCCGCCGTGGTATTGCGGCGTGGGTCGACGACAATCAACTTGGCCCCGGCCTTGACTCTGTCCATCATGCGCAGGAATAAAATCGGATGACAATCGGCCATATTGGCGCCACTGACAAAGAACAGGTCGGTCTGATCAAAGTCTTGGTAGGAGCCTGGCGGGCCGTCGGCACCGAGGGATAGTTTGTAGCCACTGCCTGCGCTGGCCATACACAGGCGCGAGTTAGATTCAATATTGTTGCTGCCGAGATAGCCCTTGACCAGTTTATTGGCCAGGTATTGTGATTCAATCGACATCTGGCCAGAGACATACAGCGCAATCGCATCCGGGCCATGTTGGTCCAAAATTGCGCGCAGGCGGCGGGCGGTTTCTTGAATGGCGGCGTCTATGCCGGTTTGCACCGACTCTTGTCCGCGCGCTGGGCGCACATAGGCGTATTCCAAACGTCCGGAGTCGGCGATGGCCTGGATACAGGTGTTGCCTTTGGTACACAAGCGGCCAAAGTTGGTCGGGTGCTGCTTGTCGCCATACACCTTGATCACCTTCTGGTGTTCTACTTCCATCACAATGCCGCAACCGACACCGCAATAAGGGCAGACTGATTTAACCTGTGTCACCATAATACTGTGTTATCCCTGACTAAACCTGCACCCACACGGTATCTTCGCGAAGTTCTACCGGGTAAGTCTTGAGACTGATGCTGGCATCCTCTACACAAACCCCCGTGCGCAACTGGTAGTGATGTTTGTAGATAGGCGAGGCGACCACCCGTTCGCCACTTAAGTCACCGACGATGCCACGCGACAGCACGTTGGCGTCGCTGTGCGGATCATAGTTATCTATGGCGTAGAGCTGGTTGTCCTGCAGGCGGAAAATCGCAATCTGACGACCTTCAACCAGGGCGCAGACGCCCATATTCGGCCAGATGTCTTCGAGGGCACACACCGTGTGCCAGACGCCAATCTGGCTTGTGCTTTGATTCATCGCCGCATCCAATGCGACGGCTTGTTGACCTTGACTCATGACTGACTCCGTTGATTACTCTGTAGTGGCGAGGATAGGGATAACCTTCGCTTGTTTCTTTTCCTCTACCGTGGCCGGGCGTATCTGTTCGCGTTCGTTCACAAAGACGATATTGCTGTCTTCTGCTTTGCTGTTCACAAAGCTACGGAAGCGTTTACGCACTTCAGGATCGTTGACGGCAGTTTTCCATTCATCCTGGTAGTGGTCGACCACATGTTGCATCTGTGCTTCCAACTCGGCGCCAAGGCCCAGCGAGTCATGAATCACCACGTCGCGCAGGTAGTCGAGGCCACCTTCCATATTGTCGCGCCAGGTGCTGGTGCGTTGCAGGCGGTCGGCGGTGCGGATATAGAACATCAAGAAGCGGTCTATCATGCGGATCGCTTCTTCTTTGGTGAGGTCGCTGGCGATGAGCTCGGCGTGGCGTGGTTTCATGCCGCCGTTACCGCATACATACAGGTTCCAGCCGTTTTCGGTGGCGATTAAACCAACGTCCTTGCCTTGGGCCTCGGCACATTCACGCGTACAACCAGACACACCAAACTTGATTTTGTGCGGGGCACGCAGGCCTTTGTAACGGTTCTCCAACTGCACAGCGAGGCCGACACTGTCGTCGACGCCATAACGGCACCAGGTCGAGCCAACGCAGCTTTTGACGGTGCGCAGTGATTTGCCATAAGCATGGCCAGATTCAAACCCGGCAGCGATAAGTTCTTCCCAAATATTCGGTAATTGTTCAACGCGGGCACCGAACATATCGACACGGGCGCCGCCGGTGACTTTGGTATATAACTTGTATTTTTTGGCAATCTGGCCGATGGCGATCAGGCCATCTGGCGTGACTTCACCTCCTGGCATACGCGGCACGACCGAGTAGCTGCCATCTTTTTGGATATTGCCCAAAAAGTAGTCGTTAGAGTCTTGCAGCGAAGCCAGGTCTTTTTTGAGGATAAAGTCGTTCCAGCAAGAGGCGAGGATACTGGCCGCGGTCGGTTTGCAGATATCGCAGCCCAGGCCTTTGCCGTGCTTGTGCAACAGGTCGTCAAAGGTCCTGATCTGCTCTACGCGCACCAGGTGGTAAAGCTCCTGGCGTGAATAAGGGAAGTGTTCGCACAGGTGGTTGTTGACGGTCATGCCCAGTTTCACCATCTGCGCTTTCATCACTTGCGTCACCAGTGGCACGCAGCCGCCACAGGCCGTCCCCGCTTTGGTGCAGGACTTGATGGCGCCGATGCTGCAATTGCCCGCCGCCACCGCTTCACCAATCGCGCCTTTGCTGACATTGTTACAAGAACACAGCACAGCGGTGTCCGGCAGCGCATCCACGCCCAGGCCGGGTTTTTCTTTGCCATCGCTGGCTGGCAGAATCAGGAACTCAGGGTTTTCCGGCAACGCCATCTCATTGACGGTCATCTGTTGCAGCGTGCCATATTCATCTGCATTGCCAATCAGCACCGCGCCCAGCAGCTTTTTGCCATCTTCGCTGACAACGATTTTTTTGTAGATATTGCGTACTTCATCGGTGTATTGGTAGCTGCGGCAACCAGGGGTTTTGCCATGCGCATCACCCACGCTCGCCACATCGACCCCCATCAGTTTGAGTTTGGTGCTCATGTCCGCCCCCTGAAAGGTGGCGGTGGTTTCACCCGACAAGTGTGCACAAGCGGTACGCGCCATGTCATAACCAGGCGCGACCAGCCCGTACATTTCGTCATGCCAGCTGGCACATTCGCCGATGGCGTAAATATCGTGGTCGCTGGAGCGCGAAAAATCATCAATGGCAATGCCGCCTCGGGCGCCGATGGCCAGACCAGATTCGCGTGCCAGTTCATCACGTGGGCGGATGCCGGCAGAGAACACGATCATGTCGGTTTCCAGCCAGGTGTCATCAAAAAACACCATGCGGTGACGTGCCGTTGCACCGTCCACAATCGCGGTGGTGTTGCGGCTGGTGTGCACGTGCACACCTAGCTCCTCAATTTTGCTGCGCAATACTTTGCCGCCAGCTTCATCCACTTGTACTGCCATCAGACGCGGCGCGAATTCCACCACGTGGGTATCCAGACCCATGTCTTTCAAGGCTTTGGCACATTCCAGGCCGAGCAGGCCACCGCCGACGACAACACCGCTCTTCGCGGTTTTGCCTGCGGCGGTCATCGCTTCCAGGTCTTCAATGGTGCGATAGACAAAGCAGTTGTCGCGGTCACGGCCAGCCACAGACGGCACGAATGGGAAAGAGCCGGTGGCCAGCACCAGTTTGTCGTAAGGCAGGACGGTGTTGTCTGTCAGGGTGACGGTATGCTGGTGGCGGTCAATCTGGCTGACGCGCGCATTCAGACGTAATTCCAGCCCCGGGCGGTCATAAAAGCCGGGTTCGACTAAAGATAAATCCTCAGCGGTGCTGCCAGAGAAAAAGCTGGAAAGGTGCACGCGGTCATAGGCAGGCCGTGGCTCTTCACCCAATACCGTGACTTGCAGCTGCGCCGCGTGCAGATCGGGATGGCGCTTGACCAGTTCCTGCATAAAATAATGTCCTACCATGCCGTTGCCGACGATGACGATGCGGGTAAGTTGATTCATCATGTGTTTCCTATCATGGGCAAGCATGTGCGTGGTCGTTGTGTTGCCATAAACATGTCTTGCGATTTACCTAAGTGTTTGCCAGGCCTTAAAACGAAAAAAGGCGTCCATAGCCAATGCCGCGGATGCCTGATGCAACGCTGCGGATAAGCTATGGACGCCGTTGTCCATTCAGGGATGACCGACTAACAGCATCCCTTTTTAAAAAATACTCATCTTCAATGAAGACGATTTAGTGCTTGAAAAGCAATTGATATGCCAATCTGAGCATCAGAGAGACGATATGCATTGTAAGTACCTGTTTTGTATGGTTTTTAAATGTGTGTAACAGGCAAAATGTTGTATCGTTCTGGGTCATAAGCCCATGCATCTGTGATTTGAATATGCACGCTAATGATGCAAATTAAAGGGATTGCACCAGAATTGATCTTTGCAGAAGGTTTCAGGTTTCGCCAGTAGTGAACTCGTCACCCATCTTGGCTGACTAGGAGATAAACAGCAAATACACCAGCAGCAGATTGATCAGCAATGAGCAGACCGCCAGCCATTGCCATTTCACCAGTCGTGCGCGTGCGATAAGCGGGGTACGTGGAATCGCAATCGACTTTAATTCGCCATGCTCAAGCGCCAGCAACATTTCTTCTGCTGTTTCAAAACGGTCGGCCGGTTTTCTGGCAATCGCCTTCAGAATAATGTTTTCCAGCCAGGCTGGAATTTCTGGCCGGTAACGGCTGGGCCGGATGGGTTCGCCAAAGCGTGGTGACTGGAAGGGTTCTACTTCGCCATAAGGATATTTACGCGTCAGCAAGTGGTACATGGTGACGCCCGCTGCGTAAATATCCGCTTGCCTGTCAGCGACCTTGCCATCAAATAACTCGGGGGACATAAAACTGGGGGTGCCCGGATTTTCCATTTGCTCAGGCATCGGCAGGGTGGGGTTGAGGGCCACGCCAAGATCAAGGATACGCAGGCGATTATCACTGCCAATATGAATATTGGCGGGCTTGATATCGCGGTGCACGATATTGAGGCGGTGCAACATACTGAGCCCGCGCAGTAAGTCCTGGCCGATATTGGCCACACCGTTCATTGTAAAGTGGTGTCCGGCATCCAGCCGTTGCTGCAAGGTCGCGCCTTCATGCCAAGTCATCACGTAGTAAAGATAAGTGCGTTGCTCTCTGGTGAGTGGCAGGATTTGCGGCACACATTGCGACACCACCCGCTTCGCCAGCCACTCTTCATTCAACAAGGCTTCACAGCTTTCTGTATCATCGGCACGGGCAGGTTGCAGGGTTTTTAATACAAATAATTGCCCGGCCGTGTTTTTGACCTGATACAGGATGCTGACACGGGAATCATGGATGATTTTGGTGACCGTAAATCCATCGATTTGACTGCCAACCGTCAGCTTGGCTGGTAGCGGCAAGTGGTGTGCGTCTGCCAGCATATCGGTCAGATGATCTTGGCCGATGCTTTCGATACTCACCACCACGGCAGAGGCATTATCGGGGCTACCTTTGTCTATCGCTAACTGCGTCAGGTGTTCGGCCACCATTTGCGGTGTGCGGTAGAGCATCAATGCTTTGTGAATTTCGGCATTGCCCAATGCTGACCATACGCCATCGCTGACAATCACATAGACATCGCCGGGTTGCAGTAGCCCTTCGGCATAATCCACCGTTAATTGGTCGTCCAGACCTATGGCCCGTTTGAGGACATGGCGCATGTCTGGCCTGTCCCAGACATGGTCAGTCGTGAGCTGCTCCAGGCATTGTTCGCGCAGACGATAAATACGCGTATCCCCCACATGTGCCAGTACATACCGCTGGCCGCGTAACACCAGCATGGATAAAGTGGTCGCCATGCCCGCCATCTGGCTGTGCTTGCGTGCGTGGGATAACACCCATTGATTGGCCGCCTGAACCACTTTGTCCAAAGCATGTTGTATGGTCCAGGTGTCAGGCGTGGCGTAGTAGTCAGCCGAGACGGTTCTTGCCGTCATTTCAGCTGCTTCTGCGCCGCCAGCACCGCCGCTGACGCCATCGGCAACAAGCATGAGTGCGCCTTTGATGGCCAACTGGGAGGCAGCCGGTGTCACCGCAGTCACGTAGTCTTCATTACGTGGCCGCGGACCGGTCAAACTGCTTTCACCTACTGTAAATACCAGGCTCATCTGTGCGTGATCTTACTTCAATGGTTAGTGTGGTTATACCTTGGCCGCCGTGACACTGGCGGCACCCCAAGTGGTCCGCCAACGGTTTTTAACACCCGCCAGGCCGATGAAAGCCAGGATGGCCAACCCGGCAAAGATGGTTAAGCCAAGCTGGTAACTGCCGGTGAGTTGTTTGGAGTAACCCAGGCTGGAGGCCAGGTAAAAACCACCGATGCCACCTGCCATGCCGACCAACCCAGTCATAACGCCAATTTCTTTGCGAAAACGTTGTGGCACTAATTGAAACACAGCACCATTGCCCATGCCAAGCGAAGCCATGGCCAAGACGACGACGCCCAGACCTGCTGCCTGGCTATCCATCCCCAAACTCAGGATAAACAGAAAGGCGGCAGCCAGAATATACATCGCGCTCAGCGTGCGGATGCCGCCGATACGGTCTGCCAGCAAACCACCAAATGGCCGCACCAGTGAACCGGCAAACACACAGGCGGCGGTGAAATAACCCGCATGCACAGGGTCCAGGCCATACTGGTCATGGAAGTAAATGGTCAGCGAAGAAGCCATGCCGACAAAGCCACCAAACGTCACACTGTAAAACAGCATAAACCACCAGGCGTCTTTGTCTTTGAGCACGGACAGATATTGCGACAACGATTTAGGCGCCGGGGTATCTGGCGCATCTTTTGCCAGCGCAGTATAGACAATCAATGCCAGCAACAGCGGGATCAGGGCCAGCCCAAATACATTGTTCCAGCCAAACGCCACGGCCAGGCCGGGGGCGAATAAGGCCGCCAGCGCGGTCCCTGAGTTGCCTGCACCCGCAATACCCAAGGCGGTGCCTTGATGTTCAGGCGGATACCAGCGAGAGGCCAGTGGCAAGGCCACGGCAAATGCTGCACCGGCAAAGCCTAAAAACACTCCGAGTAACAAGGCTTGCTGATACGTCTGTATGCCGTGCAACCACGCCGTCAGCAAGGCTGCCAGCACGATCACCTGGCCAATCAGGCCCGCCTTTTTAGGTTTAAGCTGATCGACGAGTACGCCCATGACAATGCGTAACAAGGCGCCAGTCAGCACTGGGGTTGCAACCATCAGGCCCTTTTGCGCCGGGTTTAATTGCAGGTCACTGGCAATTTGCACAGCGAGTGGGCCGAGCATGACCCAGACCATAAAACTCAGGTCAAAATAAAAGAACGCTGAAAATAGCGTAGGCTTGTGGCCTACCTCCCAAAAACTCTTTTTCATCTGTTGCTCCGGTAATCTATATTAAAAGGTTGTGATGCGCGCGCCGAACGTTGGATGCGTATCAAAGCACGTGTAAATTTAAGCTGCATGGGCCTGATTCAACCAGGATTGCAGCGAGTGTTGCCAATCTGGCGCTTGTTCAGTGCGCTTGGCTAATGTCACCACTTCGCCGACGACAATAATGGCCGGACTTTTTATCTGTGCGCTATGCGCTTCATAAGGCATGGCCTGTATTGAGGAGATGACTGAGCGTTGATCGTCACGTGTCCCGTTTTCGACCACCATACAGGGCATGTCTGCTGACATCCCTGCCTCTATCAGCGCGCGCGAAATCTCAGGCAAGTGTTGCAAGCCCATATAAATCACCAGCGTGGTATTCGATGCGACCAGCGCTTGCCAGGGCAATGGACCACCATCCTGCGTATGGCCGGTGACAAAAGTGACGCCATGGTTCAACCCTCTGTGGGTCACAGGCACCTCCATACTGGCACAGGCGGCGATGCCACTGGTCATGCCTGGAATAATCTCATAAGGTACATTCGCTGTACGCAAGGCCAGCATTTCTTCGCCACCACGGCCAAATACAAACGGATCGCCGCCCTTGAGGCGCACCACCTGTTGCCCTTGCTCGGCCAGCGCCACCAGCATGCGGTTGATAAAGTGCTGCGGGGTAGACTTGCAGCCGCCGCGCTTGCCGACCGGCACGATGCGTGCCTGCGGGCAATGCGCGAGCAGGGCCGGGTTCACCAGGTCATCGACCAGCACCACCTCAGCTTGCTGCAAGGCCTTGATGGCCTTGAGCGTGATGAGGTCCGGGTCGCCTGGTCCGGCACCGACTAAATAGACTTTTGCGGCTGAAGTCATGGCTTATTCCTTAACAGATTAAAACGTATACATGGCGGTTAACCATAATTTTTCGGTGTCACGCACTCGGCCACGGTTACCGGGGATGCTATCAGGGACGTTGGCAGTCAATGCATAACGGTCACCTTCCGTAAACTTGCCGTACTCCAGCTTGGTCATCCAGTTTTTATCGACATTCCAGGTCACCGCGGCATTCCATTCCTTACCATAACGTGAACCATTGGTGCGGTTGCCGCCGCCTACGGTATGAAAATCTTCATCTGAATCAATCAGGTGATAATCGGCAAAGAATAACAAGTCACCATAACGATACGTGGCGGTCACAAAGGTGTCTTTGATGCCTTCTAGCGGTGTGGCCAAAAATTTATCTACCCAGCCCTGAAACAGGTGGTTGGTGCCCAGTGGGGTCTGGAAAGCATACTTGCCGTTGTTGCTGGATAACAACTCCTGGTCAATGCGCATGTTGAAGTTATCAATGCCAAAACCACCGCCGACTTTGTAGTAGTGCGCGTCAATACGGGTGTCACCGTTGCTGTAATCTGTCTGTTTGGCATATTCAGCCGTGTAGTGCGCACGGTAGTTAGGGGTGAATGGGTGGGTGCCATCCAGACGTGCACCTATGATTTTGTTGCCTTGATCGGCATTCTGGTTGGCGGCACCGCCTTTACCGGCGGCAATGGCAGCGGCAGTGGTGCCATTGCCAAACCATGCACGGCCCATGCCTAAATCCTGGAAACCATCCAGATAGGCATAACCCACCAGAAACTCGGTAGGTGAAATACGGTAACGGGCATTTACAATATCCAGCGCGCCATCTGAGCGGTGTTTTGCCGTGATTTGCTCCAGGCTCTCAAAGTGGGCAACAAAGATTTCAGTGTCGGGGATGGTTTTGTTGAAAATAGACACACCATCAAACACTTGCATGACCTGACGGAATGCAATATCACCAATAAAGCGCACGTTGTCCAGGTTGACTTGCTGACGACCCGCACGTACACGTGTGTTTTTAATGCCGGTCCACTCGACAAATAACTGGTTAAGACCGGTGTAGTCAGGGTCAACCACCTTGGCGTATTCGATGTTACGTGCCTGGTTGGAAACACTATTCGTCAGCGTGCTGTTGGTACTATCGTTAAAGTTGTCTGCCAGTTTGGATACATTAATCACTTGGGCCGCAAAGCTAAAGTTGTGGTAGGGCGCAGTTTGCCAGCCAATCAGGCTGCGCAAAGTCAGTGCGTTGGCATCTTTCAGTTCTTTCGTGGCGGTTGGGTTGGCCGTGCCATTTGGCATGGTCGGTGGCTGCAAACCATCCTGGTCTACATTCTCGTAACGCAACCTGAAACTAGTCATGTTTTTGCCGGTTTTAATGGCATCCATGAAGGTATATTCAGGCAGTGCTTCTTCCTCGGCCATGGCTTGCATGCTTAACGCTGCCAGTAAAATCGCGACTGAAACTTGACGTAAGCGTGGGTGTGAGTTAGCGTTCATGTGTTGCTCCTTTATGCAATGTGGGGTAACCATACTTCGATGAGGTATGCGGTGCTGGCGGGTGACCGCCCGTCAGCACTACTTTTATGTTTATGCTGCCTTTTTGGCGTGGCGCTCATACAAAAACTTCAATACTTCGCTACGCAGATGCGTGTAAGCCGGGTCTTCTACCAGCTCTAGCCGTTTGCGCGGGCGTGGTAAATCCACTTCCAGAATTTCACCAATCGTGGCTGCCGGGCCGTTAGTCATCATGACAATGCGGTCTGATAGTAATACGGCCTCATCCACATCGTGCGTGACCATGACAGCGGTGCAACCAGAGCGCGCCATAATGCCCATCAGTTCGTCTTGCAACCCGGCGCGCGTCAGGGCATCTAGAGCGCCAAACGGCTCATCCAGCAACAGCACTTTAGGTTCCATGGCCAGTGCGCGGGCAATGCCAACGCGTTGCTTCATGCCGCCAGAAATCTCGTTCGGGCGTTTTTCCATCGCATGGCTTAAACCCACCAATTCCAGCGCAGCACGCGTGCGCTCAGCCAGTTGTGATGCGCCTTCTTTTTCGCCAAACACGCGCTCTACGGCCAGGTAAACGTTTTCAAAACAAGTGAGCCATGGCAGCAGTGAGTGGTTTTGAAACACCACGGCGCGCTCAGGGCCGGGTTTAGAGATTTCACGACCAGCACAAAACAGGTAGCCTTCACTCGGCTGCAGCAAACCGGCAATCAGGTTGAGCACGGTAGATTTGCCACAGCCAGAGTGGCCGATGATGGAAATAAATTCGCCTTCGCGGATATTCAGATTGATGTCTTTGAGGGCCTGAAAACTGCCTTTTTTGGTCTGAAACGTCATATTGACGTTTTCAATCAGCACATAACGGTCTTGGGTCGTAGGGGTCGTCATAATCAAGTCTCCTGTTTCCGGTTATTCGTAGCTATAGCGTTTTGCGACCAGCACCAGCAACTGTTCGAGCAATAAGCCGACAATGCCGACAATGAAAATGGCTATGATGATGTGTTCTACATTGAGGTTGTTCCACTCATCCCATACCCAGAAGCCGATGCCGAGGCCACCAGTCAGCATTTCTGCCGCCACAATCACCAGCCAGGCGGCACCAATCGACAGGCGCACCCCGGTCATCATGTAAGGCATGACATAAGGCAACAGGATTTTGGTGACGACTTTCCACTCGGATAAATTGAGCACTTTGGCCACGTTCATATAGTCTTGCGGCACTTTGCTGACGCCAACCGCGGTATTGATAATCATCGGCCAGACGGCGGTAATAAAAATCACCCAAATCGCAGCCGGGTTAGCCGCTTTGAACACCAGCAGGCCAATTGGCAGCCAGGCCAGTGGTGACACTGGTTTGAGCAGGCTGATAATCGGTGCCGCCATACGCGACATAAACGTATAGCGGCCAATCACAAAGCCCATCGGGATGCCGACAATCGCCGCCAGGCCAAAGCCGGTCGCCACGCGTTTGAGTGAGTTGAGGATATTCCAGCCGATGCCCATGTCATTCGGGTTGTTGATGTAAAACGGGTCGCTGAACAGCTCGACGGCCGATTGCCAGGTTTTCACCGGGCCGGGCAGGCCTTGCGTCAGGGCAGACACCGTGGCCCAGATGGCGGCAAATATCAGCAGGCCAGTCACAGGCGGCAACAGCCATTCAAATGCGCGTTTGGCCGTTGCCGCCCATGCTCCCCGCTTCTGCAAAAGCGGGGCGGCTGCTGTCGCTGTGGTTGAGAGAGGGGTAACCACAGCAACAACCGGTTGCGCAGGGGCTACTTTCACAGCCTCTTCGCTTGTTCGCATGATTTTTTCTTTGCTAAAACTGACGACACTCATGGTGACTCTCCTTAAAAGTTAGGCTTTCACCTTGAAACTGTTGGCATAGGCTTTCGGGTCTTTCCCATCCCACACCACGCCGTCCATCAGCTTGCTGCTACGCATGGCCTCTGGCACCGCAATGCCCAGCGATTTAGCCGCTTCGGTATAAATATCGATACGGTTCACTTTTTTTGCCACGCCCAGGTAGTCAGGGTCAGACTTGAGCATGCCCCAACGTTTGTGCTGGGTCAGGAACCACATGCCATCAGACAGGTAAGGGAAGTTGACCTTGCCGTCGTTAAAGAACTTCATGTAGTTAGGGTCTTCCCATTTTTTACCGATGCCATTGTCGTAATGACCAAGGAAACGGCCTTCAATCACTTCCTCTGGCGCATTCACATAGGCTTTGCCAGCAATCAGCTTCGCCACTTCAGGGCGGTTTTTGGTGGCATCGATATAACGGCAAGCCTCTAAAATTGCTTTGGTCAATGCCAATGCCGTATTTGGGTTTTTAGCGGCAAACTCAGCCGTGGTACCCAATACTTTTTCCGGGTGATCGGTCCAGATATCCTGTGTGGTCGCCACAGTAAAGCCAACTTTGTCGTAGATGGCACGTGCATTCCACGGCTCGCCTACGCAGTAACCGTCCATATTGCCGATGCGCATGTTGGCGACCATTTGTGGTGGCGGCACCACAATGGTTTTCACATCTTGCATCGGGTTGATGCCATAGCCAGCCAGCCAGTAATACAACCACATGGCGTGCGTGCCGGTGGGGAAGGTTTGCGCAAAGGTAAAGTCGCGGTTCTCGTTATCAAGCAGGCGTTTGAGCGTTGCGCCGCTGGTGACGCCTTTTTCTTTCAACTGGTTAGCCAGTGTGATGCCTTGGCCATTGTTGTTGAGTGCCATCAAAATATTCATGTCTTTTTGCTGGCCGCCGATACCCAGTTGTACGCCGTAAATCAAGCCGTACAATACGTGTGCCGCATGTAACTCTCCATTGGCCAATTTGTCACGGACACCTGCCCACGAGGCTTCTTTGGATGGCACAATTTTGATACCGTATTTTTTATCAAAGCCCATTTGTGCGGCGACGATAATTGGCGCACAGTCCGTCAGCGGAATAAAGCCGACTTTGACTTCTGTGATTTCAGGCGCATCTGAACCGGCAGCCCAGGCCTGGCTGCGAATGGCAGATGGCACCATATTCATCATGGCTGCCGCGCCAAACGCACCGGCCATCGTGTGCATGAAAAAGTGGCGGCGTTGCTGGTTTACTGGTTCACTAGTTTCAGTGGTGATCGCCGGTAACGCTGGGGTGACGTTGTTGTCAGAACTGCTCATTGCTGCTCCTTAATCATTGAATCAATCGGAAAATAAAAAACAAAAAGGCGTCCTGAATGCAGACTGTTTTTGTCTACACTCAGGACGCCTTTGTCCTTGTACTACGCAAGTCTTAAAACTTGCTTTACTGCCGCGCCGCACGCTGGCTTTGCTTGGTATGCCGTGAAGGGTTCAACCACCGTTAGTTGAGCCTTCAAGCCTAATTAGCAATTGCCGTGCCAGCTAAGGGGTTATTTTTAAGTGATTGTTCTATATTGATTTTTTTAATAGCTTGCCTGTAGGTGCAACCTTTTTGGCACGGGAGTGTCCGCACCATACGTGTGCGGATGCACCAATTTGACGGGCGCTTAGCCCGGGTGTGCGTGATGCGCGAGGATGTTCTCCGCCACATCAATAATCTTGCGATTTTGCTCCATGGCGATGCTGCGCATGGCTTTGAAGGCTTCCATCTCACTCAGCCCGCGCGTGCTCATCAGCAAGCCTTTGGCACGCTCGATCAGCTTGCGTTCGGCCAGCGCTTTTTTGGTATCGGATAATTCACTTTCCATCTCGGCAATCTGTCGCGACTGCTGTTGTAACAGTGTAATCATGGATGCCATGGGATAGACCTGCGAGGTATCATGCGCCTGAAAATTCAGGGCGTTTTCGACCGGGATGGCCAGGTTGAAAAAGGTGCTGTTGAGCGCTGCGTTAGGGGTGGCCTGAATCGCCTCCAGATATTGCCGTGTTTGCGCAAAGTCTTGCTTGGCTTTGTTTGCCAGCCCGGCCAGTAACTCATGCATGGTTTGAACCAACTGGCATTGAATCTGCCACATCGCGCTCAAGCGCAGGCTGCACAACTCAAACCAGATGTCTGCGCTGCTTGGGCTGAGCACCTGCTGGTCTTTGGCGTTACTCAGTTTGGCGCGATATTGCTGGTGTTGCTGATGCCAGTGGGTAGATTGCAAGGCTGCCCACGCGCCACCGACCTCTTCACTGCCAAACTGGCAAAATAATTCAAAATGCCGATCTTGTTGGGCGATGAGCTCAAACAGTTTGTGCTGATGCGCCAGTTGCAGGCTGCCAGAGCCAAACATATAGGCGCCCACGGCTCGCTCTTGTCCGGCAAATTCCTTGCCCTGAATCAGGTTGTACAGCGTGAGCAGACAGGTGGCAATTTTGCTGTTGACCGAGCTATCTGTAATTTCGAAAATCAATGCAATCAGGCTGCCAATCAAGCGGTTAAACGATTCAATGCAGTCGGCAAAAGAGATTTTTTGCAAGGTGATTTGATGGCGCAAAGAGACCATCTGATCGAGGCCTAGCAATATCCACGACGTGAGCGTGAGCTGCTTGGCATCTGCCAGTGTATTTTTATCCAGGTGCTGTTGCAGTGCAGCCCTGAAGCTGGCTTCCATGGCCTGATTTTGGGTAATGATTTCAGCACGTTCTGGCGCAAAGCGGTTGCCGTTAGACGCGATATATAAACAGCTGGCACCACGTTCGGTTTGTATCGAATGGATCAATTGGCCAATTTTTTCGACAAATGTAATACAGCTATCGAGTCGCTCGAGCTCCTCAATATGTCTGATTTTGGCCAAAGTAATGGTTTGGGCGGGGGAAATTTCTGTGTTCATCACTGGGCACCAAGCAAGAAGTGTGCGCGGCTTGATGGCGGTCTTTATATTGTTGCAGAGGTTGATGTTATTAGTGGCAATAAATGGATATTGCCAGTTAAAAATGACGATTCGCCGACGCTGCCTGTTAATGCCAACCGCCGCCCATCACCTTGTACAAGGTCAATTGGCTGGTCGCATCGTTTAATTGCAGCGTGACCAGCGATTGCTCGGCCGTATAGTGGGTACGTTGAGCATCCAGCACAACCAGGTAGCTATCGACACCATTTTTAAAACGGGCATCTGCCAGTTGGAATGCCGTATTGGCGGCAGCTGTGAGTGATTGCTGGGCATCGAGTTGTGATTGCAGGCCTTCACGTTGTGCCAACACATCAGCCACTTCGCGGAACGCAGTTTGCACGGTTTTTTCGTATTGCGCGAGCAGAATATCACGATTTTT
>CAYPZE010000029.1:0-16635 GCA_964415305.1 uncultured Methylotenera sp.
CGACGGTTTGAATAATCCCAGTAAACATGGTGTGATTTTATCAGTGCTGCATGCTAAAGTAATCACATTCCATCAACATTTTTCAATCGTATTGGTCTGGAGATTTTTGTGCGCCTGGATGATTTGGAAGAAAGCCAGCATGTCGAAGACAGTCGCGGCCGCGGCATGGTCGGTGGTCGCAGCATCGGCATAGGCACCATTGCCATTGCTTTGGTGGCGATGTATTTTGGTGTAGACCCCAATGTGGTCCTCAATATTGCACAGCAAGTGCAACCGGCGGTCGAGTCACAAGCCGTGCCCGCCGATAGCAATGACCCCAAAGTCAAGTTTGTGTCTCGCGTGCTGTGGAGCACCGAGCAAGTGTGGCAAAGCGCGTTTTCAGCGGCAGGCCAGCAATACACGGCGCCACATCTGGAGATTTTTAGCGGTGCCACGCAAACCGCCTGTGGGCAAGGGCAGGCAGCCATGGGGCCGTTTTATTGCCCGGCGGATCAAAAAGTCTATATCGATTTAAGTTTTTACCAGGAGCTGCAAGAGCGGTTTAAAGCGCCCGGAGATTTTGCCCAGGCATATGTGATTGCGCACGAGGTCGGGCATCATGTGCAAAATCTGCTCGGCACCTCGGAAAAAGTTCAGCAAGCCAGGCAGCAGGCGCGCTCAGAGGCTGCGTCTAACGCTTACTCAGTGCGATTGGAGTTGCAGGCCGATTGTTATGCCGGTGTGTGGGCACATCATGCTGACCAACAATTCCGCATTCTGGAAACCGGTGATATTGAAGAGGCGTTGCGCGCCGCCACGGCGATAGGTGATGATGCCCTGCAAAAACAGGCGCAAGGCTATGTGGTGCCGGACAGCTTTACCCATGGCAGCTCCGAGCAGCGTGTCCATTGGTTCAAGCAGGGGTTGCAATCTGGCCAGGTCAACGATTGCAATACATTTAAAGGCGCTGTTTAAGCAGTAGATATCAGGCATGACACAAGAAAAAGCAGTCGATCAGGATCAGCATTTAATTGAAACCACCGTCTCCAGCGCCATCATGGCACAAGGCAACATGCTCACCGTACGTTATGACGAGGCGCGCTTACCGAATGGTGTGATTAGTGGTCGCGAATATGTCATCCATCCTGGCGCTGTGGTGGTGGTTGCGCTGACGCCCGCAGGCGAAGTGGTGCTGGAGCGCCAGTTCCGCTATCCGCTCAAGCAGGTGTTTATTGAGTTGCCTGCAGGCAAAATTGACCCCGGCGAGCCAGTATTGACCACTGGCCAGCGCGAGTTGTTGGAGGAGACTGGTTACACGGCGCAAAGTTGGGTCAAACTGGGCGTGCAACACCCTTGTATCGGCTACTCCAACGAGGTGATTCATATTTATCTGGCCACTGATTTGTCACTGGGTGCGCACGCCAGGGATATCGACGAAGCGATGGACGTGTTTGTGTGGCCGTTTGAACGTGTGATGCAAGCCATAGAAGCTGGTGACATTACCGACAGCAAAACCATGTCGGCCATGTTGTTGGCTGAGCGCTATTTGCGTCGACATCCGCAAACGGAGAGTGTGGTTTAAGGATGCGAGTATTGCAAATCGGTTGCGGCGGGTTGGGAACATTGATTGCTCAGGCTGCCTTGGCAGAAGGCCATGATCTGACTATTGTTCGCCGCTCTCAATTGCCGGTGCCCGAGGGCGCGCAAGCGCTCTATCTGGATGTGGTGGCTGAAGAAAATCTGCCAGTGCTCACTACTTTGCAGCCGGAAATTCTGCTGTATTGTCTGGCGCCTGTTGAGGGGCAAAACTATCAGCAGACATATGTGGAAGGCTTGCGTCATGTGCTGGCAAATGTATCTTTGGCGGCATTGAAGCACGCTTTTTTTATTTCCAGCACGGGTGTCTATGGTGAGGACCAGGGCGGTTGGATAGACGATGACAGCCCAGCCCTCCCGGCGGACGAGGGTGGACGTATTTTACTGGAGGCTGAACAGTTGTTGGCAACGTTGCCGTGCGGACATACCGCCCTACGCGTATCGGGGATTTATGGCCCGCAGCGGCTTTATTTGTTGCGTTTGCTACAGAATAGCGCGCGCTGGCCGACGCACGTGCATTGGACCAATCGCATGCATGAGCAGGATGTGGCGGCAGCCGTGGTGCATTTGTATCAGCACGTGATAAATGATATTGCCTTGCCGCAGTATTGTATTTTGAGCGACGGCGTCCCTGTCATGCAGCATGAAGTGTTACAGTGGCTGGCGGCGCAGCAGCAATTACCCGCGCCACCAACGCCGCCATTGCAGCCGCAATCTGGCAAACGCATCCGCAACCAATTTTTACTACACACAGGATTCAAGCCGCAATTTGCTGATTATCAGGCGGGCTATGCATCTATTTTATCCGGCCTGAAGTAATTAATGCCTATGACCAACGTAAAACCAAAACACAAGTGGCCATCAATATACGGTGGATTGATCGTCGCAGGGCTCATTCTCTCACAGCATTTGAGTAGCGCAGAGGACGCCGATGGCTTCCCGCTGTGGGTGGCTGCCATGCGCCAGGAGGCGCTGGCACAGCATGTGGCACCTGAAGCGGTGGATGCGACGCTTAATCAGGTGACTTTTTTACCGCGCTTAATTGAACTAGACCGCAAGCAGCCAGAGTTCGTCACTAGCTTTTCAGCCTATGTCAACCGCCGCATCAACCCGCGTGTGGTGGCCAAAGGCAAGCAGATGGCACAAGATTACCAAGGCGTGCTCTACGTGGTTGAGGAGTTGTATCAGGTGCCACGTGAGGTGTTGGTGGCTTTTTGGGGGCTGGAAACCAATTTTGGTGGTTTTATGGGCGATATCCCGCTGGCCTCAGCATTAGCGACACTCTCTTACGAAGGTCGGCGCGCCGAGTTTTTTAAACGTGAATTGTTGAACCTGATGCGTGTGGTTGAGCGCGAGCAGCGCTATGACAGCCCAGTCGTGGGCTCGTGGGCGGGTGCCACCGGACAAATGCAGTTTATGCCCTCGACTTTGTTAAAGTATGGTGTGGATGCTGACGCTGACGGCAAAATCGATATCTGGAACTCTTACCCTGATGTGTTTAGTTCAGCCGCCAATTATTTGTCACAAGCTGGCTGGCAACCTGGCAAGCCGATCAGTATCCAGGTGGCGTTGCCGGTCGGGTTTGATTACAGCCAGGCGCAATGGCAACTCAATAAGCCGGTCAGTGAGTGGGTGAAAGCAGGCGTGGCGGGCGTGCCTGACAGTGCGTTGAATTTGCCGCAAGCCGCGATTTTGCTACCGCAAGGCTATGATGGTCCGGCGTATATGGTGTTCCCCAATTTTGATGTGATTATGCAGTGGAACCGCTCTATCAATTATGCCCTCAGTGTCAGTTTACTCAGTCAGCAATTGCGCCAGGAGACTTATACGCTGATGATGCCGCCAGAGCCGCCTGCGCTCAGCTATCAGCAAATGTGGTCTCTGCAGGAGTCGCTGAATGCGAAGGGTTTTGATTGCGGCACGCCGGATGGCTTTCCGGGCGCTAAAACACAAGCGGCGATTCGTCGCTATCAAGCCAGCAAAGGCTTGCCACAAGATGGTTATGCGGGCGCGGATATTTTTAGCCGTTTGACTGCGCAAGTGCAGTCGGCACAGTGAATGCAAACTTTAAATTTTTTAGTTATCGGCTTTTAAACCAACCCGTTACACTGAGTCGTGGCAGGTTGGTCGGCAAAACTTCATGCCAGAATCTGGCGGATAAAAACAACACCAGTCTGCCTGTGGTCGGTAATATATCAATGTGTCTGGCATCGGCTTCTGGCGCTTGATGATGTTCATCCAGATATAAGCGCAACGCACCGCCCGCGGCCGCAGGCCAGTCATCATTTAAATAAATAATTGAGGTGAGCATTCTGGCGCCCGGCGCAGTCTGCTCGCGGTGTTGGCGAAACTGGTCTATATGCGTGGCATAACCGGATGCGCCCGCCGGATAGATGGCAAAATGGGTTTCAAAGCTATCCAGCCCCATCATCAGTTGCCGATTGGCCGTTTGTTGCACTTGAGCCATGAGTGCGAGGTAGTTCTGAATGGCTGGATGTGGGTCATTGGCCTCTAGCCAGGCAATCTGGTCGCCACGCAACTTGGGGTTGCTGATGGCTGATTGGCTGGTGCCCGCCTGATGCATGAGCCCTTGCTGTTGCTGCTCAAGCGCAAAGGTGCGCAGGCTTTGCGTCAAACTGGCGGGTAAACACTGGTCGATCACGCAATACTGCTGTTCGGCCAGGGTGTCGATGATGTTTTCTAGCATGCGCTCAGTGAGCATGGCAGGGCGGCAGGCGGTACTTGTCATGCGCATATTATAAGCGCGATGCCATTGCTTAACCGATTGCTTTCGGATAGAATGCGCAACCTTATTGATTGATAGCTCAATGCTGTTAATGCAATAGTCGCGTAGCTCAGCTGGTTAGAGCACCACCTTGACATGGTGGGGGTCGATGGTTCGAGTCCATTCGCGACTACCAAGTTTTAAAAAGCCACCAGGATTTCTGGTGGCTTTTTGCTTTTTTAAGTTGCGCATAAGCATCGGGGTGACGCCGAGGCGGCAGGATATGTCATCGGTTTGTGATTGCGGAATTTTCGTGCGCTGTGAGATAATCGAGGTTTGACCAAAAGCAGGCGCCATGTGCTTGTTTTATTTGGTTGTTTAATGTTTATAGAGAGAGAGTCATGCCTGTAATCCGCTTGCCTGATGGGTCATCCAGAAGTTTTGAACAGCCGGTGACCGTGGCCGATGTTGCGATGAATATTGGCGCTGGTCTGGCGAAAGCCGCACTGGCGGGTAAGGTCACGTATACAGGTCAGGAAGCTAAACTGGTCGATACCAGTCATCTGATTGAGCAGGACGTAGACCTCGCCATCATTACCGATAAGAACGATGAAGGCCTGGAAGTGATTCGTCACTCCACCGCGCATTTGCTGGCGTATGCGGTGAAAGAGCTTTTCCCAGATGCGCAAGTGACCATCGGCCCTGTCATCGATAATGGCTTTTACTACGACTTTAGCTACAAGCGCCCATTTACGCCGGACGACCTGGCGGCCATTGAAAAGAAAATGGTCGAGCTGGCAAAAAAAGACGAAAAAGTCGAGCGCAAAGTGTTGCCGCGCGATGAAGCAGTGGCTTACTTCAAGAGCATTAACGAGCATTACAAAGCCGAGATTATTGCCAGCATCCCTAGCAATGAAGATGTGTCTTTATACTCTGAAGGTAATTTCACAGACTTATGCCGTGGCCCGCACGTGCCGAATACTGGCAAACTCAAAGCCTTTAAATTAATGAAACTGGCGGGTGCTTATTGGCGCGGTGACAGCAATAACGAAATGCTGCAACGAGTGTATGGCACTGCCTGGCGCAATAAAGATGAGCTGGAAGCGTATCTGCATATGCTGGAAGAGGCTGAAAAGCGCGACCACCGCAAGCTGGGCAAGCAACTCGATTTTTACCACATGCAAGAAGATGCGCCTGGCATGGTGTTCTGGCATCCGCGTGGCTGGGTGATCTGGCAAGAGGTCGAGCAGTACATGCGTGCCAAATTTAAAGAATACGATTATCAGGAAGTGCGCACACCGACGGTACTCGATAAAACCCTCTGGGAAAAATCCGGCCACTGGCAAAACTATCGTGACAATATGTTTGTCACCCAGTCGGAAAGCCGCGATTACGCAGTCAAGCCGATGAACTGCCCTGGCCATATCCAGATTTTTAATAGCAGTCTGCACAGCTATCGCGACTTGCCATTACGTTTGGCGGAATTTGGTTCCTGTCACCGTAACGAGCCGTCTGGTTCTTTGCATGGCCTGATGCGCGTGCGCGGTTTTACCCAGGATGATGCCCATATTTTCTGTATGGAATCACAGGTGGAGGCTGAGGTCGCTGACTTCATTAAAATGTTGTACGAGGTCTACAAAGACTTTGGTTTTGACGATGTCATCGTCAAATTGTCTACCCGCCCAGAAAAGCGCGTGGGGACTGAAGAGGCCTGGGATATGGCTGAAACTGCCTTGGCCAATGCCATTAAAGCCAATGGTCTGGAATTTGAATATCAGCCAGGTGAAGGTGCATTTTACGGCCCGAAAATTGAGTTTACCCTCAAAGACTCGCTGGGGCGTATGTGGCAGTGCGGCACGATCCAGCTCGACCCCAACCTCCCTGAGCGACTGGGCGCAGAGTATGTGGCTGAAGACAATACACGTCAGCGCCCGATTATGCTGCACCGTGCCATTGTTGGCTCGATGGAGCGTTTTTTAGGGATTTTGATCGAAAACTTTGCCGGTGCGATGCCGGTCTGGTTGTCGCCAGTGCAAGTCATGGTACTCAATATTTCAGATAACCAGGCTGATTATGTCCGCCAAGTGGTTGAAAAATTGAAGAAAAATGGCATTCGATGCGATTTTGACTTGAGAAATGAGAAGATTACCTATAAAATACGCGAACATAGCTTGCAGAAGTTGCCATACCTTATTGTGGTAGGCGACAAAGAAATGCAAAATGGTCATGTGGCCGTACGTACCAGAAAAGGTGAAGATCTGGGTGTGATGTCAGTAGAGGCGTTTGTTGCGCTCCTGCAGCAAGACATCCAAAACCGGGTCTAATTTCGGGTATTCGTGCGGCTTTGTTTATTGTTAGGGGATTGTTATAGCTCAAGATAAAGATACACGCATCAATGGCGACATCACTGCGCCACAAGTGCGTTTGGTTGGTGTGGATGGCGAACCGTTAGGTGTGATGACTCTGAGAGAGGCTTTTGCCAAAGCGGAAGAAGCTGACATTGATATTGTTGAAATTGCACCAAATGCCGCACCGCCGGTGTGTCGTTTGATGGATTACGGCAAATTCAAATACGCTGAGAGCAAGCGTATGCACGAGCAAAAACTGAAGCAAAAACAGGTGCAGATTAAAGAGGTCAAATTCAGACCTGGCACCGATGACGGCGATTACAATATTAAATTACGCAACATCATTCGCTTTTTGGGTGATGGCGATAAAGCAAAAATTACCTTGCGCTTCCGTGGCCGCGAAATTACGCACCAGGAATTTGGGTTGGCTTTGTTAAAGCGCCTGGAAGCAGATTTAACAGAACATGCGTTGGTCGAGCAATATCCTAAAATGGAAGGCCGCCAAATGGTCATGGTGCTGGCTCCGGCTAAAAAAGTTGTGCCGGTAGCAAAAAAGGCTGACAAAGCGGCACCAGACGCAGAATAACTAAAGCAGTAAACAGTTTTTTGGAGTAATACGGCTAAATTGGCTGCCTAGTTACTCTTTATTCAACCTCTAAGGAGATAAAAATGCCAAAGATGAAGACAAAGAGCAGCGCGAAAAAGCGCTTCAAGTTCTTGGGTAACGGTAAAGTGAAGCGTACACACTCTCACTTGCGCCACATCCTGACTAAAAAAACCACCAAGCAAAAGCGTAAGCTGCGCGGTACTTCCATTATTTCTGCGACTGACGTGAAACGCGTCCGCGCAATGATGCCAACACAATAAGGAGACCGACATGCCTAGAGTAAAACGTGGTGTCATCGCACGCGCTAAACACAAAAAAGTTTTAAATGCTGCTAAAGGTTACCGTGGTCGTCGTAAGAACGTCTACCGTGTTGCCAAACAGGCGGTAATGAAAGCCGGTCAATACGCATACCGTGACCGTCGTCAGAAAAAACGTCAATTCCGTGCACTGTGGATTGCCCGTATCAACGCGGCAGCCCGTGAAGCTGGTTTGACATACAGCCGTTTCATGAACGGTCTGAAAAAATCTGCGGTTGAAGTTGACCGTAAAGTACTGGCTGATCTGGCCGTGTTTGACAAAGCTGCTTTTGCTAAATTCGTAGAATTGGCTAAAACAGGTTTAAGCGCCTAATCAGACCTACCAAAAAAAGAGGCTGCGGCCTCTTTTTTTATTTTAATGTTACTTAAAACTTGAAGAATACGCACGATGGCTGATCTCAATCACTTAATCGCAGAAGCTGCGCAAGACTTTGCGGCTTGTCATGATGTTCCTGCACTGGAAAATGCCAAGGCCAAATACCTGGGTAAATCCGGCGCACTGACCGACGCCTTGAAAGGGCTGGCTAAATTGACGGCTGAAGAGCGTCCCGCAGCCGGCGCGGCGATTAATGTGGTTAAACAAGCCGTTGAGCAGGCCTTGAATGACCGCCGTGACAGTATTCTGGCCGCCGCACAGGCCAAACAGTTGGCAAGCGAAACCATTGATGTGACCTTGCCTGCGCGTGCACAATCCGCCGGTGGCTTGCATCCGGTGACATTGACTTTGCGTCGCGTAGAAGAGCTTTTTCACTCCATTGGTTTTAGCGTGGCAGACGGCCCTGAAATCGAAACCGATTTTTATAACTTCACCGCGCTGAATATTCCGGATAACCATCCGGCGCGTGCCATGCACGACACTTTTTACATTGATAGCGGTAATGACAGCATGGAGCACGTATTGCGTACGCATACCTCGCCCGTGCAGGTGCATTACATGGAAAACAATACGCCACCGTTGAAGATTATTGCGCCAGGTCGCGTGTACAGGGTCGACTCCGATGCAACGCACTCGCCGATGTTTCACCAGGTGGAAGGCTTGTGGGTAGACGAGCAAATCAGCTTTGCCAACCTTAAAGGTGTAGTGCAGGACTTTTTACAGAAATTCTTCGAACGTGATGATTTGACCGTGCGTTTCCGTCCGTCATTTTTCCCGTTTACTGAGCCTTCAGCCGAAATGGATATGAGCTGGAACGGCGGCTGGCTGGAGATCGGCGGTTGTGGCATGGTGCACCCGGAGGTGCTTAAGCACGTCAATATCGATAGCGAAAAATACCGTGGCTTTGCCTTTGGCCTGGGCGTGGAACGTCTGGCCATGTTGCGCTACGGCGTGAATGACCTGCGTCATTTCTTTAATAATGACCTGCGCTTTTTGCAGCAATTTATTAAATAACGCCATCGCCAGATCACTTTAAATACCGAATTTATACAGGGTTAGACACATATGCAGTTCTCCGAACAATGGTTACGTTCCATGGTGAATCCATCACTGGATACCGCGCAGCTTGGTCACGCATTGACCATGGCCGGTCTGGAAGTGGAAGAGTTAACGCCAGTCGCGCCTGCGTTTAGTCATGTGGTGGTGGCCGAGATTCTGGAAGCAGCCAAACACCCGGATGCTGACCGCTTGCAAGTGTGCAAAGTGAAGGTGGGCGAAGAGGTTTTACAGATTGTCTGCGGTGCTTCGAATGCGCGCGTGGGGATCAAAATACCCTGTGCGCTGGTAGGCGCTGAGCTGCCTGGGATTCAAATCAAACAAGCCAAAGTGCGTGGTGTAGAGTCTTTTGGTATGTTGTGTTCTGCCAAAGAGCTGGGTATTGCGACCGAAGCCAATGGCATTCTGGAATTGCCAGCAGATGCCCCGGTCGGCCAGGATATTCGCGAATACCTGGACCTGAATGACAGCACCTATACCTTAAAACTAACGCCTAACCGTGCCGATTGTTTAAGTATTCTAGGCATCGCCCGCGATGTGGTGGCGATGACCGGTGCACCAATCACGACGCCTGAGATTGCAGCGGCGACGATTGGTAGCAACCTGACCAAAGCCGTCACTCTTAGTGCCGCAGAGGCTTGCCCTGCTTATTATGGTCGTGTGATTGCAGGCGTGAATGCCCAGGCCAAAACGCCTGATTGGATGGTGCGCCGTTTAGAGCGTAGCGGCATCCGTAGCATCAGTGCCCTGGTCGATATCACCAATTATGTGCTGCTTGAACTGGGGCAGCCTATGCATGCGTTTGACCATGCGCTGTTACAAGGTGATGTAGCCGTACGTTTTGCCAATGCTGGTGAAAAGCTGGCTTTGCTCAATGACACAGAAGTGACTTTAAAGGCGGATGACCTAGTGATTGCCGATGGCAATGGTCCGGTTGCCTTGGCAGGGGTGATGGGCGGCAAACCTACTTCTGTCACCGATGCTACACAAGCGATCTTCCTGGAAAGTGCATTCTTTACGCCAGATGTCATGGCAGGCAAAGCGCGCCGTTTGGGCTTGAGCACAGATTCTTCTTACCGTTTTGAGCGCGGTGTGGACTTTGGCAACACCTTGAATGCGCTGGAACGTGCGACAGCATTGGTGCTGGAGATTTGTGGTGGTCAGGCGGGGGCGGTGACCGCCGTGACTGCACAACTGCCCGTGCGCAAGCAAGTTGCGTTGCGTCATGCTTATCTGCTGTCCATCCTGGGCATAGACGTTAGCCTGGCACAAGTGGGCCAGTTACTGACGCAATTGGGATTTGTGTATACCGAGGCGAACGGTGTGTTTAATGTGAGCGCACCTAGCTTCCGTTTTGATATTGCACGCGAAGAAGACCTGATTGAGGAGGTTGCACGCCTGCATGGTTACGAGCATATCCCGGCGCTCACGCCAGTCGCTTCGCAAGGTATGCTGGTCGCGCCAGAGGCCACACGCAGCAAACACTGGCTGCGTGATGTGATGGTGAACAATGGTTATCAAGAGGTCGTGACTTACAGCTTTGTCGATGCTAGCTGGGAGCGTGATTTATACGGCAACAGCCAGCCAATTGCGCTGAAAAACCCAATTGCCAGCAACCTGAGCGTGATGCGTTCTGGTTTGTGGGGCGGGTTGCTGGATGCGCTGGATTACAACCTCAAGCGCCAACAAACGCGTGCCATGCTGTTTGAACTGGGTGCCCGTTATGAGAAGGGCGCGCAAGGCTTTGTTGAAACATTGACTTTGTCAGGCCTGGTCTACGGCAGTGTGCAGCCTGAACAATGGGCTGCCGAGGCGCGCGCTTTTGATTTTTACGATGCCAAAGCACATGTGGAGGCGTTATTCGCGCAACCGGTGCGCTTTGCTGTTGAGCAACATCCTGCTTTGCATCCAGGCCAGTCAGCCCGCATTTACCTGGGTGACAAAGCGGTTGGTTGGTTAGGTAAGTTGCATCCACAATGGCAGCAGCAATATGGATTAACCAGTGCCTGTTACCTGTTTGAGCTGGATGCTGATACGGCACTGGCCACCCAGGTGCCTGCCTATAGCGAGGTCAGCAAATTCCTGCCGGTTCGTCGAGATTTAGCGATGGTCGTTGAGCAATCTGTATCAGCTCAAGCGATGATTGATGCAGTGATGAATGAGAACATTTCTCAGCTAAAACAGGTGAAATTGTTCGATGTTTATCATGGTAAAGGTGTGCCCGAAAACAAAAAAAGCCTTGCATTTCTTGTACTTATGCAAGATACTTGCAAGACAATGGTCGATGAGGAAGTGGATACGATCGTGGCACGAATCCTCAACAACTGGTCATCCAAATTTGCTGCGTCACTCAGATAATATCATTGGGATAGTCATCGGATAACACCAAGGATAACAGTTGATACAACACAAGCATCTCGCATAATAAGAAGGTTCAGGGGATCGTTAATGACACTCACAAAAGCTGACTTGGCCGATTTGTTGTTTGAACAAGTCGGGCTGAATAAGCGTGAAGCCAAGGACATGGTGGAAGCGTTTTTTGAAGAAGTTCGCAACGCGCTGGAGCAGGGCGATAGCGTTAAGCTATCCGGTTTTGGTAACTTTGAACTGCGTACAAAATCCGAGCGCCCTGGCCGTAACCCAAAAACTGGCGAAGAAATCCCTATTTCTGCACGCCGTGTAGTGACTTTTCACGCCAGTCAAAAATTAAAATTACGTGTAGAAGAACACTACGCAGAACAACCATTACAAGCACAAGCCTAATCTGACTCCCAAACATGGTAGAAACGCAAAAAGTTGCCTTGCCGCCTATCCCTGCCAAACGCTATTTCACCATTGGTGAGGTGAGCGAGTTGTGCGGGGTCAAGCCGCACGTTCTGCGTTACTGGGAGCAAGAGTTCACCCAGCTTAAACCAGTCAAACGCCGTGGTAACCGCCGATACTACCAGCATCATGAGGTTCTGTTGATCCGTAAAATCCGCGAACTGCTCTATGAGCAAGGCTTCACCATCAGTGGTGCACGCAACCGCTTGGATGGCGTAGAAGAAAAAGCGGATAAATTGCGGACTAGCAACGAAATTGCCAGCCCTGTTGCCACGAATACTCAATCTTTGATCGCAGATGTAGCTAAACTGCCTGTGGTGGATGTAGCCGCCCTTAGAGAGCAAATTCAGCAGGTACTTCAACTGCTCAAAGCCCCAGCCTGAAGCGTCTGCCAAGCTTATAAAACCGCATATTCTGCTTAGCGAATATGCGGTTTTGTTTTATAATGCAGCCTTCTTTTCGAGCAGGTTCCTGTTCGATTCTAACGTCGGGGCGTAGCGCAGCCTGGTAGCGCACTTGCATGGGGTGCAAGGGGTCGTGTGTTCGAATCACACCGTTCCGACCAAAATCTAATCCAAAGCAGTCCAATACGGTCCATAAATAGCCTTAAATCAACGTTTTTAAGCTATTTATGTGTCTAGCACATTCAACACAGTCCTAAGGATATGGTATTGAAGGGAATGGTAGGGCAACAATGTTTGAAATGATGAATGCAAAGGTGTTGAGCACTAGCCAGCGGGTAAACCTTGGTAGCTCAATGTCATGACTTTCAAGCAAGCGTTTACCCCACTGTAAAGCGAAGTAGTAGACGAGTAGAGAAACAAATATACCGACGATGAGCATCATTAGATTTTAACACCGTCACTGATGTGGTTCATGCGTAAAAGCCATGGAAAAGAGTGTGTCAACACTCAATTTCAGGGGTTACCAACGTGATTCAGGGTTTGCTTTAAAAGCTGGACCCTCATCATATTGTTGGTTTAAATCGTCATGTCAGGGGCAATTGCCGCAGCAATTTGTTGTTGATTGTTAATAGTGCCGATATGGCGTGCCAATGCTTCGCTAAGGGGCATGGGGCGGTTTAAGTAGAAGCCTTGCGCAAAAGCGACGCCCATGTCTTTCAGGCAGTCTAGTGTGGCTTCATCTTCTACGTATTCGGCAATGGTCTGGATCTCCATCGATTGCGCGACGCTTTGAATGGCTTGTGCCATCGCCAGGTCTACTTTGTTGCTGGTGATGTCTTTAACGTAAGCGCCGTCCATTTTGAGGAAGTTGACAGGTAGGTGTTTGAGGTAGCTGAAAGAAGACATGCCGCTGCCAAAGTCGTCTAGCATAAAGCGGGTACCCATTTTTTGCAGCTCTGTAATGAGTTTGATGGTGTTGTCGATGTTGATGATGGCTGAGGTTTCTGTGACTTCAAAACAGACATGGCTGGGCGAGATGTCGTAAGTATCAAAACAGTTTTGAATATAGGGCAGCAGTTGGGCGTCACCCAAAGACATACCAGACAGGTTGATGCTGACAATAAAGGGGCTGACGCTGGACTGCATTTTAAACAGCGGTTGCAGTGCCATAAAGGCGTGCTGGATGACCCAGCGATCAATTTTGGTCATCAGGTGGTAGCGTTCTGCGGAGGGCAGGAACTCAGCCGGGGGAATGATGCCGCCGTGTTCGTCGCGTTTGCGGATCAAAATTTCGTAGAACGGCGGTAATTCTTTTTGTTGCAGCGGGAATATGCCCTGGCAGTAGAGAACAAACTCGTTGTGCTCAATGGCTTCATTGATGCGCAACACCCATTCCATTTCAACATGGCGTTTGAGTAACACGTCATCTTCTGGGTGAAACAGGTGAATCTGGTTACGGCCATTATCTTTCGCCACATAGCAGGCAGCGTCGGCATGGCGCGTAATCTCACCTACGTCTTTGAGTGTGGTGGTAATTTCGACAATGCCGATACTGATGCCGGTTTGGAACAATCGGCCCTCATGCATAAAGCGGAAGGTTTCCACCATTTGCCGCAGTTGTGCGGCAATTTCAATGGCTTTTTCAACCTGGCAATAGCTGAGTAACAAGCCAAACTCGTCGCCACCCAAGCGGGCAAAGGTGTCCTCAGCGCGTATGCGCTGGCTTAAGATCATGCTGATCTGACGCAACATTTCGTCGCCAGCCAAATGGCCGCAGGTATCATTAATGACGCGGAACTGGTCAAGATCCATGTAGCAGAACACGTGGTTAGCACGGTGTTGTTTGACATCTTGCAGCGCTTGTTGCAGGCGTCTTTCCAGCTCTTGGCGATTGACCAGTCCAGTGAGGGCGTCGTGACGCGCCTGGTAACGCAGCTGGGCTTGCGCATCTTGGATGCGGTGACGCATGTCAGCTTCGACATGCTGCATGTCTCTGGAAATCTGATTAATGGTGCTTTGTAGCGATTTGATCTCTGGTAAGGAATTTTTACCCTGGCTGACCTGTTGGCTACCGATCACAAAGCGCTTAAGCGCAGAGGTCATATCGCGAATTGGCTGGCTAATCGAGCGACTCACCCAGCTCACTAAAATAGAGCACAGAATCAGCGCCAGCGTAATGTAGCCGACATTCTTGATAAACGCCTGGCGATGGTCTTCGATTAGCGAGGCTTTGTCGATGGCGACAAACACATAGCCCAGCAGGTGATGGGTGGGTTCGGTAGAAAGCACTTTCACCATCGTGATGTCATGCGTGCTTTGTTGCATAACGATGGTGTCTTGTTGTGGGAGTGTTTCGCTAATATTGAAAGAGGTGCCAAGGTTGGCAATGGCGTGATTATCTGCATCGGCGATAATCAGCGATAAATAAGGTTCACGATTCAGTTGGCTGGCTTTGAGCAGGCGCTCGATATAGTCCTGGCCATGGAGTTCGGTTTGGTTGTGTATCACCGCAGACAAGAATTTTGCGGTGGTTAAGGCATGCTGGCTGAGTTTGTCTTCTTCGCGTTGCAGTTGTTCTTTAAAGTCAAATAACAACAGAATGCAGGATAAAGCGAACACAGGTCCAATCACTAAAAGCAATAATCTGGACTGGATACTTAAATTTTGGAAAAAGTGCATGGATTCCAGTGGATCTGTTTAAATTAAAGCAGCAGGCGCATACAGAAGCAGGCTGAATAGCCATTGAGTTCGATTCATGACATCCCCCTAAATTTCGTGTATAAGTCGCAATGATTATAGAACAGTAACAATTTTCCAGGCTTGAAGCTTAGATACGGCAACTTGTTAAGTTTTTTTATCATCAAACTAGTGTATTTGTTTTCTTATGATACAGCAAATTTATATCACAGATTATCTGTCTGATGCCGACGCCCACCCTGTTGAGATGGTCCAGTCACTGGTAGCGCAATGTCCAGCGTTGCTAAATGCACAGTGGACGGTCAGCCCGTTGCCGCCCCTCAAAACTTTGTTGCTTGCGTTGCGGGTGCATGACGAGGCGCAGCCTGATTTATCTGTGGCGACGCTATTGTCTGCCCGGCAGGCTTGGCCAGGTGCACGCCCTGCATTTTGTCTGTTGCCGGTGCATCTTGGCATGCGGCGTGATACGTTTAGTTTGCAGGCGGTGATTCCTCTTGCAGCAAGCATTTATGCAAGCCTGACAGCACGTTTGCAAACACATTTTGCTGATGATTTCGTCATTCATGCTGATCGCAGCCAGCGTTTTTGGTGGGTTCAGCCTTTGCGTGATATGCAGGCGCAATGCAAGTGGCCGCAAGACTGTTTGTATCAGCAGGCCTTTCAATGGCAACCGCAAGGCGCCGATGCTGCTGTAATCAGGCAATGGACGAACGAAATACAAATGCTGTTGCATCAGGCAGCCCATGGCGCGGAAGTGACAGATTGGCCAACTGCGCTGAATAGCTTGTGGTTTGCCAGTGTGGGCGAGATGCCGACCTGGCAAGCGTCTGCCCCTGTGATTGCCGGGCAAGGCGAGATTGTTGCGGCCCTGCAGGCGGTTGCGTTGCCCACGATACGGTCAGCATCGATGGCGGCATTGATGGCAGATCAAGACGCCCGGCACGCCGTATGGGTGGCAGATCAATGGCAAACCGTGGATTGGCCCATGCTATCTAACGCTTTACAAGCAGGCCGCCAGAGCACATTAAAACTGGTGTTGCCATTTGCCGAGCGTAGCATTGAGGTGCACTATAAAAAACAGTTGCGCTGGCAGTTTTGGCGTAAAGCGCCTCGCCTGGAAACCATGTTGCAACAGCTTGAAACAACCCTGACCGCAAGCGGCTAGCGCTGCTTGCGCGTTATTAACCACTCATACACCATGAAAATCAAACAACGCGTTTATTCCGAGGCCTCGTTTGCGGCCTTGCAGGCACAAGGCTTGTCCCCTTTGTTAGCGAGATTGCTGGCTGCCAGGGCGGTGACTGCCGAGGACTGGCTGCGCCAGGAAATGCCGCATTTGCTGAAGCCGGAGGCTTTGACCGGCGCGGCCGAGATGGCAGGACAACTGGCCGATGCAATCGCGCAGCAAAAACGTATTTTGATCGTGGGCGATTATGATGCAGACGGCGCCACGGCTACCAGTGTGGCCATGCGTGGTTTGCGTATGATGGGGGCCGTCGTTGATTTTTTAGTGCCCAATCGCTTTGAATATGGCTATGGCCTGACCCCCGAAATTGTGGCCCTGGCCGCGCAACAGCAACCAGAGGTGATTTTGACGGTAGATAACGGCATTGCCAGCATAGATGGCGTTGCCACCGCCAAAGCACTCGGTTTGCAGGTGCTGATTACTGACCACCATTTGCCCTCCGAGCAAACGCCTGCAGCAGA
>CAYPZE010000030.1:0-16493 GCA_964415305.1 uncultured Methylotenera sp.
ATCTCTGGATGAAGCCGCGTTGATGACGATTCTGGTTGAGCCGAAAAACGCTTTGACCAAACAGTATATGAAGTTGTTCAAGATGGAAGGCGTAGAGCTGGAGTTTGAAAATTCTGCCTTGCTGTTAATCGCTAAAAAAGCGCTTGAACGTAAAACCGGTGCACGTGGTTTGCGCTCTATTATGGAGCATGCGCTGCTGGACCTGATGTACGAATTGCCATCACTCAAAGGCCTGGCTAAAGTCATTGTTGATGCTGGCGTGATTGAACACACTTCCGAACCTATCCTGATTTATCAGGATGCACAAAAACGCGTCGAAAACGCAAGCTAAATCCCCCTTGCAATAGCCGCCCGGCTATTGCAAGATAGCATCTACAACATTAGATGCCTGCTCTCTTGAATTCTCAAAGAATGTTCCCATCTAAATGCAAAGGACTGGCTCCTTTGTCACTTTTTGAAAGACGCTATGACAGAACACACTTTGCTTGACTCCGAGATACCCGAAGAAAACGCTTTAATCCCGTTATTGCCATTACGCGATGTCGTCGTCTACCCACATCTGGTGATTCCGTTGTTTGTTGGCCGTACCAAATCGGTCAAAGCACTCGAGCGCGCCTCGGAAGGGGATAAAAAGATTTTGCTGGTCGCCCAGAAATCTGCCAACAAAGACGATCCGGTGGCAGAAGACCTGTATGAAATCGGCACGCTGGCCACCGTATTGCAAATGCTGAAGTTACCTGATGGTACGGTTAAAGTGCTGGTTGAAGGCTTGCATCGCGTGCGTGTGTCTGATTTTGTAGAGACCGATGACTGCTTTATGGCGTTGGGCGAAGAGGTTGAGCAAATCGATCAGGACGATAAAGAGGCTGAAGCCTTGATGCGTACTGTGATGACCCAGTTTGACCAATACGTGAAGTTGAACAAAAAGATTCCACCAGAAATTCTGACCTCACTGGCCACCATTAATGAGCCAGGCCGCCTGGCCGATACCATTTCTGCGCATCTGACCCTTAAGTTGGAAGAAAAGCAAAAAGTGCTGGAAATGCTCAGTGTCATTGAGCGTTTGGAGCATCTGCTGTTCCTGATGGAGTCTGAAATCGACATCTTGCAGGTAGAGAAGCGCATCCGTGGCCGCGTGAAGCGCCAAATGGAGAAAAGCCAGCGTGAGTACTACCTCAACGAGCAAGTCAAAGCCATTCAGAAAGAACTGGGCGAGCAGGACGAAAACGCCGAGATGGAAGAGCTGGAGCAGCGCATTAAAAATGCCGCCATGCCTAAAGAAGCCTTGGCCAAAGTCACTGCCGAGCTGAAAAAACTCAAATTGATGTCGCCAATGTCGGCAGAAGCCTCCGTGGTGCGCAACTACATCGATACCTTGCTCAATCTGCCTTGGAAAAAGAAAACCAAAATCAGCAAAGACCTGCAAGCCGCAGAAGCGATTCTGGATGCCGATCATTATGGCCTGGATAAAGTTAAAGAGCGTATTGTCGAGTATCTGGCTGTTCAGCAACGCGTGGGTAAACTCAAGGCCCCAATCTTGTGCCTGGTAGGCCCGCCAGGGGTAGGTAAAACTTCGCTGGGGCAAAGCATTGCCAAAGCGGTGAACCGCAAGTTTGTGCGCATGGCCCTGGGTGGCGTGCGTGACGAAGCCGAGATTCGTGGCCACCGTCGTACCTATATTGGCTCTATGCCCGGTAAAGTGCTGCAGAGCATGACTAAGGTTGGCGTTAAAAACCCGTTATTCTTGCTTGATGAAGTCGACAAGATGGGCCAGGACATGCGCGGCGATCCTTCTTCTGCGTTGTTAGAGGTGCTGGATCCGGAGCAAAACCATACGTTTGCTGATCACTATGTTGAAGTCGATTATGACTTGAGCGACGTGATGTTTGTGGCAACCGCAAACAGCATGAATATTCCTGAGCCATTGCTGGATCGTATGGAAATCATCCGTTTGTCTGGTTACACTGAAGATGAAAAAATCAATATTGCGCAGCGTTATCTGTTGCCTAAGCAGTTGAAGGCGCACGCACTCAAGTCAACGGACATTGCCGTGGCTGAAAGCGTGTTGCGCGATATTGTGCGCTATTACACACGTGAAGCCGGAGTGCGTCGCCTTGAGCAAGAGATTGCCAAAATCTGCCGTAAGGCCGTTAAAGAGCAGTTGCTGGCCAAAGGTAAAACCAAAACGGTTAAAAAGATCAATATCACCAGCAAAAACATTGAGCAATACCTGGGCGTCAAGCGCTATGACTTTGGTGTGGCCGCTAAAGAAAATCAGGTAGGGCAGGTGACCGGCTTGGCCTGGACTTCTGTTGGTGGTGAATTACTGACGATTGAAGCAGTGACTTTACCTGGTAAAGGTAAGACCATCACCACCGGTAAGCTTGGTGATGTAATGCAAGAGTCTGTCACCGCGGCTATGAGCGTTGTACGTAGCCGTTCAGAGGGCTTGGGGGTTCCGACTGACTTCTACGAGAAAAAAGACATTCATATCCACTTGCCAGAAGGCGCAACGCCTAAAGATGGTCCAAGTGCGGGCATTGGTCTGACGACAGCAATTGTTTCTGTGCTCACTGGCATTCCAGCGCGTGCAGATGTCGCGATGACTGGGGAAATTACCCTGCGTGGTGAAGTCTTGCCGATTGGTGGGCTCAAAGAGAAGTTGTTGGCAGCGCACAGAGGTGGCATTAAAACGGTGCTGATTCCTTCTGCCAACGAGAAAGATTTGGTCGATATTCCGGCCAATATTAAAAAAGACCTGGAGATTCATTGTGTCAAATGGATAGATCAGGTGCTGGATTTGGCACTTGAAAGTGCGCCACAACCGCTCGCAGTCACCGCACCAGCCGTAGAGATTGTGGCTTCTGGCGACGCGAATCCGGAGCAAGCTGTCACGCATTAGTAAAATTGATGCGAATTATTGTCAAAAGGCCGGATTAGCGCTTGACAGCTCGTTTTGCGGCTTGATATAAAGACGGTACAGGATGTACCTGTCTTTTTAACTAGTTATTAGGGGAAACACGTGAATAAATCAGAATTGATAGATCATATTGCAAGTGCTGCTGGTATTTCTAAAGCCGCTGCGGCTCGTGCTCTGGATGCAACAACTGAAGCTATTTCCGGCGCATTAAAAAAAGGTGATCTGGTAACCTTGATTGGTTTTGGTACATTCTATGTAGGTGAGCGTTCTGCACGTTCTGGCCGTAATCCTCGTACCGGCGCAACAATTAACATCAAAGCTGCAAAATCTCCTAAATTTAGGGCTGGTAAAGGTCTTAAAGATGCTGTAAACTAGCATTCTTTGGTTGAGCAGCGTTAGTTGCTCTGCCAGTAGTAGCACCACACAGTGGTTGTTACGGGTGCTTAGCTCAGTTGGTAGAGCGTCGCCCTTACAAGGCGAATGTCAGCGGTTCGACCCCGTTAGCACCCACCAAACAATTTAAATTAAGAGTGCGAAGTATGCGCTCTTAATTTTTTGAGTGACACTGCACTTAAGAAGTTACTTTAATAAGTGAAGCTAAGTGCAAGTTAATAATTAAAAAATAGTTGTTGATTTTATAATAAACAGTGTTATAATTTCAGCTTAACGATTACCGGGAGCGGTAGTTCAGTTGGTTAGAATACCGGCCTGTCACGCCGGGGGTCGCGGGTTCGAGTCCCGTCCGCTCCGCCAAATTAAAGCCCTGATTTATTCAGGGCTTTTTTCTTTTCTGTTTGCAAGGTTTCCATGTCGGCATTCTAAGCGGTCCATCTTGTTTGTTTAGTCAGCATTTATCTTGTGAATGCTTTTACATTCCAAGCCATATCGTCTGATTCAATGTTCCATTTTCTGACGGCAGCACGTGTGAACACATTCATGCATGCGTCACGGTGAAATGTCCGTCTTCAGTTATGTCATGTTCACTACGTCAGCGAAGTCAGCATTCGTCAATGATCAATCGGCTTCAGTCCGGCGATATTGGCAGGTTTATGGTATAGTTTGCTGTTGTAAAAATCAGGTAATGGAAACCATAAAATGTTGGAAGCATTAAGAAAACACACACAAGGATGGATGGCAAAAATCATTCTGGCACTGATTGTGGTGCCGTTTGCATTGTTTGGTATCGACTCTTATTTAAACCAGGCAGGTGGCCAGGTCGCCGTGGCTAAAGTTGATGGCCAGAAAATCTCATTGCAAGAGTATTCAAATGCCGTTGAGAATGCCCGTAACTATTTGCAGTCACAAGGCCAAAAAGTCGATGCAGCCATGCTGGAAAGCCCGGCTTTCAAGCAATCTGTGCTGGATGGCATTATTACCCGCCGCCTGGTAGAAGGTGCGGTGCAGGATTACCGCTTCAGAATCAGTGATGAGCAGTTGAGCCAGCACATTCTGGGCATGCCTGAGTTTCAAAGCAATGGTAAGTTCTCTGAAGAGACTTATAACCAGTTGCTGACGCAAAACAAGCTGACCCCAGCCAAGTTTGAGCAAAGCGTGCGCAAAGATCTGGCGGTACAGCAAGTACGTGATGGCCTGACCAATCTGGTGTTTATGCCTAAAAAAGTGGCCGAGCAATCTCTGATGTCAGAATTTGAGCAACGTGAAGTGACAGTTGCTGACGTTAAAGTGTCTGACTTTATGAGTCAGGTGAACGTGACGCCAGAGCAGGTTCAGGCCTATTACAACCAGCATAAAACCAAATTCATTGCGCCAGCCAAAGTGAAACTGCAGTTTGCGTTATTGACCGCTGCTGGTTTAATGGGGCAGGTGAGTGCGTCAGATGAAGAAGTGAAGCAGTTCTATGACGAAAACGCTGCTAAATTGCAAGGCGATGAGCAGCGTCAGGCCAGTCATATCCTGATTGGTTTTAGCAGTACGGCAACGCCAGCGGAAAAAGCGGCGGCAAAAGAAAAAGCGGAAGCTATTCTCAAGCAAGCCAAAGCCAATCCTAAAAACTTTGAAAAACTGGCCATTGAAAATTCGCAAGACACGGGTTCTGCCAGCAAAGGTGGCGATTTGGGTAGCTTTGGTCGTGGCGCCATGGTGAAACCATTTGAAGATGCTGCTTTTGCCATGAAAGTGGGCGATATCAGTGACTTGGTTGAATCCGAATTTGGTTACCACATCATCAAGCTGACTGGGATTACTGGCGAGTCCTCAGACTTTGACTCGGTAAAACTCAAACTCAAAGCTGAGTTACTGTTCCAGAAGGCGCAAGCCAAATATGCTGAACTGGCTGATGACTTCGGTAACACCGTGTATGAGCAATCCGGTAGCCTGGACCCTGTTGCCAAGAAGTTTAATGTACAAGTACAAACCTCACCGGCCATGAGCAAAGAAGAAGTGTCCAAGTTCTTTAAGAGTGATCGTTTTGCAAGCCTGGTTTTTTCTGATGAAGTGCTGAAGGAAAAGCGCAACACCGAAGCCGTTGAAGTCTCGCCAAACAATTTGGTGGCTGGGCGTGTGGTTGAATACACACCAGAAGCCCCACGCAGCTTTGATGAGGTGAAAGCCGGCATTGAGACACTATTGAAAGTGGAAGCCGCAGGCAAACTTGCACAACAAAAAGGCGAGGCTTTATTGGCCGATCTTAAAGCAGGTAAAGCGACCGACACTGACTGGATCACCCCAGTGACGATTGACCGCAGAAACGCACAAGGCCTGAGTGATGGTGTGATGCGTAACGTGTTTAAGGTCAATACGCATGCCTTGCCAGCCTATTACGGTTTTAACGAGGCTAACAAGGGCTACACCGTGATTAAAGTGATTGCGGTAAGCCAGAAGCTCAAAGATCAGCCAGATGTCGCTGACAGAGCGTTTAAAGCCTATCAGGCAGCGCTGGGTGATGAGATGTCACATGCATATGTCGGCTCACTCAAAGCGAAAAAGGATATTCAGTTCAACGCCAAAGTATTGTTATCCAAAAATAACGAATAATTAAGCGCGCTGAAGCAAAAAAGGAGGGCCTTGCCCTCCTTTTTTATTGCTGTGTTGCGGTTTTTACATGGCACTAACGATCAAGTCAATTAAGGTAGTTCCTTGAGAATAAAGCAGCCAGGCCAGTGCCAGGCAGTTAAGCATGACCGTCGCCCAAAAGGTGATTTGAAAGGAAAGCTTTTTTGATTTGTGGCGAAAGAGTCTTTGCGCCAGTATCGCCCCCGGCCAGCCGCCAAGCAATGCCAACATGTGCAAGATTTTCTCAGGCGTGCGACTTTGATCACTTCTGGCAGCCAACTTATCCCGTTTATAAGCGATGAATGTAATACTGCTTGCCGCAACATACAGCCAAAAGACAAGTTTCGGCAGTTTTCCGAAAAATACTGAAGCGCTCATACAGGCAAGAAAAGCAATTGCAAAGACGAGCAGAAGCTTGCCGTCATTTGATCGTGCAGGCTCATCAACGTATTTAACGTGTTCGGCCCTTAACTTATTATTAGCCTCCGTGTTCACTTCGTAAGTCACGACTGCATTGTTAATTGGTCGTCGATGACGATTTGAGAAGGCAGAGATATGTACAAACACCTGCTTACCACCGCCGTTGGGGGAGATAAAACCAAACCCTTGTTCATCTTTCCAGGAGGTGATTTTGCCTTGGTAGCGCATGTGGATGTTTGACATCCTTTATTGTTGTGGATTTTGGTAGTTAAGTGTTGCTTGAAACAAAGCTAATTGATCTTGTTTTTGACTCTCAGAAAACTCATATGCATTCGTGTCAATTGTTGTAACTATTGCTTCTATCATTGGATTTCTGTTCTTTTCATTACCACCTACGTGATAGAAGTGCTCTCTTGTGAGAATGTTAAATTTGCTCCAATAAGATTCAATATAACTATTATTCCTATAATCATTGTGATGCCAGGTTGATAGGATAAAGTCGCATCGTGCTTTACTTAACGTATCAAAGAGACCAGTTTCGTGCGAGTCATCCCAAGAGTTAAAGTAATCTACATGCCGGTCAATGTAAGGCGGATCACAATAAATAATATCTCCTGTTTGTGCCTCTAAAATAGTGCATTCGAAAGGCTGACACTTAAATTCAAAATCTTTAGTAGCTATCAATTTACTAATATTTGATACCTGATTTACAATTTTGGTTATGTAAGCTTGAGCAAAGCGATTAGGTTTTTTGCAAAATGGTATATTAAAGCCACCTTTTCTATTAAAGCGAATCATTCCATTAAAGCCTGAACGATTCACAAAAAGAAAGTCTAGAGGATTATGTTTCTCATTAAACCTATCTCTGATCTTATAATAGTGCTCATCTCCTTTTTCCATGAGCAAGGCACCTTCTTTCTCAAGATAAGCGCGTACAGCTTCAGGTGTAATCACTTTTGATTTAATTGCTGTGTAAAAGTTAATCAAGTGAGGATTCGTATCACACATTAATGCTTTTTGAGGGGCAATGTTGAATGCAACGACTCCTGTTCCCATGAAGGGCTCAATCCATCTTCCGTCAAATTTCTCTGGGACTAAGCTTTTGATCCAAGGTACTAATTTAGTTTTGATGCCTTGCGATTTAATAGGAGGTACTAGAACTTTCACTTTTTACTTTCTGGGTGCTCTATTATGCTTAAGCACAATTAAGGATGTGTCGCCTTTTCTATATTCTACAAAGTCTTTTAAATTGGTGATTTTCTTGGTCTTACCTTTTTTGTCGGTTACTGTGATTTTTCCGTAATTCATCCAGTAATCGTCAAACCATTTTTCTCCAAGCTTAGAAAATACCCCTTTTCCTTCAATAATATCGGCAATATTGTTGATGCTGCCAATATTTGCAGTATTCCCACTTCCACTTTTATCACTTGCGATACGCCACTTTTCGGCAATGAAGAATTGAAAGTTTCCAATAACTGAAGTAATCGAAGCTAATGATTCTAGATTATATATTTTTGTCTCATCAATATCAGTGCAATCTACACGATCGTATATGATTCCCAAACAATAATGACCTGAGTACGATCCATATGGAAACTGTATATTTTTTGTACTGTTACGATCTTCAAAATATTTACCATGAGATCCTAATGTAAAGCCATTACATAAGTAATTTTTTTTGGGTTGTCTATATGTTGTTTTGAAGTCGACAGCAAATCGTACTGAGTCATCCTCATTGTCGACAAAAGATATATCTGGGTAGTAGTTTTGATGGTCGGCTAGAACGATTTTGTAGCCATGCTTTTCTGAAAGTTCAAGTAATTTCGGGAAGATATGTATTTCAAGTATTTTTGATATGATTTTTGTATCCGAGGATATCGTATAGATATTTTTGTATGCATCAATGAATCCCTTGATTGTCCATTGACCATCTTCACCGCTTACATAGTATTGTAAGGTGGTTACAAACTCTCTAAGCGCTGCTTCGAATTCTTTTTTCTTATTCATTTGTAATGACCAAAAGTTTAAACCCATTCATTATACAAAGACTCCCTCGTTGTTGGTTGAGACATACAGAAGTTAAGACTTAAATACGGTTTGGATTTTAGATTTCTGTGACTTAGTAGAGACGTCATATTTTTCTGTAGCCCGAATGGTAGTAGTTGTAATAGTTTTAAGTTTACTTATAAAAAAACGCCTGTCTTTACAGAACAGGCGTTTTTTGTTTGCGGCTATCGACTTAGTCGATTTGACCCGCAGCAGTGATATTCATACCACCATCTACATAGGTGATTTCACCCGTCACACCAGAAGCCAGGTCGCTGGACAAGAAAGCGGCGACGTTGCCGACTTCTTCAATGGTGACGTTGCGGCGCAGCGCGGCGTGTTTTTCGTTAAAGCCGATCATCTTGTCGAAGTCCGCAATGCCTGAAGCAGCCAGCGTTTTGATTGGGCCGGCAGAGACTGCGTTGACGCGGATGCCTCGTGGGCCCAAGCTTTGAGCCAGATAGCGCACGTTGGCCTCCAGACTGGCTTTGGCCACGCCCATGACGTTGTAGTTAGGCATGGTGCGCTCAGCACCCAGGTAGCTTAATGTGAGCAGGCTGCCGTTGCGGCCTTGCATCATTGGGTAGGCGGCTTTGGCCATGGCGGAGAAGCTATACGAGCTGATATCGTGCGCGATATGGAAGTATTCGCGGCTGATATTGTCCAGGTAGTCACCATCGAGGGCGACTTTTGGCACGAAAGCAATCGAGTGTATCAAACCATCGAGGCCGTCCCAGACTTTGGCTAGCTCTACAAACAGGTTGTCGATTTGCGCATCTTCGGCCACGTCACAGGGTAAGACGATGTTGGAGTCGAAGTCGGCGGCCAGGTCGCGTACACGCTTTTCGTGTTTATCGACTTGATAGGTGAAGGCCAGTTCGGCCCCTTCACGTTTCATTGCGGCTGCAATGCCGTAGGCGATTGAACGGTTGCTCAGCAAACCGGCAATCAGAATTTTTTTTCCAGCAAGAAATGCCATGCTTGTTCCTGTTTGGTAGTTAGTTAAATCGGCTAGCGTGTGGTGTTAGAACGCGGGTCAAACACGTCACGCAGACCTTCGCCGAGCAGATTATACCCTAACACGGTAATTAATATGGCAAGTCCGGGGTAGAGCGAGAGCCACCAGGCAAACTGGATATACTCTTTGCCGTCGGTGAGGATATTGCCCCACGAAGCTTGTGGCGGCTGCACGCCGAGGCCAAGAAAACTGAGGCCGGATTCGAGCAGCACGGCACTGGCAATGCCTAGTACGACACTGACTAATACCGGTGTCAGGCTATTGGGCAGGCAGTGTTTAAAAATCACCCGCCAGTCTTGTGCGCCCAGTGCGGTGGAGGCGGCGACAAACTCACGTTGGGTCAGGCTTAAAAACTCAGCCCTGACCAAGCGCGTGACGCTCATCCACGAGGTGAGGCCGATCACAATCATGACATTGGTAATCGACGGGCTTAAAAAGGCAATCACCGCCAGAATAAGGAAAAAGCTGGGGATGGAGAGCATGATGTCGACCAGTCGCATGATGACGGTATCTACCCAGCCGCGATAATAACCCGCCAGAGCGCCTAAAATCACACCGATGGCCGTGGAAATACCCACCGCGACCAATCCCACCAGCAAAGACACTCGCCCGCCAAACAGCATGCGGCTCCAGACATCGCGGCCGAGGCCGTCGGTGCCCATCCAGTGTTCTGCAGAAGGGCCAATCAGGATTTGTTTGACTTGTACGGCATCGGGGTCATACGGCGCGATCCACGGTGCGAGCAGCGCCAGCAATAAAATGATGCCAATTAAACAGAGCCCGGTGACGGCGAGCGGATTTTGCAGGATTTTTTGCATAGTGTCTGTGTTGCCTCGCGTATTGTTTGCCTAGCGTTGTGGCATGACGCCTCTGCGCAGGCGCGGATCTGCCCAGGTATAAGCGAGGTCTGCCAGCAGGTTACCCATGAGCGTGAGTGCTGAGCCGATGGTGAGGATGCCCATCACCACCGGAAAGTCGCGCATCATGACGGCGTCGTAAAACAGTTTGCCCATGCCGGGGATGGCAAAAATCGTTTCGGCAATCACTGAGCCGCCAATCAGGCCTGGCAGCGATAAGCCGACCAGGGTAATCAGTGGCAGCAGGGCGTTACGCAAGGCATGGCGATAGGTGACGGTGCGGTCACTGAGGCCTTTGGCGCGTGCGGTAGTGACGAAGTCCTGACTAAGTACGTCTAGCATGCCGTTTTTAACAAACATGGTGACCCCGGCCAGGCCGGTAATGGCTGGAATGACCACGGGTAAGAATAAATGCATCAACAGGTCTTGTGCTTTTTGCCAGGCATCCAGCTGGGCGTAGTTCAGGCTATGCAAACCAGAAATCGGAAACCACGGGTGAATGACGCCTAGCCAATACATGAGTAGTAAAGACAGCCAAAAGCCGGGGATAGAGAAGCCGATAAAGTTAAACAGCGTAATGCTGCGGTCTGGCCAGCGGCCATATTGTTTGGCCGCGATGACTCCTAGCGGCACGGCCAGGGTTAAGGTGAGCAGAAGGCCGACAATATTCATCAACAGCGTGATGGGCAGCGCTTCCTGGATCATGCCAGGTGTGGTATTGCCGTCTTTATCGGTTTCTGCCCAAAACACCGGTTTTTGGTGGCTGGCAAACGAGTGGCCAAAATCGAGGTGCACCATGCGCTCCAGCCAGAGGCCGTATTGGACGATGATGGGTTTGTCCAGGTGATAGAGTTCGCGCAGCTTTTGGCGAGACTCTTCAGATGATTTAGGGTCAAAGGCGGCCTCGGTGCTGGTGATGTCGCCCGGCGCCAGGTGCATGATTAAAAAAGAAATCAGACTGATGCCGATTAACATCGGAATCATCCACAATATACGTCTGACTAAATAATGAAGCATGCTTATTCTGCCTGTATTTGCGTGCGCCTGAGCGGCGCAGGAAGATACCACTTTTGTGAATCATAACTCACCCCGGCGGGTGGCACCGGGTGCATAATGCCTTGCACGCGTTTGTGGATGGCGGTCAGGCCATAACCGGCAGACAAATACACTAGCGGGCTATCGTCATAGAGCACCTTGGCGAAATCATGATAAATCTGCATGCGTTTTTGTGGGTCAAACTCCAGCCGGCCTTGTTCCAGTAATTGATCAACAGCAGGGTTGTTGTAACCAATAAAGTTAAACTGGCCCGGGCCTTGCTGGCTGGAGTGCCAGATCGAGTATTGGTCAGGGTCCAGACCCAAGCCCCAGCCCATGACGACCGCGTCAAAGTCACCAGGTTTGATAAAGTTCGTGAGCAGGCTGGCCCATTCCAGGGTACGGATACGCGTATCAATGCCGACTTCTTTTAAACGGCGCTGGATAATCACGGCCGTTTTTTCACGCTGTTTATTACCGAGGTTAGTCAGCACCTCAAAAGACAACGGTTTGCCGTTGCGCTCGACAATACCGTCACCATTGGTGTCTGTATAACCGGCTTCGGCCAGTAATTGCTTGGCTTTGGCCGGGTCAAACGGGTAGGGCGTTAAATTTGGGTTGCTCCATCGTGTGCCAGGCTTGTAGGGCGATGCAATGGCAATGCCCAGGCCGAGATACACGCCGTCGATAATTTCTTGTTTGTCTATGGCGTAATTAATCGCTTTACGCACACGCACGTCGTCAAACGGTTTGCGTTTAAGGTTAAAACCAAGGTAGGTGTAGCTGTTGCCTAGCTCTTTATACTGATTAAGCCTCGCTTGCAGCGCCGGGCGCGACGGGATAATACGCGCATAGGTAATCGGGTCCAGCGTCATGCTGTCAATGTTGTCCGCCATCAGTTCCAGAAACTGCGCCGCCGGGTCCGGGATAATACGTTCAATCAGGTGATCAATATTGGCAGGCCCCAGCACTGATTTAGGGTTTTTTTCGAGCTTGATATATTCGCCATGCCGCCATTCTTTTAACTGGTAGTAATGGCTGCTCAATGGTTTTTGCGCAAAATTGGTGGTGTGGATATCCTGCCCAGCCAGTTTGTGTTTGGGGAGCACTTGCAGGCTGGCCCAGCTCTCCAGCGCCGGGGCAAACGGCTGTGAATAATGCACAATAAACGTCTGTGCATCAGGCGCTTCGGCCTTGGTGACCAACTGGTAGTCAGACGCGTACGGGCTATGCGTTTTTTCGTCAGTAATCAATTGCCAGGTAAACAGCACATCGGCGCTGGTCAGCGGCTTGCCATCCGCCCATTGCAAACCAGGTTTAAGCTTAAAGGTAATAGTTTTTTTGTCATCAGCCACTTGCCAGGCGGTCGCCAGCTCTCCGGCGAGGTCCAGATGCTGGTCATATTTGAGCAGGGAGTTAAACAGGTTGGCGCCTATCGCCAGCGAGGCAGATTCGCCAGCCACCATGCCTATCATGCCACTCGGGTCTGACGGCATGGCGCTGATCATGGTGCCACCAGGTTGGGCAGGATAGGTCTGGTTAAGCGCTGCTGTCTGTGGGCCCTCTGGCTCTGGGCTACAGGCGATCAACCCGCTACACAGCAAACCCAATATCAGCCGTTGACCCACCAACGCATGCGCTGTGGTGCAAATGGAATGCATACCGGGCAATGGTCGATGGGTCATGGTAGGTGGCCGTATCAGTGTTTAGTCGATTTGTTTTTTTTACTATGCGTAGTACTTGTCTTTTTGTGCGAAGAGGACTGCGCACTTGATTGCTTTTTGCTTGAAGCCGATGTTTTTTTATGACTAGTATTAGCGCTGCTTTTTGAGCTGCGAGACTGGCCACTGCTACTAGAGTTACTTTCCTGTTTTTCGAGCTGCAACACCTGGCCAACCGCCAGATTCTTCGATTTCAGGTGATTTTGTTGCATGATCTGTTTACTGCTGATGCCGTAACGTTTCGCCAGTTTTGCCAATGTATCACCTTGTTTCACCTTGTGCGAGATAGCACTCGATTTACTCGATGATTCTCTTTCAACCGGTATCTCAATCGGCAATTGTGCCATGGCAGCCACATCAATCGGCCGGGTCAGGCCTGATTGCACACTGGCAGGGACCAACAACGGCCTGCGTACGATGAGGTTACGGTTCGGTTTGAGGTTGTTAGTCGCGCTTAGTTCATAAATACTGATGCCAAACTGGCTGGCAATGGCGCCCAGGCGCTCTCCACGCTTGGGTTGGTAGCTATGCCAGTTAGACAATGGGCGGTTATACCCACTGAGGTTATTGGTGAAGTTGCTGGCCGCCCAAGTGGGCAGCAATAGTTTTTGATAGCTGTTTTCGGTAATTAACACCGGGCGCGTAAAGCTGGGGTTCAACGCATTAAATTCTTCTAGTGAAATCCCCGCCAGTTCCGCGGCCAGTTTGGCGTCGATTTTATTCGGCGCTTGCACGGTAGTGAAATACGGCTTGTTAGGAATTTCGTTGAGTGTTAAACCATAATTTTCAGGGCGAAAAATAATGTTTTTAATCGCCTGTAATTTAGGTACGTAATTGCGGGTTTCGTCTGGTAAAGACAAATGCTGGTAATCAGTGGGCAGCCCTAGCTGGCGATTGCGCTCAATCGCGCGTGCTACGGTGCCTTCACCGGCGTTGTAAGCTGCAAGTGCCAGGTCCCACGCACCAAACATGGTATACAGCTTTTGCAGGTAATTAAGGGCTGCTTGGGTGGCCGCCGTGACGTCCTTACGCGAATCTTTCCAGTAGTTTTGTTTGAGGCCAAAGTCTTTACCGGTGGAAGGAATAAACTGCCAGATGCCTGAGGCTTTGCTGGTAGAAAGCGCCTTTGGGTTAAAGCCGCTTTCAATCATGGGCAGCAGCGCAATTTCGGTTGGCATGCCTCTTTTTTCAACTTCTACCACAATATGATAAAGATACTTTTTGCTGCGCTCCAGCATGCGCGACACATAGTGCGGGCGCGAGGCATACCATTGCTCGTGCTTGTTGGTGTAGGTGGAGTCGATGTCCGGCATGTTAAAGCCGTCACGCACGCGATCCCACAGGCTGTCCTGCAGGGTTAATGAGTCTTCAAATTGGTAGCTGGAATTATAATTTTCAGTGTCCGGGCCGCCATAACTTTCATCATAACTGCCGTTGTCGTCCGACATATTGGCTGGCTCTACGTATTCAGCCAATGCCAAAAATGGAAAGGCTGAGAGTGCGGCACATAGCAATAATTTTTTAAAACGCATGACGGTAATACTTAATCCTGAGGCTGTAGCACAAGGTGATCCTTGGAAAAACTTGCACATGCATTGATAAACCGGGTGGCCGGAAGGGCCATGCCAACCAGTACGTGATTGACGTAACGCACACAAGCGCTTAAGGGAGGACATCATTCTACGTTAATTTTTCAGTGAGACAAGCCCTTGCGGCGGTGCGGGCTTTGTGCGTGCAGGCTGGCTTGAGCGCGCCATGCCTAGAATTGGTTGCGGCGTGCACGTAGTTCGGTAAATACATCCAGCGCGGGCCAATCTGAAAACGCAGGCAGCTGCGACAGGGCCTCGCAACGCAAAAAGGGGTTGGTGTCTAGTTCCAGGGCGAGGGTGGTCGGTAGTGTTGGTAGTTGTCTGGCGCGTAAAGCAGCCGTGTCTTGCGCACGTTGTTGCAAGTCCGGGTTATCAGGGTCCACCGTTTGCGCAAAAGCAATGTTGTGCGAGGTGTATTCATGCGCAGGATAAATCAGCGTGGTAGCCGGCAGGGCGGCGATTTGTTGCAATGACGCATGCATTTGTGATGGCGTGCACTCAAACAGGCGACCGCAGCCTGCACCAAACAGCACGTCGCCGCTAAACAGGTGCTGACGGTTGAGGTAGTAAGCAATATGGTCCAGCGTATGGCCAGGCAACGATAGCACGTCAATTGTGAGTGTGCCAAAGTGGCTAAAGTGGATCTGGTCGCCTTGTTGCACTCGGCTGGCTTGTAATGCCCGGTAGACCGGCAGATCACTGTACGGTGCGTAGACCGGGCATTGCCAGTGCTGTTGTAGCGCAGCGGCACCGCCAACATGGTCTGAGTGGTGGTGCGTCAGTAAGATGCCGTCTAACTGTAACTGGTGAGCCTGTAACGCCTGTTCTACCACCTCGGCATCACCAGGGTCGACCACCAGCGCATACCGGCCGCAGTGAATCAGCCATAAATAATTATCGCTAAAAGCGGGTAGTGCGCTGATCGTTAGGCTTGCAGAAGTGTCGTGCATCCCGCATCATTGAAAAAATGGACATGCTTGTCAAGGCGCAATGGTGTTTAACTGCCTGTTTGATCGCTTTAATTTTATCGCTAGCGTGTGATTTTTGATTAGTGTTATTTCTGGCATTTTTGGGAGTTACTCTTGCAATCCAGCCAGCCTGTTACCTTAAGTGCGGCCACTTTTGATGCGATGGCGTTGGGCCGATATATTGCGCAGCACGAGATTCCGCTATATGCGCAAACGGTGGCCGATGTGTTTGGTTTTCACGCCTTGCAGATCGGCTGGCCAACGCATGATTTGCTTGAGCATTGCCGCATCCCCTATAAACACTCATTGCAGCTTAACGCCACGCCGAATGCATCGTTACTCTGTGAAAGCGAATTTTTACCGTTTGCCGAACAGTCGGTAGACCTAGTGTGCATGCCGCATGTGCTGGAACAATGTGCTGACCCGCAACAAACCCTGCGAGAAGTCTTCCGCGTGCTGGTGCCCGAAGGCACACTGGTGCTGACTGGCGTGACGCCAGTCAGTGGCTTGGGTGTGCGTGCGCGTGTCGGCCAGTTTAAGCAGGCCGGTCACTTTCAACGCCTGTTCACCGCCTGGCGTATACGCGATTGGCTGAATGTGCTTGGCTTTGAAGTCGTGCATAGTGGTAGCCTGATTCACGCCTTACCGATTAATGATCCGGTGTGGCTGGCACGACAGTCTTGCCTAGAACGTTGGGGTCGCCACACTTGTGGTATGACTGGCGGCGTGTATTTTTTGGTGGCTAAAAAGAGAGTGTTAAATGTCCGTTTGCTCAAACCGGAATGGAAAAAATCGCCGCTCAACCATGCTTTGCAGGTGCGAAAAGGCCAATCCAGCATACAAAAACAAGTGCAAAAACAGTTAGAATGCGCGGATGTCGACTCAACAATGGATAGAAATGTACGCT
>CAYPZE010000031.1:0-16396 GCA_964415305.1 uncultured Methylotenera sp.
CTGTGTGTTTCTTCTTGGGTAGCGCGGTCGGCCGGATCTGGAGTTTCTTGCTGATCTGAGAGATGTTCACTGGTCTGGCGCATATTGTCTTGCAAAGCTTGAAGTTGTGTCTGCAGCAAGTGCTGAAAGAAGGCCAGTTGCGCTTCGTTCATATAAGCGTCCGCTGGCATCGCGAATAATTCTGCGTGAGTAATCATGTAAGCAACTGTGTTGCAATGCAATAAAGTTGCATTCTAAGGTGTGTTGCCACAATTTGCAACTCTGTTGCAAATTGTTGGGTGGATATGTCGTTAAATAGTATTAAAAGACAGTTGTGGGGCTAACTTAGGCCAAGGCTTTTTGGCACTGGGGGCAAAGGCCCTTGAGGCTGATTTCGATGTGAGATATCTGGTAGGTGTCGAAAATGGCTTGTGGAATATGCGCCGCTAACTCGTGAATGCAAAGAACGGTGCCACAGCGCTGGCATTGCAAATGGGCATGACCGTGATTACTCAACAAACCGCTGCCTGTGCTGGCATCTGTCGCTTTGTAACTGCGTTTAGGTATGTTGAGTTGAAACTTCCAAGCGCGGTCATCGGTAGATATTTTATGGATGAGGGCGTTTTCCTGTAACCAGTCCAGCACCCGGTAAACCGTCACCCGGTCAATTTCTTTCACGCCTTGCAGCGCATTCAAAATCTCGGTATGACTCAAGGCAGTATGAGAGTTGATCATAGCTGTCAGTACAGCCATACGCGCTTTGGTTGGACGCAGGCCTGCATCGTTGATCAGTTGTTCGGCGGTTTGCATGGCCAAAATTATGAACTACACGATAGCATCGAGCAACCGGCCTTTTGCCGCGCCCAGTCCGGGCGCTTTTGCGCAAAGGCTGCTTTGCCTGGTTGTAAGGTGTAGGGGTGGCGTAATACGTCTAATAGCGCCAGCAAACGGCTGTTGTCGCCCTGAGTTGCCAAGTCAATCGCCTCTTGCGCCAGGTAGTTACGCAGCACGTAAATCGGGTTGGATGCCGCCATTTTTTGCAAGCGCTGCTCAGGCGCTAATGCCGATTGTTGTAAACGCAGGCTATATTGTTGCAACCAGGCTTGAATATCAGCGCCAAACTGTTGCTGACCTTGCTCGGTATAAAACGCTTCTGCCAGCGTTGCCAGTTGTGGCTGTGCGATGTCCAGTTTCGCCAACTGGGTAAAGAACAGGGTCTGGTCGACTTCAGCGCGTTGCATCAGCTCAAAAATATGGTTAATCAGCTCGCCATCGCCGTCTTGCCAGCGATCAAAACCAAACTTGGCTGCCAGGCTAGTGGTCAAGGCGCGGATGTAGGTCTGGTCATAAGTCGCTAAGCCATCCGCCAGGCCTTGCGTGTCTGGCAGTAAGGTGCCGAGCGCTTCGGCCAGCCGTTCCAGATTCCAGCGTGCGATATCTGGCTGACGGCCAAAACAGTAGCGGCGACCTTGTGCGTCGGTGGTGTTTGGTGTCCAGCCCGGGTCAAAATTATCCACCCAGCCATACGGGCCATAGTCGATGGTCAGGCCTAATATCGACATATTGTCGGTGTTCATCACGCCATGCACAAAACCAACACGCATCCAGTGCGCGACCATGCTGGCTGTGCGCGAACACACTTCTTCAAACCATGTTTCAATCAGTTCGGCAGATGGGTCGTTCATGTCTAACGCCAAGCCGGTCGTTGGCCACCAGTCAGCAAAGTCGCGGTCGATGGTAAAGCCGACCAGGCGTTTTAATAACGTTAATTCGTTGCGGCTGGCCAGTATTTCAAAATGGCCAAAACGGGTAAATGACGGTGCGACACGGCAGACAATCGCGCCGGGCTCTAACTGCGGATTGCCGTTATAAAACATATCGCGTACCACCTGGTTGCCGGTTGTCACTAGGCTTAAGGCACGCGTGGTAGGCACGCCGAGGTGATGCATGGCTTCTGAGCACAAGAATTCACGCAGGCTGGAGCGCAGCACCGCACGGCCATCTGCCGAACGGGAGTAAGGGGTTTCGCCAGCGCCTTTCAGTTGCAGCTCAAAGCGTTGGCCCGCGTGGATGAGTTCACCCAGGTAAATGGCACGGCCATCGCCGAGTTGCCCGGCCCAGTGCCCAAACTGGTGACCGCCGTAACGGGTGGCATAACTGAACATGCCATCCAAGATGCCATTGCCGCCCAACGTCTGTATCAGGTCACGGTCCTGCATATCCGCGGCGGAAAAACCCAGTTGTTCGGCGACTTCAGGGCTATAAGCCAGTAATTGCGGGTTTTTGACAGGGGTCGGTTGTACTGGCGACCATAAACAGTCGCTGACTTGCCTGGTGTAATTATCTGAGATCGGGTCCCCGGGAAGTTCGCGGGTAAAACGGTTGTCAAATGTCAGAGGCTTCATCATGCTATTTTAGTCATTATCCTTGGCTAAAGTTCAGTGCTTGCCAAAAAACTGCGGTCTTCTCGGTTAAAATAGCGTTTTAATACACTCAAGTGTGATTTCCACACGTTTAATTTCCCTACATGAATGTTTTTTACGAAGAAGACGGTGGCTTTAAAGTCGCTTCCATCATGTCTGAGGCTGACAGCAGCATGCAAGTCGAAGCCAGCACTGGTAAACGCAGCAAGATCAAAACCGCTAATGTATTGATGCGCTTTGAAGGCAGCTTGTCTGGCTTTCTTGAGGCCGCTCAGGCTGAGTCCGACACACTGGATACGGACTTTTTGTGGGAATGCTGTGGCGAGCCAGAGTTTGCTTTTGAGGATTTGGCGCAAGAGTATTACGGTGGCAAGCCGAGTCGCCAGCAAGCAGCCGCCATTGCGCTCAAGCTGCACGCGGCGCCCATGTATTTTTACCGCAAAGGCAAAGGTCGTTATAAAGCTGCGCCTGAAGACACCCTGAAAGCCGCCATGGCCGGGTTGGAAAAAAAACGCCAGCAAGCCGAACTTATGGCGCAAATGGTGGCACAACTCAAGGCGCAGGCCTTGCCAGAGAGTTTTGCTGCTAAACTCGATGCCTTGTTATATGCACCTGATAAAAACAGCCTGGAGTGGAAGGCGCTGGAGCAAGCGGCGGCTGAGCTCAAGCAGTTGCCCGTGCAAGTGTTGCATGCGGCCGGGGCGATCCCTTCTGTGCATGATTACCACTTGGGGGCATTTTTACGCGAGTATTTTGCCTCAGGCACGGCGTTCCCTGATTTTTCACTGGCAGATTTGCCTTCTGATCTACCGTTGTCTACGGTGCAGGCATTTAGTATTGATGACAGCACCACGACTGAGATTGATGATGCCTTGTCGGTGACGGCCTTGCCCAATGGTAATACGCAGGTCGGTATTCATATCGCCGCGCCGGCCTTGGGTGTGGCGCCACACCAAGCGCTGGATCACGAGGTGATGAAGCGTTTGTCTACAGTGTATATGCCTGGGCACAAAATCACTATGTTGCCAGAAGCGGCGATCCGCCCCTTTAGCCTCGACGCCGGTGAAACCAAACCCGCTTTATCGCTCTATCTTGAGGTCGCGCCTGACTTCAGCATTGTCCACCAGCATAGTTGCTTAGAGCGCGTGCAGATTGCGGAAAACTTGCGTCACGACACGCTGGAGCCTTATTTCAATGAAACCACCTTGGCGCAAGATAGCGGCCATCCGCTATGGTCGTCGCTGGTGTTTTTATTCCACTTTGCCGAAAGTCTGGAAAAAGCCCGCGGCAAATATGACCCGACCAGACCGCAGCCAGTGGATTACAACTTTTATGTGAGCGATGGCATCGTCAATATTGTCAATCGCCAGCGCGGCTCGCCCATGGATAAACTGGTGGCTGAGCTGATGATTGCAGCGAATAGCCAGTGGGGTTTATTGCTTGCTGAAAACGATGTGCCGGGAATTTACCGCGCGCAAAATGGCGGCAAAGTGTATATGACGACCAAAGCCGAAGGCCATCAGGGCCTGGGCGTGGCGCAATACGCCTGGTGTACCTCGCCTTTGCGCCGCGCGGTAGACTTGATTAACCAGCGCCAGTTGATCAGTGTGTTGACGTTGCAGCCGCCGGTTTACGCGGCAAATGGCGATGAAATCGTCGGCCATATGCGTAATTTTGACCAAACCTACAATGCTTACAATGAGTTCCAGACCCGCATGGAACGCTATTGGTGTTTGCAATACCTGATTCAGGAAAATATCACTGAAATCGGCGCCACGGTATGGCGCGAAAACCTGGTGCGACTGGAGAGCTTGCCTTATATGACCAAGGTGCACAGCTTGCCGGCCACCAAGCCTGGCAGCAAGGTACGCCTGACTATCCAAAAAATAGATACTTTACTCATGGAGCTGGAGTGCAAGTTCGTGGGCGTGATCGAAGAAGTGGGTGCGGCTGGCGTTGACGAGACTATTAGTGCTGAAGAAGTCATTGCGCTTGCAGAAACCACGACAGCAGACACCCAGCCGGATGTGGCAGAAAGCGCATAATGTTTAAATTTAACCGCAAAATCCACAAAGCTGTGTCAGACTTTGAGATGGTCGAAGTCACCGAGACCGATGGCGTACGCTCCATGCACCTGGGCTCGCCGACGATTCAAAGCAGCATGAAGGTCAAAGATCCTTACGCACTGGTGTTAGCTTATTCATGGGGCGTATTGAGCAGCCTGTTATTTAAACCGGATAGCCGACAATTAACGCTCGTCGGCTTAGGCGGCGGCTCAATCGCCAAATATGTATGGAAATATTGCCCGCAGATTAAGCAAACCGTGATTGAGCTTAACCCGCAGGTGATCCAGGTCGCGCGCAGTCATTTTTTTGTACCTGATGATGACGAGCGTTTGCAGATTATTGAGGGCGATGGCATTGCTTATATCCAGCAGCATCCGGGTGGCTGCGACTGGTTAATGATGGATGCGTTTGGCAGCAATGGACTGCCACCCGATTTTTGTACGCAGTCATTTTTTGATGATTGCGCCGAAGCATTGACGCCTGATGGCCTGTTTACTATTAATCTGTGGGGCTCAGACAAAAAGTTTGATATTTACATGCAGCGCATGGAGCAAACCTTTGAGCAGCGCGTGTTAATGATGCCTACCGGCAAGCCCGGCAATATTATTGTGTTTGGTTTTAAACCAGAGCTGGCCATGCCAGATTTGGCCACGTTGCGTAAGCGCGCACAAGATGCCATGCAGTCGCATGACATTCATTTTATCGATTTAATAGACCGTTTACAGGGCGCAAATCCTAATAACGGTAAGGAGTTCACACTCGGTGGCTAATTTCATGAATCAATATTTTGCAACCTGCCCGCGTGGCCTGGAAGCCATCCTCGTCGAAGAGCTCAAGCAGGGCGGGGCGCGCGACATCAAGGCCACCGAAGGTGGTGCCAGTTTTAGTGGCGAGCTCTCGGTGTGCTACCACGCCAACCTGCATTCACGCGTGGCGACGCGCATTTTGATGCAAGTTGGCCGTGGCAAATATCTCAAAGAGGATGATATTTACCAAGGCGCGTTAAAAATTAACTGGCCAAACTGGTTTGACGTTAAACACAGCATGATGGTGAAAGTGACTGCTGTGCGTAGCCCGTTGAAAAGCCTGGAGTTTATTACCCTGCGGGTCAAAGACGCCATTTGTGACAGATTCCGCCAAAGTGTGGGTAGCCGCCCGAATATCGACACACGCGAGCCAGGCGTACGTGTGCATGTTTACCTGACGGCTGACAGCTACCAGCTCTATGTGGATACCTCCGGTAACGCCTTATACCAGCGCGGCAATCGTAAAAACAGCATCGAGGCGCCATTGCGTGAAAACCTGGCCGCGGGCATTTTAAAACTCACTGGCTGGCAGCCAGGCCAGGCACTGCTAGACCCGATGTGTGGTAGCGGCACCTTTTTACTTGAAGCGGTGATGATCGCGCTGAATATTGCGCCAGGCCTCAACCGCAACTTTGGCTTTGAGAAGCTCAAAAACTTTGAATCTGATACCTTCAGAAAGGTGCGTAATGCCGCGGCCAAAGCGGTGAAACCCGTGAGTTTTCAGGGCATTTATGGTTCAGACATGGATTTACGTGCCGTGCGCGTCACCAAGCAGAATCTGGAAATGGCGGGCTGGCTGGACGCCGTGCAACTCAGCCACTGGGAGTTTACCAAGGTTGTCCCGCCCGCTGAGAGTGGCGTGCTGGTGGCCAACCCGCCTTATGGCGTGCGTATCGGTGAAGATGACACGCTGGCAGAGCTGTATCCGCAAATGGCAGCAGCACTGAAACAACGCTTTTCAGGCTGGAACACCTATTTTCTGACTAACGACCTGCGCATGCCTAAACTCATGCGCTTAAGCCCAAGCAAAAAAACATTGTTGTATAACGGCCCCTTAGAGTGCCGTTTGTTTGAAATTAAAATGGTGGCAGGTAGTAACCGTAAAGATAAGCCAGAACAGCCTGCCGCAGACGAACAAGAGTAAACGCAAACGCGGATAACCGCAGATAAAAATATTTTTGATCAGCTGATTTTTTCTGTTGGGTTTATCTGCGTGCATCTGCGTTTATCCGCGGCAAGAGTGTTTTATTCATTTTGTGGTAAGTAATAACAGGCGGAATACAGATGACAGATAGTATTGATGCGTTGCGGGCGCGGGTGAACGCCTTTGTTGAAGAGCGCGATTGGGCAAAGTTTCATTCGCCTAAAAACCTGGCGATGGCCATGATTGTAGAAGCTGCCGAGGTGGTTGAGCATTTTCAGTGGATGACAGAGTCCGACAGCCGTCAACTGGATGCCGAGACTAAAGCGCAGGTTGGTCAGGAGTTGGCCGATACCTTTGTTTATCTGATGCGCATTGCGGAGGTTTGTGGCATCGATTTAATTGCAGCCGCTAATGCCAAAATTGACCTCAATGCGCAAAAATATCCGGTTGAAAAATGCAAGGGTAGTAACGATAAATATACAAAATATCAATAGATTATATTAATCATTTAAAGTTATTTATTGATTAAGGAGGGTGGTCGTGAATATGCATTTAATCTCGCCGGTGACTGACTTGCTCACGCAGCAACAAATTCCATTTCAAGTAATTGAAATCCCGCTTAGTGAAGACAAGAAACCCATCCGCCAGCTTGAAGAGTTGCTGTCTGCGCAAGGATTAGACCCGCAATCGGTGGTGCGCAGTGTGGTTTTTAAAGGTGAAAATACAGGGTTTTGCCTGTTGGCCGTTGCTGGCGGCGGTCGCGCCGATTGGGCACTGTTGCGCGCCCACTTGGGGGAGCGCAAATGCCGTATGGCGGAATATGACGAAGTGCCGGAAGCGACAGGCTATGTGGTCGGTGCGGTGCCTCCAATCGCCTTGCCTGTCGGCCTCACGGTATTGGTGGATGACAGCGTGGCCCGCTATGAAACCGTGGTGATAGGCAGCGGTGTATTGGGCTATGCCCTGGCATTACAGTCTGCAGATTTGCTGCAGTGCCTCAGTGGCAAAGCACGCGGTCAGTTTGTCAAAGCCTAACAGCGTTCTAACATAGGCATAGGCACTTACGATGCGCTGCTATTCAGGTTAGCAATCAGGCGTTCAAATTTGGCTTTGTCACTGCCGCGAATAATCCACTTTTTCAAGCCCTTGTTCCAACTGGCCCCGGCTTGTTTAATCGCCTCTTTATGTTTGTGTGTATTACCGTTTAGCGCATAGGCTTTGCCGTGTGGCTCCAGGCCGAGGTGGTCATCTGTTGCCGCGTGATTCTGAGTTGGTTCCTGCGGGATCTCGTGATGCGTTGTCGTGGCCACTGCCGTGACTACGCTGATGCTAGCATCCTGAAACGACTTCAGCTCCATCAGCTTGGCGCGGATTTGCATGCAGACCGGGTTGGTGGCTGCCAGCCAGTTTTTGTCCTGGCGGTTTGCTTCATATTGCCCGGGTAGTATCCCCATAAGGTCAGTCGGTAGCCGTAAATCAGCCACATGGTCTGGCGTGATGAAAAAACAGCGCTCAACGCCGAGGCGGCCAATAAACAGGCCGACTTCAAAAATCACATTATCGCGCACCACCGGATTTTGTTGTCCACGCATCATGGAGAGGTCATCCGGGCTAAAGACAAAGATGCCAAAGTCTGAGTTGCGTAATGCCGTGATCAGGTTGTAAATCGTACTGCCAGCGATTTGAAACACCCCGTTACGCCATACCGTGCATTCGGCCTCGCGCGTCAAGTTTGCGTGGATGGCATTGGCAATATCGAGGCCCTCGCGCGAAGAGCCAATAAAGACTTTGGGTTTCATCACCACTCCTTTAGCAATTGTTAAATTATCATAACTTAACAATTGTAGCCATAGTGGTGGATGCTTGCCACAAAAATAAAAAAGCCCGGCAGACCGGGCATTTTTTATTCAGGGTATTTGGTGTTTTGAACATTATTAGTTGTCTTAATTACCCAAAATAGTATTGAGGGTGTTGTTTTTACTACTCGCGACCATCACGGAAGCTTTACCTGGGTTCTCGCTGATGGTACTCACCCAGTCCTGGCTGATGCTTTCCAGATCACTGCTGGATGACGTGCCCATCATGCCGGTGAAGCCCGTGCTGTCCTCATTGCTATCCTCGCCATTGCCAAAGATGAGTGAGGCATTGCTCAACTGGTATTGGCGTAGTTGTTGCATCAAGCCTTTGGCAGTATAAGTTTCAGGGGTGGTGCCTGTCTGGCCCAATGTTACCTGTGCACTGGCTGAGGCATTGCTATTGGTCTCGCTGCCTGTTGTTTCTGGCGTGCGCTGCTCGGTGGCATCTGTTATGTTCGTGGTCGAGGACGTCGCACTGGCGTCAGTGTTGTAGGCTTTATTCAACAGTGCCGAGACATTGCTTGGAATATTGGAAATCGACATGAATATCCCTTATTAAAAAATGATACAAATACATTACTCCGTATCTTGTTAACGGCATCGTTATAACAAACTTTAATAAATACTTTATTTCAGTGTTTAAGCCGCTGTGATAGTCTGGTTTTTGTCACGTAGCGCGTCGGTTTGCTTCGATTTATGGTATGGTTTCAGCCTTGTTAGACATCACTCGTTTCTCAGCTATCACATGTCCTCCGTCCGCTATTGTGTCAATGGTAAATTGGTCTCAGGCGTTGCGCCGACCAATCGCGGTTTCGCTTATGGCGATGGCATTTTTCGTACCATGCGTTTGCTCAATGGCGAGTTGCAAGACTGGCCATTGCACTACCAAACCCTGGTGGCAGATTGCAGCAAAATTCACATTGTCTGCCCCTCGGCAGAACTGCTGATGCAGGAATTTAAACACCTCATGGCATCCGCAGAGGATGCTGACTTGTCGTCTGGTATCGTCAAAGTTATCATCACCCGTGGCGATGGCGCCCGTGGTTATGCGCCACCGGCGATTTGTGAGCCAACACGGGTCTTAATACTTAGCACATTGCCGGTGTATCCGCCTGCTATTTACGATGTTGGGGTTGCCTTATACACCTGTCAGACGCGATTAGCTTCTCAGCCCTTGCTGGCGGGTATCAAACATCTTAACCGCCTGGAAAATGTGCTGGCACGCGCTGAGCTGAAAGACCCGCGTTTTTTTGATGGCGTCTTGCGTGATTATGATGACCACGTGATTGAAGCGGTCAGTGGCAATCTATTTATTCACAAAGACGGCCTGGTAATGACGCCCGCGCTTGAGCAGTGTGGCGTGGCAGGCGTGATGCGGCAAAAAATACTCGATTGGTATAAAACCCAAGGCCAGACCGTGGTATCGACTAGCCTGTTGATGGAAAACCTGTTGACTGCCGATGCCGTGGTGGTTGCCAATAGCGTGTATGGCGTGCTGCAAGTGACGCAGATTGACGAGCAGGTGATTGCCAGTAACGATTGGGCCAAGCAACTCAGGTCAGATTTAGCTTATGTGGTTCATTAAGCAGGGCATGAAATACGGCGCAGCGATGGTGGCTGCGAGCGGGCTGGCGCTGGCGGTCTGGATGGTGATTTTTATGATTCGCCCCTTGCCCATGGCCTCAGAAACCATTGGTATGCAGATTCCGGCAGGTGCCAGTGTGCGCGGTATCGCCGACCAGTTAGTGTCGGCAGGCGTGCTGACAGAGCCTTATAGCTTTTTATTGTTGGTGAAGCTGACCGGTAGCGGTAGTCAATTGCAGGCTGGCGATTACGCCTTAAACACCCCGTTACAAGCCATGTCACTTATAGATATTCTCAAGCATGGCACTTTTGACCAATTTAAGTTGCAGCTGATCGAAGGTAAAACTTTTGCCGACTTCAGGCAAAAACTGGCGCAGATGCCAGGTATACGCCATGACACCGTGACGTTGTCTGATAGCGAACTAATGCAGCAAATCAGTGGGCAAGCCATGCATCCCGAGGGCTGGTTTTTCCCAGATACTTATTATCTAGATGCGCAGAGCAGTGATGCCGACCTCTATAAACGGGCTTACCAAAAAATGGTGCGACATTTGTCAGCCGCCTGGGAGACACGCCAGCCTGGGCTGCCTTATCGCTCCATGTATGAGGCGCTGGTGATGGCATCCATCGTTGAAAAAGAAACCGGGGTAGAAGAGGAGCGTCCGCAAATTGCTGGCGTGTTCGTGAATCGCTTGCGTAAAGGCATGCGTCTGCAGACTGACCCAACGGTGATTTACGGCATGGGCACGCGCTACCGTGGCAATATCACAAAAAAAGACTTACTGACAGACACGGCTTACAATACCTATACTCGCAGTGGCTTGCCACCGACACCTATTGCGTTGCCAGGACTGGCTTCGATACAGGCGGCGCTGCATCCGGCCAAAACCAATGCCTTGTATTTTGTGGCGAACGGCCAGGGCCGGCATGTCTTTACCAGCTCTCTAGAGGCGCATAACCAGGCCGTGCGGGCTTATCAATTAAAGAAACACTAGCGCAATGATGTACACAGGGAAAGTTAAATAATGGTAGGCTTGTTTATTACGCTGGAAGGCATGGATGGTGCAGGCAAAAGCACGCATATCCCAACGATTCTGCAACTGCTGGCTGGTCGTGGCCGCGAAGTGGTTTCGACACGCGAACCAGGCGGCACGCCACTGGGGGAAACGCTACGTGAACTGTTGCTGCATCAGGAGATGCATGTGGATACCGAGTCATTGCTGATGTTTGCCGCCCGTGCCGAGCATTTGCAGCAGGTGATATTGCCGGCGTTGCAGCGTGACGCGATTGTGGTTTCAGACCGTTTCACTGATGCGTCTTATGCTTATCAGTGTGGTGCACGCGGCCTGCCTTTGCACAAAATGCAGCAATTGGAGCAATGGGTGCAAGGCAGTTTGCAGCCGGATGTCACCTTGTTGTTTGATGTGCCGGTGGAGGTGAGTTTGCAACGCCTGGCTGGGGCACGGACGCCTGACAAATTTGAAGCGCAAGGCGCAGAATTTTTTGCCCGATTACGTGCTCAATACCTGGCCAGGGCGGCTGAGTTTCCGCAACGGTTCCGCGTGATTGATGCCCATCGCTCACTTGAAGAAGTGAAGAAATCAGTTGAAGAAATCATTTCATCCATATGATTAATAAGCTTTACCCCTGGCAAGAGTCGCTATTCTCGCACTGGATGCAAGCGGGAGAGACGCGCCATCATGCGTTGTTGCTGCATGGTAAAACCGGCATCGGCAAATTGGATTCGCCCAGACCATGGCCGCCGCTTTGCTGTGTTTACAGCCGCAACAAGGCTTTGCTTGTGGTGAGTGCCAGTCTTGCCACTGGTTGTCAGAGGGCGCGCACCCAGATTTCAGGGAAGTGACGCCGGAAGACGATGACAACGCTGACAGCGGCAAGAAAAAAACACGCAAACGGCAGCAAATCCTCATCGACCAGATTCGTGCCTTGCATGACTATCTGTCGCTGACCTCGCACCGTGTGGATGGTATTCGTGTAGTTTTGATTCACCCTTTGGAGGCTATGAACGTTGCAGCCTCAAATGCCTTATTAAAGCTCCTGGAAGAGCCGCCGCAGCGCACCCAGTTTTTGTTGGTATCACATCAGCGCCAAGCTTTGTTACCTACCATTTTAAGCCGTTGCATGCAGGTTGAAATGCCGGTGCCCAGCCGCGAGCAGGGCTTGCAGTGGCTACAAACACAATCCGTGCCCAACCCGGAGTGGGTGTGGCATTACAGTGGTGGTGCACCGACGACGGTACAACAGGATGCATTCGATTGGTATGCCTGGTACCAGCAATTTCGCCCACATCTGGTCAGTGGGGCGACAATCGATATTGCTGCCGCGGTACCGCTGCTGATCAAGCAGGGCATGGAGCAGGCGATACAGGCTTTGCAGAAATGGCTGCTGGATCTCTGGTTATGTTGCCATCAGCAGCCTTTGCGCTATCATCATGGTGAGACAGGCCCATTGCAGGCCTTGGCGGGGGCGGTTAATCTGTCGCGTTTACTGGCGTTTCAACAACAGCTAAATCGCTTTAAAATGACTGCGCAGCATCCGCTTAACCAGGAGCTGCAACTGGAACAGTTATTACTGCAATATAAAAAGATCTTTGGCTAAATATGAGGTCAACGCACTTCATTATTCTGGAGCTTAGCTCATGAACGACACACAACCACCCGCCGCCGCAAAACCTGGCGTTTTGTCGCTGGCGATTCGCGAAAAAGCTGCACTGTTTGCCGCCTACATGCCTTTTGTCAAAGGAGGTGGGTTGTTTATTCCGACCAGTAAGCCTTTTAAAATGGGCGAAGAGGTGTTTATGCTGCTGACCTTGTTGAATGACCCCAACAAACTTAAGGTGGTTGGCAAGGTGATCTGGATGACACCGCAGGCGGTGAATAACAAGCCTCAAGGCATAGGCATTCAGTTTATGGATAAAGATGGTGGCGCCGAGGCCAAAAAACGCATTGAGACGATTCTTGGGGCGGCACTTAAATCCAGCCGCCCGTCCAACACTATTTAATGGCTGCTAAGTGACACAGGCCTGAGTCACGTTTTTTGCTGGAAACCCTATGTTAGTCGATTCGCATTGCCATCTTAATTTCCCTGAACTGGTGCAAAACATGGGCCAGGTGCTGGAGGGAATGCAAAGCAACCAGGTTGGGCATGCCTTGTGCGTGTCGGTGACGCTGGACAAGTTTCCGGAAGTGCTGGCGATTGCCGAGCAATACCCGAATATTTACGCGTCTGTGGGCGTGCATCCTGATTACGAAGACATCGAAGAGCCCACCGTAGATGGCCTGATCCACTTGGCTGATCATGCACGCGTGGTGGCGATTGGCGAAACCGGCCTCGATTATTTTCGCCTCACCGGTGATCTGGAATGGCAGCGGGCACGTTTTCGTACCCACATCCGCGCTGCAAAAGCCACGGGCAAACCGCTGATTATCCACACCCGCAACGCCGCCGAAGATACCTTGCGCATCATGCAGGAGGAGGACGCGGCAGAAGTTGGTGGTGTGATGCATTGCTTTACAGAAAGCTGGGAGGTTGCACAGGCGGCGATTGCGATGGGCTTTTATATCTCGTTTTCTGGAATTGTCACCTTTAAAAATGCACAAGCCTTGAAAGAGGTGGCGCAAAAAGTGCCCCTGGATCACATGCTGGTCGAGACAGATTCGCCTTACCTCGCACCAATCCCGTTTCGTGGAAAAACCAACCAGCCCGCCTATGTGCGGCATGTTGCAGAAGAAATTGCGCGATTGCGAGACGTGCCATTACAGCACATCATGACGGCCACCACGGAAAACTTTTTCAATTTGTTCAAGCACGCACAGCCATGCAATTAACCATTTTAGGCGCCGGTTCCAGTGCTGGTACACCCGCCGTTGGCTGTACATGCGCAACCTGCAGCTCAACAGACCCGCGCAATAAACGCACACGCTGCTCCAGCATGGTCACGCTGGACGATGGCCGGGTGATTTTGATCGATACCTCACCCGATTTAAGGCAGCAAGCTTTGCGTGAAAACATGCGTCGAGTCGATGCCGTGTTATACACGCATACTCATGCCGATCACTTACATGGTATAGATGATCTGCGCGCTTTTTGCCAGCTTAATCGCTGCCAGATTCCGCTCTATAGTTATCCCGAAGCCGTCACGCATATCCAGGAAAAGTTTGGCTACACCTTGCGCGACCCTATCCCGCAGTTTTGGGACTTGCCAGTGTTGGCCGCGCACGTGGTTGACGCGCCATTTGAAGCGGCCGGGCAGTGGGTGACGCCAATCCCCGTCATGCATGGCAAAATCCGTATTTACGCATCCCGTATCGGCAACCTGGTTTATATGACCGATGTATCGGAGATTCCCGAACAATCTTACGATTTATTGCAAGGCGTAGACCTGTTGCTGATTGATTGTCTGCGCGAGAAACCACATCCTACGCATGTGAATGTTGAGCAGTCGCTGGCCTTGATCGCGCGCATAGGTGCCAGGCGTAATGTGCTGATACATATGACACATGAGCTGGAATACCATACCTTGCAAGCCAGTGTCGGGGCCAACATTGCAGTCGGCTACGACGGCATGCAACTTGAGCTTGCATAGACTTGTCCTAGTGTTGATGTCGGGGCAAGTCAACCGAATGGCTTGATAAACAGTTATACTCTCACGCAACAATCATAATTTAGAACGATATCGTTACTTGGTTTGAATATTTAATACGTTGGATTTTGGATAACAGGAATTAAAACATGAAGTTATACGCAAAGATTTCAGCTGCAATGGTCGCCACCTCATTGCTGTTCGCGGCAACGGCTGCTTTTGCTGGTAAAACCTATAGCGAAGACGAATTTATTAGCGGCTTTAGCGGCAAATCAAAAAAAATCATCATAGAAAAACTCGGGCAGCCGTTTAAAAAGCAACAGTCGGTCAAACCAAGTAATGCCAATAATATGATAGGCAACATGGGCAAACAACAAGATAACTCTAAGCCCGTGCAGGTTGAAATGTGGTACTACAAAAATCTGGTGAAATATGATGACAAAAACACTTATAAAGAAACAGAAGTGACTTTTGTGAATGATCGCGTGATGAATATCGGTTTTTTCAATAACCGTTAATTGTTTTCTTTATGTTGAAAAGGCTGTGTAGAAATACACAGCTTTTTTTATGCTTTTTTCTTTAGCTCATTTCTCGTTTCCACAAAAACTGTGGATAACACGGTGGATTGCATCTTGGTAAAAACGCTAAGTCTATGAATTTAAATGATATTAATCGGTTGTGTGTTTTTTGATCTTCACTTGATTGCTTGCCTCAAGGCCCGTGTTTTTACAATGTTGTCAACACATTATGCTTTTTTTATCGGTGAATTTGGGTTTGCCAATTTCAAGCGTGTAATTTAGGCAGAGGGATTCAGTCTGTCGCTAGGGTGTACAGATAAACCAGTCTTTGTTGAAGGCGGCTAACAGGGTTTCAGTTGTGTCAATTAACACAACACCATTCAATCTCTTGATTTTAGATAAAAAAAGTAAACAATACTGCAAACAAATGTTAATATTTGTATTGAAGTTTTTGTTTATATTTTTGTTTAGGAGAGTATTGATGATAAAGCATTCCCTGATGGCTACAGCTGTTTTCTTTGCCTTTAGTAACGTTGCTTCAGCAGCAGTCAAGGTCAGCGCTGATGCAGCAGATGGTTATGGTATGTACCTGGATTTAAGTGCTCAGGTGACCGCAAAAACCAATTTTTTTCCTGTTGGCCCAATAACAGTAGGTTCTGCGACTGTCGAGGTTAAAACGCCTACTGCGCCTGGCGACATCAGCGTAGCGAGCGCGGGTACGCCGATTCCAACGCAAACAAATTCAACATTGAATCTTGGCTTGAGTGCCACTGGTTCTGGCTCTGGCGTGTTATCCAGTGTGAATCCGATATTGGCACTGCTGATGCCGACCCAAGTTGGGTCTGCCACCTTTTCAGGTTCTGGTGCTTATCTTGAAAACAATCCGCTGCCTGGCTTAAACAGCGCCATTGGCACCGGCAGTGTTGAGCATTTGAATGTGAGCGTATCTACCGCGTTGGCATTACAGGCTGACCTCATCAACTCCACTTCAACCGTTACGGTGAATGAAAACACAGGATTGTTTACGGCAAGTGGAGACACCACTTTTGTAGGCGCCAACCTGAGTATTTTAGGGCATTCGATTGATCTCGCGGCAGCTGCTACAGGCGGTGTTTATCTTGATTTGGGGCCGTTGGGGCGCGCGTCAGTGTTCGCCAACGAGAGTAAGTATTGGGCCGATGGTATCGTGGCCAGCAACTGCAATGGCGCGACATTTAGTTGTGCAGTGCAAACCAATGCTTTGCAAATTACCCTAGAGGATATTGGCATTAATTCATTAGGCTTGTTAGGGGGCGCCAATCTTTCAGCCACTACCGATTTGTGCATTACGGTTGGGCATTCTTATGCATCGCTGACAGTTACGTCGTTGACCAGGTGAGGGGCGATCCGCTCTCCACCCCTGTCGGAAGTAGCCCCA
>CAYPZE010000032.1:0-16111 GCA_964415305.1 uncultured Methylotenera sp.
AGCGGTCATCGCCGGTAGTGCCCCCAAAGGTGCCATCAGGAATGCCCGTAAAAGACTGTGAGCCTAGTGATTGGCCCAGCGCATCGGTTGCGCTGAATGTAATGGTGCCAGAGCCATCCGTCCAGACCAAGCCGAAGGCCGTTGGCAGAGGGCCGCCGCCTGTATAAGTGAAGGTGACAGTGCCTGAAAACCAGCTGCGCCCTGCGGTGCCAAAGCCATCAATACTGCCATCATCGGCATCTACGGAGTCGGCAATTCCTGTAGGTCCATAGACTGAACCGTCACTGGCACTGATAGATGCATCCAGTGAGCCATCTTCCAGATTGTCTAACAGTAGCGGATTGCCTCCCAGGTAAAAGCCAGCAGGGATGTCACTCGAAGATAGATAGGGCGTGGGCCCCCAAAAGATAGGGGTGCTACTCATGGCGTGAGCCATATTGGCACTGGCAAGTAAACAGCCAGTGAGTGCGGTCATGATTGTTAATTTGTGCATGTCTCTCTCCTCCTGATGATTGGAGTAATCATCTTAGAGAGTTTGCCATACTGCTTGCACCCCCAGTATGGGGGGTGTCAATGAGGCGCTTGCGCGAATGCGTGCAACGGCAATTGCAGGCAGAGCCTGAGCCCGCCTGTGGTTAAGGCTGCAAAGTGCACCTCACCGCCCAGCAAGGTCGTACGTTTCTGGATATTGTTCAAGCCGCGGCCTTTTGTTCTGGCAGACTCGGCGGGCAGGCCGATGCCATTGTCACTCACTGTCAGAAACAGAGATTGGTCGCTGCTACTTAAGTTGACTGTGACCTGGCTCGCCTGTGCATGGCGGATCACATTCGATACTGCCTCGCGGATAATGCGACCCAGGTTGAGAACTTGCGGTTGCGTCAGGAGCAGGTGGTCTTCCTTGATCTGCAACTCCCAAATCAGCTGAATATGGACATCACTCAAGCGTTTTTCGCATTCGATGCGGTAGTCGGCCATGGCGTCCGTCAATGGGATATGTTCTGTCCCGGCCCGAGAAACCACATCGCGCAGGTCTTGCAGGGCAGACCTGGCCAGTTCGGCACTGTTGCTGTCTTGCGCGCGGTAGACCAGGGTCAGCAGTTTTGCTCCCAAGTCGTCATGCAAGTCCTGGTAAATCCGCTCGCGCTCCTCCAGTGAAGCCTGCTCCTTGAGAATAGACTGCAACTGCTGAAAATTTTGATTGAGCTCCTCATGCTTGGAAATCACGCGTTGTTCAAGTTGCTGATTCAGTTGCTCGTAATCATTGAGGGCGCCCACATACCGTGAAGTCATCATGAGCCCGACAATCAAAAATAGCATGGGGGCGGAGAATTGCATCAGATATTCTTCATCGCTGACCAGTCGGTTCAGGCCTGCTATGTTGGTGTGGATCAGCCAGTCATGAAATGCAAATAGCAGGATCAAACTCAAGGTCAGCAACAGTAAGTTGGCATCCTTGTTGCGGTGCATAATGCCTTCTTTTGCCAGCAAGCAGAGGCCGAACACCACTACACCCATGGTCACCAGGTGCCATACATCTGTGACGTTGGTAAAGTAAGTGTCTGGTGTGCACAGCAAAGTCAGCGGCGACAAAACGAGGATCGCCCACAGCAATTGATTGAAACGCTTGAGTCGGATGCCGACAAAATCAAGCAGTGAGATGAGCCACAAGGTGGCAATCGCCTGAAAACTCGCATTCACAAACAACTCCCATTGCGGGGTCGGCAACGGCGCGGTGATGATGTAAAAATTGAGCGATTGCAATGCCCAGACAAAGGCTGCCAGTCCAAACAGGCCATAAGCAGTATCCTGTTTTCTGCGCCACCACAGGCTTAGCATCAACAATCCGATGCCCACAATCAACAAACTGGAAGTCTGGTTGAGCGTGATACGGATAAATCTGGCTTCTTCAAACCTTGGCTGCAGGTTCTCCAGCGTATCTATTTGTGGCGGAGATAACATGCCTTGAGAATGGGAGGGCGCAATCACCCTCACCAGCAACTGGTTGCCTGTCGCTTTGAGCACATGGGGCGGGATGGCAAACAGCAACGGGCGATTCCAATGTCTGGCCACTGGCTCTGCAAACGTACCCCCGGAGCCAATTTTTTCACCATTGAGAAAAGCCTCGGCATTAAGGCTCAGTCTGGAAAGATAAAGCCCATACAAAGCCTGCTGACTCAGTGTCGGGTAATCAAAGCGAAAGCGGTACCAGCCTATGCCATCTGCAGTGGCATGGCTGATTTTCCATATATCCGGCAGGTGGGCGGGTTGCCAGTGGGCTTGGTCGCCAGGCGGCTGCGGATCTGCACTCTGAACAAATTCACCTTGTGCCATGGTGACTAGGTTGTTGCCGGGCGTTGCCGGGGTTGCAAAAGCGCTCAAGGCAGCGAACAGCAGCCATAAATGTAGGCAGGCAGCGCTCAATAGTTTGGCGACAGGGCGAGAGGGTGTGCTCATCTAAACAAGGCTGTCACTTGCAGGTAAATGTCGCGCACATCGACAAAATTGCGCCCCGAAAAAGTATCCTGCATTTCGAGTCTGACAATTAATGGCAGCGGCAATGTGCCTTGTTGCCAGGCCTGGATGCCGCTCCAGGTCGCACTGAGCCGGTATTGGTCTGCACGGGTATAGGTATTCGTTTCGAGGCTGCTGGTATCTGTGCCAAGATCAGACCGGTAACTGTCAGACTGCTTTTCATAACGGTGCCAGGTAGCCGCACAGCGCCAGTTCGACCAGCGATAACCCAACTCAATGTCGGTTTCATAAAAGTCGCCAAGATCGCGCTGTAGCCTTTGTTTAGTGTTGGCCAGCGCCAGTAACTGCCCTGGTGAGGCCACGCGCATGCTGGCTTTGTCACGTGTCTGCCAGTTGTAATCTGCCAGTAAGCGCAAATCTAGGTGGCTGCCTATATTTTTGAAATACTCAATACGGGTGCGCAGGTCGTCGCTACCATCGCCGGGTGGCGTATCCAGCAGGTTATCTGGGTCGTCTTTTCTAGCCAGGCCTACTCGCCAGCCTATGCCTACAATCAGACTTTGGTCTGCCGCCTTGTAAGCCCGCCAGAGCACGCCTAGGGTCGGGTCGCTAAACCCTTCAGATTGTTGTGAGGCAATCCGCTTGTATTGATAACCATATGCCGGGTTTGTCAGGATGTTTTGCACGCCCGCCGCATCCATAGGTGCCACAGCACCACCCGCAGGCGCAAACGGAAAGTTGCCCGCGCTGATCGGCTGACTCGCGTCAAACGCCGGGTTCGCGCCGACATTGCCGCCGCCGACATCGAAACTGACGCGTTTGTGTGATTTTACATAAGGGATGATCGCACCTATCGTGATGTCTGGCGTGACGCCATAGCCTATAGTCAATGTACTGATCTGGTTGCGCGCCTCACTTTTAAAACGCGTTGTTCCCAGTGAGGCGGTGGGACCCAATAGCGCGAGTGAAGGGAAGATGCTGCTATTTAATTGAATGCCATCAAAGCTGGCACCCAGGCCATGCAAATCGCCATGTTGATCATAACGCTGGTGGTATTCGTTGTAGCGTTGCTCAAAACGGACGCCCCAACTGCTTTCAGGGGCCATGGTGTTGAGGCCAAACGCCATGGGCGTCGGTAATTCATCCATGGCCCAGGCAGGTTGCGCTACACAGTGCCCCAGCAATAGCCCGCTCATCAATACACGGATCCAGTTCGGACGGGTTAGGGAAGGCAATCGATTCGGCAACAAAACAGGCAAACGCAAAATAATCTTGATCATGAGTGTATTCGATTTGTTTTTTGATCGGAGCCCCCTGTTTGCGGGGGTGCTATGTACTGAAATTGGTATATAGTTTTTATCTCGGCACTTTTGCTACCACAACCACTGCTTGATGATGAAAACTGCTTTTATTCTTGAGGATACCCCGGAGTCACAACTGTGGTTATCTGAGGTCCTGGAACAGAGTTTTCCTGAGATTGAGATACACTCAGCCAACCACATTGCCCAGGCGCTCACGGTGTTGAGTCAGCTGCCAGCGCCTGATATTGCCCTCATAGATTTGAGTCTACCAGATGGCAGCGGGGTTGCGGTGATTGAGTGGCTAAATCGGCATTCGCCGCGAACCATCTGTGTGGTTGCCAGCATTTTTGATGATGATAGCCACATCTTCCCGGCATTGCGAGCGGGCGCGCATGGCTATTTGTTGAAAGACCAGCCGCAGGCCGCGATTGTGCAGGCACTTAATGGCATTGTCACTGGCCAGCCACCACTCTCGCCAGCGATTGCGCGCAAATTATTGCGGCATTTTCATGAGCCTTATGTTGAGGCGACTGCACAAGGCATTCTCACCGAGCGTGAAAAAGAGGTGTTGTCGATTATCGCTAAAGGCATGACCATGGTTGAAACCGCCAATATGCTCGGCCTCAAACGCAATACCGTGGCTGGATACGTTAAAGAAATCTACCGCAAATTAAACGTTTCTTCACGGGCTGAAGCCGCCATTACAGCGCAGAAGATGGGCTTGATTTAACCTGCGTCAACACGTTTAATAGGCGGTAAGACACAGGCGCGGCTGACTGCCCCCGCAGCCATCCCCCCCCTGTTTGCGGGGTGTTTCCGTTTACTCTGATGCACTATCATCTACCCATCATCGTGTTTGCTCTGTTGAAGATTCACTTTATGGAAAGGTTGATTCTATGCTTGGACTATTTCGTTACGCTGTTAAATATCAAAAGTCTGCGGTCACGTTCGCACTCAGCTTTTTTTACTTGGCTGGCACTGCTCAGGCGACCACTCTGGTCGTCGGGGATATGACGGAAGTGGATTGGGCTGCCATTTCAGTCAACAATACGAATTTAGTCACAGAAGTCAAAGCGGTGGTTGCCAGTGGCGGAAATGCTGGCAGTCACTTGCAATTGGGGGTGTCGAAATCTGGTTACGACAGTCCTATTGAGTCCGACGGTAATCAATACACGCCAGGGGCCGGACTTGCGATGATCTATCAAGCCGCAGTCTGGAACCCAGCCACCGATGGTGTGCTGACCAGCCTTAATATCAGTTTTGACGCAACGCGTCTGGAGTCTAGCTACACTAACAACAGCGGCGGCTTGTTAACCGCGGCGGTGGAGCAAAATGGTCGCATCTATTATTTGTGGGATAGTATGGTATCCATCACCAATAGTCAGTGGCAAAGCTTTAGCTTTAGTAGTGTAGACAGTAGCAAGTGGTTGAATTTAAATGCTGATTTCGTGACTCAGGGGTTTTTTAGCACTGCGCAACCTGATTTCAGCAGTGGCATGCTGCGCTTTGGTGTTGGTTATGTGGCCTACAACCAATGCTATGTCTCCTGTGATGGATTCAATGGGAAAGTCGCTGTAGATAACTTGAGCGTCAGCGTGAACGGGATGGCGCCGAGCGTGATTAGCCCAGTTCCTGCGCCCACTGCCGTTTGGTTGTTTGCAACAGGCCTGCCTGTGTTGGGTGCAGTGGTGCGGCGTCGTACACGCCCGGTTTAATATTCCGTTTGCAAGTGTGATTGAAAGGCTGGGTAACCAGCCTTTTTTCATGTGCGCGCACGGTATAATAAAGCTCGTTTAATGAATGAGGTGGAAAGATGAGCAAACAAAGGCTGAAGTGGGGTATTTTAGGCGCAGCCCGTGTCAATGAGCGTCTGCTGCCTGCGATTGTAGAGGCCAGCAACTCGCAATTGGTGGCCATTGCCAGCCGCCGTGCGGGGGCAGCTAAAGCCACGCTGGATAAATATGCGCCCAACCTGGGTGGCGTCACTTGCTATGACGACATGGATAGCCTGCTGGCGGACAGCAATGTGGAAGCCGTGTATTGCCCGATGGCTAACGAAGAGCACGCCGAATGGGCGCTGAAAGCGATTCAAGCGGGCAAGCATGTGCTGATCGAAAAGCCTATGACCACGCGTTTGGCCGATATCGACACCATAGAGTCTGCGGCCAAAGCCAAAGGTGTGACGGTGATGGAAGGCTTTATGTACCGCTTTCACCCGCAGCATGCCAAAGTCAAAGCGCTGGTAGACAGCGGCCTGATCGGTGACGTGCTGTCCTGTCGCGCCAGTTTTTCTTTCCTCATGGCGCCTGCACGTATGTACCGTATTAACCGCGATATGGCCAATGGTGGCGGTGCCATGTGGGATATCGGGCCGTATGCGATTCACGCTTTGCGCTGGTGTTTTGGTGGCGGCGATGCGCCAGCTGAGCCTATCAATGTCGTCGCTTACGGCAAACTCAATGAACATGGGGCGGATATGGTCGCTAGCGGCGTACTCGATTTCGGCCCGGATGCAAAAGGACGCGCGCGCTTCGGCCATTTTGACGTCAGTTTCGAGCGTGGCCGCAAAGCCGAGTATGAACTCATCGGCGATAAGGGTTGGATTAAATGCCACAATATGTGGGCCTACCCTGGCGATGACCCGGTGATTAGCTGGGAGGCGGGCGGCAAGTCAGAAACCATCGTATTGCCCAAAGCTAACCACTTCAACTTGGAGATTGAGCATTTTGCTGATTGTGTGCGCTACGGCAAAGCGCCATTGCTCACTTTTGACGATGCACGTGGCAATTGCAAGGCGATTGAAGCCGTGATTAGGGCGTTGAAGCGCTAAAAAGATTCGCCAGCGTTGAAGATTTAGTTGTTCGAGTAAAATATCTGGAAAAACAACTTCTGAGGGTATTCAAGTAATCAAGATTATTTTTAAGGCGAACTGAGAGTTGCGTAATTAGCTTATATTTTTAGACTAAAGCCGGATTCATCATTTTTCCAATAAGCTGAAGCTCGAATAAGATCGGATGGATGGCCTTTTTCCGAAATTTGTTGCTTGGTTTTTAACACTAATGAATGCTCTCCAGCAATCCATACAAACCCAATCCCTTCCGGCAAAACCATTTCATTGACTAACTCAGACAAAGTTTCGAGATTATCAACCCATCTTGTCACTGTGTTTTTAGTGTTTGCGAATTTTCGATGATCTCTTCGATCATTTTCAACCCCGATGATAATAACTTTCTCATCTACGCCTAATTCTTCAACCCTTCGAGACACCGCCGGAAGCGCTGTACTGTCAGCGATGAACAGATGCCAGTCAAAATCACTGGGTATGATCATTGAACCTTTCGGACCGGCAATCACAACCTCATCTCCTGGTTGCGCATTTCTGGCCCATTCTGAAGCTTCACCAAATTCGTGCAGGGCAAACTCGATCACTAATTCACGTTTTTCCAGATCAAACTTGCGAGGCGTATAATCTCTCCTAACAGTCTCACCATTAGTATTTGAAAAAATAAACTTTACATGGTCATCAAAGGAAAGACTCTTGAAGTCGCTTAATGAGTCCCCTGTAAAAGTGACTGATACACAGTTCTCCGTTAATCTTTTAATCGTTGACACATAAACAGGCCTCATTTTTATGTCAAATCTAACTCTATTAACAATTGGATTGCTCATGACTATTTTTACATCCTTAATTATAGTTGATAATGTCTACTATGATTAATGAAAATGTAGACAATGTCAACTATAAGCTTGATGATGGCCAGACCGTATTTGAGGTGGTTCATCACCTCATGCATAGCTTCAGAGCAAAGCAATATAGGTTAATCCAGGAATCTGGATTGGATTTAACCCATATGGAGCACAAGGTGATGGCTTTTTTTGCGCGTCATCCTGAATCGAAATTAAGTGATTTGGTTAAGCACTCCGGTAGAGACAAATCACAAATTGCAAGACTCATCAATGAATTAAAAGCGAAAGAGCTACTAGATTCGCTTCCTGATGAACATGACAAACGAGCTTCAAAATTGAGCCTATCCCCAAAGGGAATGAAAGTATTCGATAGCTTAGTTAACTCTGAAAAAAAGATATCGAGTCAGAGTGTCAGAGGTTTATCAAAGGACCAGTGTGCACTCTTAATAAAATTATTAAAACAGGTGAGTACAAACTTGTCTGATGGTAATCAATAGCAAAGAGACGATTTTTGATTGACAGTCTTTGGATCAATTTTAGAGTGCATTTTTAATAAAATTTGTGAACGCATTTACTTTGGAAGATAGATACCGATTTGCTGGGTAGATGATTGAAAACTGCCTTTTACGCCCACTGTAATTTTTTAAAACCTCTACGAGCTTCCCATCATTAACCTGTCTTTGTGCCAGAAAATGGTAGGTCTGGATCAAGCCACCACCAGCAAGACACCAACTCACACAACCATTGGCATCCTCATAGACGCGCAAATCACTCGATTTTTGATACTCCAAATCTTTACCAGATGGATCCCTCAAACTCCACGGCATTGGCCGACCAGTATCTGGCAAGATAAATTGAATACAATCATGTAAATCCAACTCCTCCAGAGACTTTGGCGTCCCCTTACGCTGCAAATATTCTGGTGTCGCAAAAATCCCCATCGAGGCATCCTCAATTTTATGGGCGATTAATTGAGAGTCTGGCAATTCGCCTACTCTAATCGCGATGTCATATCCTTCAGCAACAAAATCAACCACCTTGTTGGAGATACTAATCTCTAATTGAATGTCAGGGTAAAGCGCTCTAAATGCAGGGAGAAGTGGAAACAAGCGATGATTCGCATAAATACTTCCGACGCTAATTCTGAGGGGTCCTGTTGGGGATTTTTGTTGACCAGTGACGGCTAACTCTGCCTCTGCAATCTGATCTAGTGCCTGACGACATTGTTGCCAAAATTGCCTACCTTCATTGGTTAATCTAACGTTTCTGGTGGTACGGACAAATAGCTGCACCCCCAGTCTATGCTCCAACCTGCTAATCGAGCGACTCACTGACGCTGGGGTGAGGCCTAATTGTTCAGCAGCGCTCGTGAAGTTTCCCAGCTCAGCCGCCTTGCAAAATTGCACAATACTGCCAAGTTTCACTGGATCGAAAATATGCATATTTATATTCAACAATGTAATTAATCTTATTACTTTAAACCAGTATATTGATTAAAAATAAACAATTAAAGTCTCACTTCTGAATTTTTTATTTAGGAAAAGAGATTGTGATGAATGAGATTGTTTGGCCTACGGCATATTTACCCGGTGAAACTGATAATTTTGTATCCAATGAAATGATCATCCCTGGGCTCGATATTCACAAGGTTAGGAGTCAATTAAATATCCCACACTTTTGGCCAGAATATTATGGCAATGCGTCTGACATCATCATATACGACACCACAGAACGAGAGTTGAAGTTAGGATCTCGATTCAGATTTACCACTTTTGGCTTTCTAGTGGAGGCTGAGGTTGTAGAGCATGTTCCACCTATGAACGGATCACCCGCTCGTATCGCGTGGCATGGCTGGGTTGAGGGACGCAGTGATGAAAGATTGGATGTGCATCATGCGTGGTTGTTCGAAGAGTTGCCTGGCAATAAACTGCGTTTACTGACACAAGAAACACAAATCGGTAAACCAGCGATTGAGCTTGCACAGACTAGACCAAACCCAATGTTGAATGCCCATCAAGCGTGGCTTGATGGCTTAATTGACATTGCACAATCAACGTCTTGATTGATATATGTAGTTTGATTGTAACTATTCTCATACAACAAAAGGGTTGAATGGGTAGCCATCCTGACGCAATAATTAAGAATGTTCAAAGCAGAAATATGAGCCGGTTACACTGTGGTCGGCTCAGCAAAGTTTTGACCATTAATTTTCAGCACCTCAATATAAACTCACTTGACCACATACATATGCTTCTTAAATTGATTCGCGCCATTCTTTTATCTCAACTGTGCTGGGTATCTGCACAGGCAAGAACTGACCATGAATCTTCTTCAAAATTAGCACTTAAGCTAGAAAATTATGAGCTTAAAGAGATCGAGCACCATGGGAAATCGATGCGGATTCGCGCTTATGAAAATGTGACCTATGTGAGCAACCCCTCTGATTCATCCAGTCAACGCATGAATATCTACCTTCCAGAAGGTTACTTCCATAACGAGGTGATTAATGGGTTCAATGCTCAGCAGGCGCCCATCTTTTTCCCAAACCAGATTGGTGGATATATGCCAAGCCAACCGGTTTATCTGGGTAAATTATCCAACTCACCCATGGGTCCGCATCCATCTGAGTCAGCCATTAAAGAAGCACTATCTAGAGGTTTTGTCGTTGCAATTCCAGGAACGAGGGGAAGAACGTCACAAAATTCTGAAGGGAAATATATTGGAAAATCTTCAGCTGGCATCGTTGATTTAAAGGCCGCAGTTCGCTTCCTTAGATTGAATGATTCAATCATGCCTGGAGACGCTGAAAAGATCATTTCCAACGGAACAAGTGCAGGCGGTGCACTTTCAGCCCTTCTGGGTGCAAGTGGAAACAGTGAGGACTATCGTATTGAACTCAAAGATATAGGCGCAGCTGCTGAAAGGGATGACATTTTTGCTGTCTCTGCTTATTGTCCAATTACAGACCTTGAGCATGCTGACGCTGCTTACGAGTGGCAATTTGATGGCATTTACGATTACAAAAAAATCGACATTACCATGCTCGACTACAAGATTCAGCGCAAGGAAATGGCTGGCTCGATGTCGAGTGAACAGATAGCCGTTTCGAAAGAACTGAAGGAGTTTTTTCCAGCCTATGTGAATGGCCTCTCTCTGAAGTCAGATAATCATTCGTTAAATCTAGATGGCAATGGCAATGGATCATTCAAGAATTACATTTCTAATTTAATTGCCAATTCAGCACAAAACGAACTCAACAAAGGACGTGACCTTTCAAGTTACAGCTGGATGGTTATCGATAAAAACAAAGTGATTTCAATGGATTGGAATGCTTACATCAAACAATTAGGACGCCAAAAAACCGCACCGGCATTTGATGGCCTGGCGCTTGAAACTGGGGAAAACCAACTCTTTGGTGATGAGCAAACGGATAAGCGTCATTTCACGGCATTCTCAAAAATAAAGGATCAGACAGGCTTGGGCATGCTTGCAGACCAATCAACAGTTAACAAACTCAATCCACTTTATTACATCAAAAATGCCAAGACAAACATTGCTCAGTTTTGGCGTATCAGGCATGGGACGAAAGATAAAGATACATCGTTAGCTGTCCCAAGCATACTCTCTCTAACGTTGACCAATCAAAATATTCCAGTGGATTATCAACTGGCATGGGATAAACCCCATAGTGGCGACTACGATCTGGACGACCTTTTTGACTGGGCTGAGTCCAAACTCAAAAAGTAAATAATCTCAAAGAGGTGTTGTTCTTTTAAGGGGTAATTTTTAATCATTCCTTTTGTTGATGATCATCCATATGGAATGATCAACATTGACACAACATTCAAGACACTCAGTCTTTAGAGATTAGGTATATTAAGAAAGGATGCCTGAGCATCCTTTCTTATTGTGTAGAGCTTGCCATGCTCCAAATATTCTCATGCTCTAGATCTTATTATCCAGGCCCATCTGATAATACTTATGCACAATCTTTTCCTGGTTTTCTAACAACCAGTCGATGCTAGGTTCATTACGCAAGGCTTTCTGGATCGCCTTGAAAGTGGCTTCGCGGTGAATATCAAACAATGCTTTATGGTCGATTTTTTCCTGTTCCAGAATCGCTGGGCTTAGCCACACCGAGACGATAATCCCCAAATCATTGGCTTTTTCTTTCGGGATATCGCCGCTACGCACCGCATCGAGCACGCCGTTGGCAATCGCGCCTTGCACCGTGCCCATTAATATATTGGTATAACGCGGGTCTTTCACCGTCACCTTGCTCACCATCAGTGTCGCCGGGCGCACCATAATGTCGGTGTTCATAATTGCTAGCACACGGGTGTGGCCTTTCACCTGGTCACCCAGCAAGTTGGCAAATGCCGTGCCCATGGGGCCGTTCATTTCGCCAATCGCGACTTCTGGTTCTGCGGCTGTGCCGGGCGGGCCGCCAGCGACCAGAGCTTCACCCACGCGCATGATAATTCGTTCGTCAGACATCATTACTTCCTTTGCTATCAATGTTTTGTCATGGTAGGGGAAACTTGGGTTGAAAGCTACCTTTGCAGCCAGCAGAATGGCCTTTTTTATCGGTCAGCCATCATAAAACCATCCTCAGAAAAAGGTGATTAAGGCTTGAAGAAAAACGGGTTCTAGTGAATAATCTAGCCTTTCCGTAAAAGGCGTGTTTTCTGGCCTTTTTAAAGAATTCAATCAAGGTTTTGCAGCATTTTGTGTAAGACCGCTCACTTTCACTCTAGGGAGATAACAATGGCAACTCGTGTCGACTTGTGCAACGCCATCCGTGCTCTGAGCATGGACGCTGTACAAAAAGCAAACTCCGGCCACCCAGGCGCACCTATGGGCATGGCTGAAATTGCTGAAGTGGTATGGAACCACAATCTGAGCCACAACCCAACTAACCCACAATGGGCTAACCGTGACCGCTTCGTGTTGTCCAACGGTCATGGCTCTATGCTGATCTACTCCTTGCTGCACCTGACTGGTTACGATGTGTCTATCGACGACATCAAAACGTTCCGTCAATTGCACTCCAAGTGTGCTGGTCACCCTGAGTACAGCTATGCCCCAGGCGTAGAAACCACTACTGGTCCATTGGGCCAAGGGATTGCTAACGGCGTTGGTTTCGCGATGGCAGAAAAATTGCTGGCTGACCAATTCAACAAGCCAGGCCACAACATTGTTGACCACTACACATACGTGTTCCTGGGTGACGGTTGTATGATGGAAGGCGTTTCTCACGAAGCATGTGCACTGGCTGGTACTTGGGGCCTGGGCAAATTGATCGCTTTCTGGGATGACAACGGTATTTCTATCGACGGCCACATTGAAGGCTGGTACACAGACGACACCGCAGGCCGCTTCAAAGCCTACGGCTGGCACGTGGTTTCAGTTGATGGTCACGACCAGGCTGCAATCCAAAAAGCGGTGGATGAAGCGAAATCAGTGACTGACAAACCATCACTGATCTGCTGCAAAACCATCATCGGTAAAGGTTCACCAAACAAATCAGGTTCACACGACTGTCACGGTTCTGCATTGGGCGACGCTGAAGTGGCTGCTACCCGTGCTGAAATCGGTTGGGCACACGAGCCATTCGTAATTCCTGCTGACGTATACGAAGGCTGGGATCAAAAAGCCAAAGGTGCTGCTCGTGAAGCTGCATGGAACGACAAGTTCGCTGCTTACGAAAAAGCATTCCCAGCAGAAGCTGCAGAATTCAAACGCCGTATGGCCGGCGAATTGCCAGCTAACTGGAAAGCACTGACTGACGCAATCATTGCTGAAACGAACGAAAAAGCTGAGAAATTGGCGACTCGTCAAGCTTCACAAAAAGCCATTACTGCTTTGGCGCCAATCTTGCCAGAGTTCTTGGGCGGTTCAGCTGACTTGACAGGTTCTAACCTGACAGCAGCTAAAGAGTTCAAACACGTGAGCGGTAAAGAGCCAGGCAACTACATCTCTTACGGTGTACGTGAGTTCGGTATGGCTGCGATCATGAACGGTATGGCATTGCACGGTGGCTTGTTGCCATACGGCGGTACTTTCCACATGTTCTCTGACTACATGAAAAACGGTATGCGTATGTCTGCGTTGATGCATCAACGTGTGGTTTACGTATTGACCCATGACTCTATTGGTCAAGGCGAAGATGGTCCTACTCACCAACCAGTTGAAAACACTTCTGGTTTGCGTATGATTCCTCGTATGGATGTATGGCGTCCTGCTGACTCTACAGAAACAACCGTCGCATGGGTTGCTGCAGTAGAGCGCACAGAAGGCCCAACCAGCTTGGTATTAAGCCGTCAAGCGGTGCCAGGCATCAAGCACAACGCTAAAGACTTCGAGCTGATCCGCAAGGGTGGCTATGTATTCTCTGACGTCGCTGGCAAGGCTGATGTGATCATCATTGCTAACGGTTCTGAGTTAGATTTGGCGATTCAAGCGGCTGCAGAATTGAACGCTGCTGGTACTAAAGTGCGCGTGGTTTCAATGCCATCCACCAACGTATTCGACCGTCAAGACCAAGCTTACAAAGACAGCGTGTTGACTCCAGGCGTTAAACGCGTGGCTGTTGAAGCGGCTCACCCAGACTTCTGGCGTAAGTATGTCGGTCTGGAAGGTGCAGTTGTTGGTATCGATACCTTCGGCGAATCCGCACCAGGCGGCGTACTGTTGAAACACTTCGGTTTCACAGTTGAAAATGTTGTGAATACCGTAAAAAGCGTTTTGTAAGGATTCACAACATTTCGGCGTAGGCTAACTCGCCTTGGATTTCCAAGGCGATGTTAAGCAAAGCGGCCGAAGCCAAAATGTCCTTGAACAAATCTGTTCTGTCATTTAAACAGATTCGCAGTATAAAAAACCGCCTCCTAGTGAGGCGGTTTTTTTATGTTGTTGTGTGGGTAGCCGCGCAGCAATCGGTGTTTAAAAAGAGCGTATTAATCGGTGAGTAAATTCACCTGTACATTCACCCGCATTACCGGCGTTACATTGGGGCCAATAAAACTGCCAGCAACTGGCGGTACTGATTCCGGATCCCGCGCCACAGCCACGGCGATATGCTGTGTGCCAGTGACCTGACCTGAGGTCGGATCAAAGCCTTTCCAGCCTGTGCCTGGCAAATACACCTCTGCCCAGGCATGGGTGGTAGCGTTGCCGGCCTCAGTGGCGGGGGCGTGCAGATAACCGCTGACAAAGCGGCTGGCAAGTCCCAGTTTGCGGCAGGCTTCAATAAACAACGTGGCATAATCCCGGCAAGAGCCGCTGCCATAGTTTAACGTGGTGGCAGGGGATTGTACGCCTGGCGCCTCACGTGCCTGATATCTAAATTGTGTATAAATCGCCTGATTCAAACTTGTCAGCAACTCAAAAGTATTGCGCTGGCCATTGAGCAGCCCAAGCTGCTGCAGCCACTGGTTCACCAGAAACTCGTCCTGGGCAAAAATCAGCCGCTGATAGGCTGCCAGATCAGCCCATTCGGCTTGCGCATAAGCAAACGGATAGTTGGTTGCATAAGCCTCCATCCAGAAATCAAACGGCGCCTCTTCATAATGTTGTATCACTACCTCGCTGGCAATGGTCAGCTTGTCACTGGGTTGTAAAAAGCTGACAGTTGCCAGCGAGTTATCAAACACATCGCGCGACCAGCGGATATGATAAGACGGTGAAATGGTCAGCAGAGAGGACTCGATACGTAAGTCGTGCCCTTCACGCGGACGTATCAGCAAACAATGTTGTTGCAGGGTCACTGGGGATGAGAACACATACTCGGTCAGATGTTTGATTTTAAGACGTTTCATCAGATGCGCATCCGGTAAATTTAGCCTGGTGGTGCTGTGAGTTGCGTCACGCTTACATGCATCTGTTCAGGATGCAAGGCTGGGCCAAACTGGTTAAAAATGGCAACATCGGCAGCATCGTGGCCATAAGCCACAGTCACACGTCCGCCGCGCGGAAAAGGCTGGGTAGGGTCAAAGGTATACCATCTGCCATTCACATACGCTTCAAACCAGGCATGAAAATCCATGGGATTCAGCTCATGTAAAAATCCCACGACCATCCGAGCGGGAATACACAAGCCACGACACAAGGCGATGCCCAAATGCGCCAGTTCGCGGCAGACGCCCTCACGCTGCTGATTCACTTCGACAGCAGAGAGTTGAAAGTGCGTAGAGTTGGTGTTGTAGCGAACGTTGTGACGTATCCATTGTTCAATCGCCATCACCTGGTCGTAGCCAGGCCGCACATCAGCCACAATCTGCTGACCCAAATTGATCAGCTTGTCAGACTCACAGTAGCGCGAAGGCAGTAAATAAGTCAGCACATGATCAGGCAGATGTTGTACATCCTCAAAGGGGGCGCCAGGGGCGGTATCAATCCCATCCGCCGTTAAAATATCCGCCGAGGTGCTGATGCAAAACTGCCCCACAGGGGCCATCAGGCGCTGACAAAGGTTGCCATAGGTGTCGGTATATTCCACCACCGGCACACTCGGCGTCAACGTATAGGACTGACGCGCCACCCACTGTTGCTCGCCACTGCGCGGTCGCAACATCAAAATAAAAGGGGTAGGGATAATGACATTAAAAATGATGTCACATTCAGTACGTAGCCACATGCTTGATCCTTAT
>CAYPZE010000033.1:0-16007 GCA_964415305.1 uncultured Methylotenera sp.
ACCTCACCCATGTTTTTAGCCCTGCTCTCGCCCTGGCTATTACGCGGAGAACACCCGCTGAGCCGCCAGCAACGGCAAACACTCAATCTATGCGTGGTTGGCGGCTTTGTCGGCGTCTGCCTGCTATTGCAACCTGCCTTTCATAGCAACCAGCTGCTGGCTGGCGGCATTGGCTTGTTGTCAGGCATAGGCGCAGCCTTTGCCTACGTACACGTCAAACAGCTAGGCATTGCAGGTGAGCCAGACTGGCGCACCGTCTTCTATTTCACCCTGGTATGCACCATCGCCAGTGGTGGCTGGATGTTGATCGACCATGTGACAGCATTGCAATGGCAAGACCTACCACTACTATGCGGACTAGGCGTATCAGCTACCTTAAGCCAACTGGCGCTGACTCGCGCCTACCGCACTGGCAACACCCTGACGGTCGCCAGCCTGGCTTATAGCACTGTCGTCTTTGCCACGCTGATTGGCGTGCTGGTGTGGGGCGAAACCTTAAGTAGGCATGAAATCATCGGCATGCTACTCATCGTGGCCTTTGGCATCCTCAGCTCCAGAAGCTCGAGATAACCGGCTGATTGCAATAAAAAAGCCATTCTTTGCAAGAATGGCTTTTTTACTGAATCGCAGCTACTTAGGGTTCAAGCAAACCGCAGCGCATAGCAATCAGGGCAATTTCTGCCGAGTTTTGCGCATTGAGCTTTTGCTTGATATTGTACAAATGCGTGCCCACAGTGCGTGGGCTCAAAAACAAGGTTTCGGCAATCTCGTTGGTCGATTTGCCGCGTGCCAGCGACATAAACACCTCAAACTCGCGTTCACTGAGCACATCTACCGGATTTTGCTCGCCAGACAATTGCTGAATCGCCATCTGCTGCGCCACGCTGGCCTCGATGTATTTTTTACCCTGCGCCACACTACGAATCGCTTTAATCAGCTCTTCTGCGGCGCTACGCTTGGTGACATATCCCATGGCGCCTGCATTGAGTACGCGTTTGGGATGCACGGAATCCTCATGCGCAGACAGCACCAGAATACGCGCATGATTGTCTTTGGCCAAAATACGCTCAATTGCTTCCATGCCGCCAATGCCCGGCATGGTGATATCCATGACCACCACTTGCGGATGATGTTCGACATAAGCCTTAATCGCGGCTTCGCCGCTCTCAGCCTCGGCAATCACTTTAATGTCCTGGTCTGACTCGAGCAGCATTTTAAAGCCCATCCTGACCACTGCATGGTCATCTACCAGCATCACACTAATCACGCTTGTTTCTCCCTTGTTTTATGCTGATTGTATAGGCAATCGTATGTCCAAAGTGGTTCCACGCCCGACCTCAGGCTGCGAAACGACTTTAAATTGTCCGTGCAGGGCCTGTACACGCTCACGCATGCCGAGCAAGCCAAAGTGGCGACTTTGGTCGACCGCATCCAGTTGCATACCTACCCCATCGTCACACACCATCAGCCGCAAACCTTCAGCATCGATCAACAGGTGAACGTTGATACATTGTGCATGCGCATGTTTGATAGCGTTATTGACCGCTTCTTGCACGATGCGATAGAGATTAATATTCACATTTTCGCCCATAGGCTGAAACTCGCCAGCCAAGTGCAATTGAATGTTTAACTCAGGGTGTTGCGCCTGATAGCCGGAGACCATGTCACGCAGGGTTTCCACCAACCCCATATTATCCATGGCCGCCGGGCGCAATTGGCGGATGATGTTATGCATGCCGTCATAAATATGATTGGCGGCAGCGACAATGGTTTGCGCATTGGCCGCAATATCCGGCGTAGTTTCTTTGGTTTTATTGACAATCGCCACGGCAAACGTCTTGATCGCTGTGACGTATTGCCCCAGTTCATCATGTAGTTCGCGCGCCAGACTGCGCCTCTCGTCTTCAATATGCTGCTGTATCAATTGCGTCAGTTGGCGGTTTTGCTCCAGTTGGCGCTCAGCATCTAGTGACAACGCCATCTGATTCAAACTGAGGCCAATTTTGTCAAATTCTGGTACCGAAAAACGTTCCAGCCGGGTGGTCAAGTCGCCTTGTTCAATACGGTTAATCGCGTGCAGAATATGCCTGACCGGACGCAATGCATGGCTGAGCAAGCCATACACCAACAGATTAAGCAAAACAAAAAAACCAACACCCATCATCATTAATTGCAAAAAGCCTGACCACGCCTCGCGGATAGAGCCTTCGGCATTTGAACTAATGGTCAATACCCCATAGCGCACGCGCCTTGTCACGGTCTCCACCTTGGGCGCCACCAGCTTGGTAAACCATTCAGGCGGGTTAATTTCGGATTTAAAGGTGGAGGTGGGCGAAATGTATAAAGGATTATTGGCGTAATCATAGAGCTCGATACGGCTGCTACGCACATAACCCAGTGAGCGCAAGAAATCCTGTAACACATAATGGGTCGGCCCCAGACTGGGATTCATGGCCGAGCTGACAATCACGGTATCGAGTAATTGCACGGTGACACGCGTGGCGGCTTCTACGCGTTCACGGATGCTGTCTTTGGTATCGCGCACCAACACCACCGCGGCGGCCACCAAAAAGGCCAAAGACAGCATGGTAACTAACAAGTTGAGTCGAAAACGTAAGCTCATTTTTTAACCACGATTAAATTCAGGCTTATTAAACTGTAAACGACCACATTTACACAGCGTAAAATCATTAAATTTCGCGGTTAATCCTCAATAGTGAGCTTATCCCATGCCTTGGGCTTGGCGGGATATACCAGTGGCAACTGGTTCAGGGCCTCTAGTAGAATCTGGGAAACCAGCAAATTACGGTTGGTTTTAGAGTCAGCGGGGATCACATACCAAGGCGCATATTTTGTGGAAGTCTCTTTCAGCGCCAGTTCATACGCAGCCATATAACGATCCCACAAAGCACGCTCATCCAGATCCTTGGGATTAAACTTCCAATGTTTGGTTGGATCATCCAGGCGCTCTTGCAAGCGTTCTTTTTGCTCATCTTTAGAGATATGCAAGAAGCATTTAATAATGGTGGTGCCGGTTTCGCTTAGCATGCGCTCAAAATCATTGATTTGCTGATAACGTCGCTGGCACTCGGCGTCATCTATCCAGTCATGCACTTTTACGATCAACACATCTTCATAATGGCTGCGATTAAAAATCGTCAGCTCACCCTTGGTCGGCACCTGGTTGTGCACACGCCACAAATAGTCATGTGCCAGTTCATCAGCACTTGGCGCTTTAAAACTGGCCAGGCGGATACCTAGGGGGTCGCAGGCGCTGAACACATGCTTGATGGTGCCGTCCTTACCGCTGGTATCCATGCCTTGCAAAATTAGCAATACCTTATGCTTACCCTCCGCATGCAGAATGTCTTGCCGGACATTGATTTGATGCGCCAGCTCAGCGAGCAAGCTGGCATCACTTTCTTTATCGCCAGTGCGGGCAGATTTATCCTCTGGTTTAAATTGCTTTAAAGCAAACTTCTTCGGGTTGACGCGATACTGTTCTAGCGATTCCATCATGCTCAGGCCTACTGATTATTTTATTGCCAAGTGTATCGCAGTTATTTTGCAAACACCAAGGCCGCAAGCAAATGAGCCATGACCCGGAATCAGAGACGGTCCACGCAGGTGACAGACATAAAAAAACAGCCCCTGAGGAGGCTGTTATTAGGGGAGATTTGCGTTTTAATTATTGGCTGCGGCCGAACAACAAGCCAAAAACGCCGCCAGACAGCACGCCAGATAAAGCAGAGACCACTGCCGGGCCTGATGGGCCATTTAACACTGAACCCAAAACGGCTGTCACACCCACAATGCCTCCAACCGCAGCAATTAATACATTGCCCGCAGCAATCGTTTCTTCTGGCGTGCCATAGTAGCCAATACCAGCGCCCAAACCACCAGAAACCACGTCAACTTCTACAGCATTCAATTCATGCATTGCCATTACTTTTCTCCTCAATTGAAATTAAACATACATTTTCACGGCGTTAACTTAGATGCGCTCATTGCCCACTCTAAATTAACTTTAGTTATTTTATGTTTTCAATTATATAAAAGGTTAACATCATTTAGGGCTATTTCAGTAATAAAAACTAACACATCACAATCAGGAAACAGACAACAAAAAAGCCAGCATTCAGCTGGCTTTTTTATATAACAACCTAAAAACTATTTACCGGCACGTTTACGCTCGTGCTCCAACAGGAAGCGTTTACGCAGACGAATTGTTTTTGGAGTGATCTCAACCAACTCATCATCATCAATAAACTCCACAGCGCTTTCAAGGCTGATAGAGATAGGCGGTACCAAACGCACCGCTTCGTCAGTACCGGAGGCACGCACGTTGGTTAACTGTTTACCCTTGATCGGGTTTACCACCAAGTCATTGTCTCGGCTATGGATACCGATAATCATGCCTTCGTATAAACGGTCACCCGGGCTGGAGAACATCTTGCCTCGGTCTTGCAACTTCCATAAGGCATAAGCGACCGCTTCACCCTGCTCGGCGGAAATCAGTACACCATTGCGTCGGCCAGGCATATCGGCTTTCACAGGCGCGTATTCATCAAAAATATGCGCCATCAAACCGGTACCACGGGTCAATGTCAAAAACTCGCCCTGGAAACCAATCAGGCCACGGGCTGGAATACGGTATTCCAGACGCGTACGACCATTACCGTCAGACTCCATATTACTCATTTCACCACGACGGCGACCCAATTCCTCCATCACCGCACCCTGGTTTTCGTCTTCCAGGTCCACAGTCAGGATCTCATATGGCTCACATTTTTCACCATTGATTTCTCTGAACACGACACGTGGTTTACCCACCGCGATTTCGAAACCTTCGCGGCGCATGTTTTCCAGCAAGATGGTCAGGTGCAATTCACCACGGCCAGACACGCGGAATACATCGGTGTCTTCAGTATCTTCAACACGTAAGGCCACGTTGACCAATAATTCTTTAGTTAAACGATCACGGATCTGGCGTGAGGTAATAAATTTACCTTCAGTCCCGGCTAATGGTGAAGTGTTGACCATAAAGTCCATTGTCAATGTAGGTTCGTCTACGCCCAGATGTGGCAGACCAACAGGTTTGTCGCGATCACAGATCGTAAAGCCGATACCGATTTCTTCGATACCGGAAATAATCACAATATCACCGGCCTCAGCTTCTTCAACCGGTACGCGCTCCAAGCCTTTAAAACCTAATACCTGGTTGATACGGCCTTGCGCCACTTGCTCATCTTCACGCATCACCGCGACGACTTGGCCTGGCTTGATACGACCATTGGTCACACGACCAACGCCTAGACGACCCGTATATGTAGAATAATCTAACGCTGAAATTTGCAATTGCAAAGGCGCTTCGCTGTCGCCTTTAGGTGGCTCAACATGGCTTAAAATCGTGTCAAACAAGGCACGCATATTGTCTGATGGTTTGCTCATGTCTAATGTAGCAAAGCCATTCAATGCTGAGGCATAAACCACTGGAAAGTCTAATTGCTCGTCGGTCGCGCCCAGGTTGGCAAACAGGTCAAACGTATGGTTAATCACCCAGTCAGGACGTGCACTTGGGCGGTCCACTTTGTTAATGACCACGATAGGCTTCAAACCCAGGGCCAATGCTTTTTTAGTCACAAAGCGCGTTTGCGGCATAGGGCCATCGACAGCATCCACCAGCAACAATACGCCATCCACCATGCCTAATACACGCTCTACCTCACCACCGAAGTCGGCGTGGCCAGGTGTATCGACGATGTTAATGTGCGTGCCCTCATAAGTTAAGGCAGTGTTTTTGGCCAAAATCGTAATGCCGCGTTCTTTTTCCAGATCGTTACTATCCATCACGCGCTCAGTCACCGCTTGGTGTGAGGCAAAAGTACCTGACTGTTGAAGTAACTTGTCGACCATGGTGGTTTTACCGTGGTCAACGTGGGCGATAATTGCGATATTTCTAAGGTTGCGTGCCATGTGAACTGCCATCTGTTTGGAAAGGGCGCGATTTTATCACAAATCAACTTAAATATTTGACTTTTAAAATAAAGTGGCTATACTGCGAGCAACTTTAAAACACGGCTGGTACTAGACCCGCCACATTTGTTTTAAATTCATTGCCCTGACCTGTCGATAACTCGCGAAATTTTGAGGTTATCATCTTTAGATGAAGTCTTAATGACACCATCTTCTTTTATCGGTTAGTGGCCATGCCCAAGCGCCGGTAAAAGCATCTATTCCTAAATTGTTGCTTTGGCTTAATTAATTTAGCGCCACACCCACTACGTTGAGTGTCGTGATATTTAATTGGCTTTGCTTTATTGCTTTACTAGCGCCCTTTTTAATTGTTGATGAAAGGGACATTCCTTGTCTTTTGCAGATTTAAATCTCGACCCCTCCATTTTGCGCGCATTGACCGACGCAGGCTATGAAAACCCAACAGCCATTCAGGCGCAATCCATTCCTGAAGCTTTGCAAGGCCGTGACATCATGGCCTCTGCCCAAACCGGCACTGGTAAAACCGCTGCCTTTACCCTGCCAGCATTAAACCTGCTGGCGACACAACACCCAGTACGTAGCCGCGGCCCGCGTATTCTGGTGCTGACACCAACACGCGAACTGGCAGCTCAAGTAAACGAAGCTGCTCGTAAATACGGTAAATTCTTGCGCGCACGCTGCATCAGCATCGTTGGTGGCATGCCTTACCCATTGCAAAACAAGCTGCTGTCTCAACCACTGGATATTCTGGTGGCAACGCCAGGCCGTTTTATTGACCACCTGGAACGCGGCCGTATTGATTTAAGCCGTTTGCAAATGCTGGTGCTGGACGAAGCTGACCGCATGCTGGACATGGGCTTTATGCCTGATGTTGAGCGTATTTGCGAAGCGTTACCTGCCGAGCGCCAAACCTTGCTGTTCTCTGCAACGCTGGACGGTATTATGGATATCGGCAAACGCTTCTTGCGCAACCCACTGACAATTCAAGTGGCTGGTCAAAAAGAAAAACACGCCAACATCGAGCAACGTTTGCATTTTGTGGATGATATGAACCACAAAAATAAACTGCTGGAACACTTATTGATTGCACCAGATGTGAATCAAACCATTATCTTCACGAGTACCAAGCGTCACGCCGACTTGCTTGCTGAAGATCTTTATGCCGCAGGCCACAGCACGGCAGCCCTGCATGGTGACATGACGCAAGGCGCGCGTAACCGCACCTTGACCAAACTGCGCCATGGTGACGTTAAAGTGCTGGTTGCAACCGATGTTGCCGCACGTGGTATCGACGTTCAAGGCATCTCACACGTCATTAACTACGACCTGCCAAAATTTGCAGAAGATTATGTACACCGTATTGGCCGTACTGGACGTGCGAACAACACTGGCGTCGCGATTTCATTTGCATCTAACGCGGACCGTCACCTGTTGCGCAAAATTGAGCAATACACTGGCCAAAAATTGCAGGCTGAGGTGATTGCAGGCTTTGAGCCAAAACGTGCTGCACGTATGGATGATGGTGGCGATGGTAAACGTGGTGGCAGACGCAATGGCAAGCCGCAAGGCAAAGGCGGTTTCCGTCGTGACGACAGCAGACCAGGCCAGAACAAATCGTTTGGTGAGCGCGCTGCTCGCGAAGGCGGTCGCGACAACAACCGTGATGCACAAGCCAACAAGCCACGTGCACCACGCGTGATGGAGCAAAAACAGGACAAAGAAGTCAACGGTAACAGCAAAAGTTACAACAAAGATACCGACTTTCAGTTTGCACGTGCCTTGGCTGACGAGTTTGGTCAACGCCGTCCACGTCCGGCGGGCAACAACCAGGAGCGTTTTGGCAACCCTAACGGTAGCCGTGGTAATAATAAACCACGTCCGGCAGGCAAGTCATTTGGCGACAATGGTGGTGCCAAGCGCCCACGTTCATTTGCCTAAGACTCGCCTATGTCTGAGCAAACCATAGTAGATTTTCGCACGCTCGGCTTAGCCGAGCCGCTGTTAAAAGCGATTGATGAATCTGGCTACACCACGCCCACGCCTATCCAGGCGCAGGCGATTCCACTCGCTTTGCAACGCATGGATTTGATGGCTGGTGCGCAAACCGGGACCGGTAAAACGGCAGCGTTTTCGTTGCCCATTTTGCACACCCTGCTGCCACTCTCCAGCAGCAGTACTTCGCCTGCCAAGCACCCTATCCGGGCGCTGGTATTGGCCCCTACGCGTGAATTAGCGATACAGGTCTATGACAACATCAAAACCTACGCCAAACACACGCATTTGCGTAGCCTTGTGGTGTATGGCGGCGTGGATATCAAAACACAGACACCTATCCTGAAAACAGGCGTGGAAATTTTGGTGGCAACCCCGGGGCGTCTGCTGGACCACGTTGAGCAAAAAACGTTGTCGTTAAGCCAGGTGCAGTTTTTGGTCCTGGACGAAGCGGATCGCATGCTGGACATGGGCTTTATGCCGGATTTAAAACGTATTTTGGCGTTATTGCCCAAGCAGCGCCAAAACCTGATGTTTTCTGCGACCTTTTCTGATGAAATCAAAAAGCTGGCAGATGCGTTTTTAAATAATCCAACCTTGATCGAAGTCGCACGTAGTAACGCGACCAACGACAATGTAGAGCAAAAAGCCTACCTGGTGAATAGCGATCAGAAGCAGCGCTTTCTGGTGCAGTTACTCAAACAATATGCTAACCAGCAAGTGATCGTGTTCACAAAAACCAAGCTATCCGCCAGCAAGCTGGCGCGGGCGCTGGAGCGTGACCAGATTCCGTGCAGTGCAATTCATGGTGACAAATCGCAAAAGGAACGGATTGAAGCACTGGATGCGTTTAAGGCAGGCACCATCAGCGCCCTGGTCGCAACGGATGTAGCGGCACGCGGTCTGGATATCACCGACTTACCGCTGGTAATTAACTATGAAATTTCGACGGCACCGGAAGACTATGTGCACCGTATTGGCCGTACTGGCCGCGCCGGAGCCAAAGGCATTGCCATCTCACTGATTGACGAAGATGAAACAAAATACTTCGACGAGATTGAGAAGTTGATCAAAAAGCAGATTCCAAAAGAAAAAGCCACGGTCAACAGTAGCCGACCACCCCGCACGACAAAAGCCACAAGCGCAGACGAAGGCTGGTTCCAGCAACCTTATCAACCTGCGGCCGCGGCAGCACCCAAACAAGTGCCTGCCAAGCCTTCTAGCAGCAAGCGTAAAGTCGTTGCAGCCCTGTTAGGTGGCTTTGGTTTTAAAGCCACCCCGCAAACCCTCAACCAGGCCAAGCATAGCGCAGGTAAGTCACGGCAGAAAACTCAGGGTAGCGACATTGCTCAGGCTGAAGCTGTAGAAGCAATTGGTGCACAGTCGTAAAAAAGCCCCGTTCTCGGGGCTTTTTTATTATAAAACTGATTACAACTATGAGATGCTAGCCTTCGCGGTTACGCATAAAGTCCGCCACACCATAAAGCTGGTTGGCAATATGCTTCATCAGCGACTCTTCAAACTGTAACGTATGCATGGCTTTAATCATGCAATACATCCACTGGTCACGCGCCGACTCGTCAATGGGGAATGGCATATGCCGTGCCCGCAAACGCGGATGGCCGTAGCGCTCAATATATAACTGCGGCCCACCAGTCCAGCCCATTAAAAACATAAACAGTTTTTCCCGGGCTTCGGTTAAATCCGGCTGATGAATAGCTCGTAAAGCAGCCGCTTTCGGATCGGTATCCATGGTGTCGTAAAAGGTTTCGACCAGGTTGCGTATGGTCTCTGCGCCCTTTTCTGCGCCACCTAGCCATTCAAATAGCGATTGCTTGGCTGCGTTAGGCTCTTGAATCTCCACTGCCATACTGCTTAACCCGCCGCTTTTGGCGTCACCAGCGCTGCCGCCTGCTTGGCAAGTTCACGCGCGGCTTCGGTATTACCTGCCGTCGCCAATGCAACACCCATGCGACGGCGCACAAACGACTCTGGCTTGCCAAACAAGCGGATCTCGCTATTAGGCACAGACATGGCGGCTTCCAGGCCGTGATACTCGAGTACAGGCGCATCTGCACCACCATAAATCACGGCACTGGCGCCTGCTTCACGTTGTGCCACATCCACTGGCAAACCCAGAATGGCGCGCGCGTGCAATTCAAACTCATTCAGGCGCTGGGTACACATGGTGACCATGCCCGTGTCGTGTGGACGTGGGCTGACTTCGGAGAACCAGACCTGCTCGCCTTTCACAAACAACTCCACCCCAAACAGGCCTTGGCCGCCCAAAGCATCCGTCACCTTTTTGGCAATGTTTTGTGCATTTTTCAACGCTTGCGGATGCATCGCCTGTGGTTGCCAGCTTTCCACATAATCGCCCTGCTTCTGCACATGGCCAATCGGTGCACAGAAGTGTGTTTCAATCTGGCCGGATGCATTCTTGGCACGCACCGTCAGCAAGGTGATTTCATAGTCAAAATCAATTTGGCCTTCGACAATGACGACCCCCTGATTCACGCGGCCACCACTGGCAGCATATTCCCAAGCGGTTTTGACCTCAGACGCTTGCGTAATCCGTGATTGACCTTTGCCTGATGAGGACATGGTAGGTTTGATAAAGCAAGGATAGCCAATACCACTATCAATCGCGGCTTGCAGCTCGGCCTCAGAGCGGGCAAACGCATAAGGAGATGTTGGCAAACTTAATTCTTCGGCCGCCAGGCGACGGATGCCTTCACGGTTCATGGTCAGCTGCACTGCGCGTACGGTAGGCACTACAGTCACGCCAGTGGCTTCAATTTCAGCAAGCGCCTCAGTATTCAACGCCTCGATTTCCGGCACGATGTAATGTGGCTTGACCTGATTGACCAAGGCTTTCAATGCCGTGGCATCTGTCATATCAATCGCGTAAGCATGATGCGCCACCTGATGACCAGGTGCGTCTTGATAGCGGTCCACGGCAATGACTTCCACCCCCAAACGCTGCAAGGCAATAATCACCTCTTTACCAAGCTCACCACTGCCTAATAGCATGACTTTGGTCGCATTTGCGCTCAACGGGGTACCAATCATTTTCAGCTCCACTGTAAAAGTGCAATGATACCATGCAGCCTTAGACTGGCAGCTGATCGTCGTTGATTTATGTCATGGCCTTGTGTGGAAATAAAAACAAAAACCCCTCGCCAAGACGAGGGGTTGGAAAAGGTATTTAAATCAGAGAAAACTAAACGGAAATACCGTGTTTGTCCATGCGGTAGCGCATGGTCATGCGGGTAATCCCCAACAGGCGTGCCGCTTTGGAAACGTTATTGCGGGACTGCTCCAGTGCATTCAGCAGCATGGCTTTTTCGGCATCATCTAATGTGACCTGCGCTTCACTTTGCATAGATGTATTGGCGTTGACTGCAGCCAGTTGCGGCAAGCCCAGGTCGTGTTCTGAAATCATAGCCTGCGTGCACATCAATACTGCCCGGCTAATTTGGTGACGCATTTCACGCACATTACCAGGCCAGTGATAATTTTGTATCGCCATCAGCGCCATGGCACTAAACTCATGGTGCGGCAAAGCATAACGCTTTTCTGTCATTTGCCTGAAGTAATTAGCCAGCAGCAACACGTCCTGGCCACGGTCACGCAATGGCGGCATCTGCATGGTAATGACATTTAAACGGTAATACAGGTCTGAGCGGAAGCGCCCTTCACTCGACATCTGGTACAAATCACGGTTAGTTGCCGCAATAATGCGTGCCTGTACCGGGCGCTCTTTGGTGGAGCCCAGGCGGCGCACCATTCTGCGCTCCAGCACATTCAGCAACTTCGCTTGCAAGCCCAACGGCAATTCGCCGATTTCATCTAAAAACAAGGTGCCATCTTCGGCAGACTCAATCAGGCCCGGACGGGAAGCCACTGCATTGGTAAAGGCGCCCTTTTCATGGCCAAACAACTCACTTTCAATGAGCTCTGCCGGCAACGAGGCACAATCCACATGCACAAACGGCTTGTCATGGTTCGAGCAACTGGCGTGCAAGTAGCGCGCCACCACATCTTTTCCGGTACCGGTTTCGCCGGTAATCAACACCGTAGGCTGTACGGCATCACTAAGCGCGCTTAATTGCGCAATACGGGTAATTTGCTGGCGCACGCTTTGCATGGCAGCACTCTCACCAATCAACTGCACAGACTCATTGACGATAGTATCGCGCTGCCTGGAGTAGTCTAGACTGGTTTGCAGATCAGTGGTTTTCTCATTTTTTTGAATAATGAGCAGTAATTCTTCAAGATCAATGGGTTTTTTTAAATAGTCAATCGCACCCATCTTGATCGCATTGACCGCATCGGTCACATCGCCAAAAGCAGTCATGACGATGGTATTTATATTTTTGGCAACAAAGTCTGACAATAAATCCAGCCCATTGCCATCGGGCAGGCGCATATCCAGCAGCGCCATATCCGGTTCAAATTGTTTTACCAACAACCTTGCATCATGCAAAGACTCTGCGTGCTCACACTCAAACCCGGCCTTTTGCAGGCGCTTAACCACCGCCTTGGCAAACAGCACTTCGTCTTCTACCAGCAAGATTTTTTTCTTGAAGGGTAAAAAAACCGATTTATCCGTGGATGATGAAAGTTGTGAAAGCACGCTTCGTCCTTAATTATTATTTAGTCACGGTCGTAACTGGCTAATGATGGTTTGGCACCGAACTCGTAACGGAAACCCAACCAGCCCGCACGAGGCGCGCCTATCATCAGCAATTTCGAAGGCTCTTCATTGCCTGAGAATTGACCGCCCTCAATCCAGTTTTCACCAAGCAAACCACCAGTCGCATATTCTTTGTCAAAAATATTGATGGCTTTAGCAAAGAACTGCCAACCACTGTTGCCAAAACGGTAACGGGTGTCGATGTTCACGATGGTGAAGCCACCCACTTTGCCAGAATCCTGCACGTGCTCATCATCACCATCATTGGCACGATGCTTGTTGTTCTCGTTACCGCGCACATACACGTCTGAGTAAGTATTGATGTTACTGCCAACTGTCCATTGCGATGTCACCTGGTATTGCAAGCGCAATTTCAAGGCATGCTCAGGCAGGTTAGGCAAGCGATCGCCTTTACTGACTTGAATCGCCGTGCCATCAGAAGACGAGTTCACCTCATTGGTAATTTCAAAAGGTGTTTGGTAAGTCGCGCGCACAAAGCTATAGCCCACGTTCCATGACAAATCACCTGTTATGCCGTTCAAACCAGCATCCAGTCCCACACGACGGGTTTTACCAACGTTATCAAAATAGCCCATGCCATTAGTCGCATTCGTCGCAATAAACTGAATATCGTCATGGTTTTCAGTACGATATACCGCCGTAGACCAGCGGATATTGTCAGTTAACTGGCCACGCGCCCCCACTTCAAAGGTTTTGGCTACCACTTTTTTCAATGGAGGATCCCCTGCCATCGCATTCGGTAACTTGCACGGTACTGCCGGGTTTGCACAGCCCAACTCCATAGACGTCGGTGCACGCATGCCTTCGTTATAGCTACCGTACATGGTCAGTGCTTGAGTTGGCGTAAAGTTCAAGCCAACCGCAGGGTTAAGACGGTTAAAACTATGATCGCCAGACAGTGTCTCCGGGTCTGTCACATCCGGAATCAGGCGGTCACGGTTTTCAACCTTGATATGGTTGTAGCGGCCAGACATGGTTAAGTGCCATTGATCAGTCAAAGACAAAGTATCGGTCACAAACGCACCCCAACTGGTGGTTCTGCCATTCAGTTTCACTGCAGCTTCATCACTCAACTCACCTAGTGCATCTACACCACGTGAGGCGTTAATCAAGCCAAACTCGGTAGACTGCGAGAATTTGATTTTTGAAAAATCATAGCCACCGCCCACAATTAACTGGTTTTTCTTTTCAAACAAAGGCTGGTTAAAAGTCAACTGGGTATTAAAACCATGCCCTCTTTGACGAGTATTACTGCGGTTCAAAGCACCAGAACAGCTTTCCTCGGAGTTGGTGCCTGCCTGACAGGCGGCAAGTGCAGTGGCTAACTCGGTACTGTCAATTTCACCATTCGCGTCTAAATCCAGCGCACCTGAACCGTTGAAATCATCATTCACATCACCGTTCAATGTTTTGCGGTTAGATTGGCGGAAATACACATTACCGGTTAATTGCACGTCGTCGTTAAACCAGTGGCTGCCGTTCAAATTCAGGAAGTTCATGCTGTTTTTGGTTTGGTCAGGGCGCGTATTGATGCTGCTGCGGCCAAAATCCTGAATCAACTCTTTTTGAACCAGACCGTTACCAATCATATTGTTGTCAGCACCGGTATAGCTCAACTCCAGGCGTGTAGTCTCATTTTGCCAGCCCACCTTGCCAAATAATTGTTTGACTGTGCTCGGTGAGTAATCACGCCAGCCATCTTCGTCAAAATAGTTGCCAGAAATAAAGTAATCGACTGAATTATCTTCTGACACTCCACCAAACTCAGCAGACGTGTTTTTACGGCCCCATGAACCAAAGCTCGTTTCAACCGCACCACCTTTGTGGGTACGGCCATTTTTGGTCGTGACGGACAAAGCGCCACCCAGAGTGTTCAAGCCAAAAACCGGGTTAGAGCCAGGAATCAAATTCATGTTAGCAATTGCATTCACCGGAATCAGATCCCAGTTGACCACATCACCGAAAGGCTCATTCACCCGCACGCCGTCCACAAACACAGACAGGCCTTGTGGTGTGCCTAGCAATGGCGAAGCAGTAAAGCCACGGAACAACACATCAGGTTGAAACGGGTTGTTCTGTGTCTCATTGACACTGACCCCTACCATATTATTATTCATAAAATCAGCAATCGTACTGCTGTGCTGATTCACGATCTCTTTACCCTTGGCCGACTGTACGTTGGCAGGCACTTTTTCTAATGGCAACCCCACACCTGGTAATGGCGTAGTGCCTACGACCTCAACCTTTTGTAATTTCACCTCTTCTGCTTGCACCGTCATCGCTTGTGCCGCATACGCAGACACAATCGCCAGCAGCAATGGCTTGATAGTATTTTTATTCATAACGAATGATCCTTTTTCCCGAGAATACTTTTATTGAATATCTGTAGTGATTTAAAAGTACTTCTTAGCAGCAAAAAACATTCCGTTTATGCCGTGAAAAAAAAGATCATTGAAATCAATCAACTAAGATTTTTATGGTGGATATAAACCATAAATATGGCTCAATACAACCAATTTTATGGTTTATATTGGTTTATTACAACCACATTTGAATCAGAGAGGATGCAGGAAAATTTCGAGGCCGTAAGCGTTACGGCCTGGACGCCAGGCTTCATCGACTGCGAGCGCAGCCAATGCCACCAGTGTTTGTGAGGCGGTGGGTTGCGTGGTTGTGACTTGCACCACAGGGTAAAAAGCACGTTGCCACGGAGGCACGGCCAGCATTTGAAAAATGACTTTTAACTCACGTCTTGGGCGTTTGGCATCAGGCTGCAAGGCTTCGCCACCAGTGCGTGGCGTAACTAATAGCTGAATACCGTCAGCCAATGGAATCGGCTGTCCGTAGCGCTTGTTAAGGGTAATAGCCGCCGGGGATATGCCTAGCCTGGCCAGGGCGATGCCACGGCCTTTGCTGACTTTGAACTGCACTTGCCAGTCGCCCCAGATTTGCGTCTGCTGGCCCTGCCAGATCAGTGGCGTGTGTGGCAGGGCTGCTGGTTTGGCTACGCAATACAGGCGGCTTTGATAATGATGCAGATAGGCCTTGTAGTTGGCGGCCTGGCCTTGTAAAGGCAGATGCAAGTAACGATGTGATTTGACCGAGGATAGCTGTTTCCAGTAATCCTGCAGTTGCTCGGTGTTTGGCATACGACATTGACGCTGCTGAAACCAGAAGCGTAACAGGTTTTTTGCGCGTACATCGCCCAGCGTGTGCAGGTGGGAAATGTCTATCGACTGCCCCAGCCACTCCTCCCGCACGTCGCATTGCAATAAGTCCTGTTGTGCCAGGGTATCCA
>CAYPZE010000034.1:0-15790 GCA_964415305.1 uncultured Methylotenera sp.
CCTCAAAATGCTGGGCAAAATGGTCACTGGCCAGGCATCGCTTAAAGCCATCAGCGGGCCAGTCAGCATCGCCGATGCCGCGGGTGAATCTGCCGACATGGGACTCAAGCCCTACATCGGTTTTATTGCTTTACTGAGTATCAGTATTGCCGTCATGAATCTGCTACCGATTCCAGTATTGGATGGCGGTCATTTGTTGTATCATATGGCGGAATTGATACGAGGAGAACCATTACCTGACAAGGTGCTGGCGATTGGGCAGCGTCTGGGTTTAGGTATGTTAGGGGCATTGATGTTGATTGCATTTTTTAATGACATCAATCGTTACCTGATAGGTTGAAAGCATAGTTAATGAGAATAAAATCCAGTTCTAAATTGTGGTTGTGTTTGTTGGCGGGGGTCATGCACCTGAACGCTTATGCCGCAGAGCCTTTTGTGATTACCGATATTCGTGTCGAAGGCCTGCAACGCACCGAACCTGGCACCGTATTTAACTACCTGCCGATGCAGGTGGGTGATGTGATGAGCGATGAAAAAGCGGCCCAGGCGATTAAATCCCTGTATGCCACTGGCTTTTTTAAAGATGTGCGTATTGAGAATGAAGGCGATGTACTGGTAGTGACCGTACAAGAACGTCCTTCTGTGACGCAAATTGACTTTAGCGGTAATAAATCCTTTCAGACAGACAAAATCAAAGATGGCCTGAAACAAATCGGCATTGCCGAAGGCCAGATTTTTGATAAATCCCAACTCGATAGAGCCGAGCAGGAAATCAAGCGTCAATACCTGTCACAAGGGAAATACAGCGCCGAAGTAAAGGCCACCGCCAGCCCGCTGGAGCGTAACCGGGTGGCGATTCGTTTTGAAATCACTGAAGGTCCGGCCGCCAAGATCCGCGACATCAATATTGTCGGTAACCACTTATTCAAAACAGAGGACTTGCGCGCCAACTTTTTGCTCACCACGCCTAACTGGATGAGCTGGTGGAATAAAGATGACCAGTATTCCAAGCAAAAACTGACCGCTGATCTCGAAGCATTGCGTTCGTTTTATATGAACCAGGGTTACCTTGAGTTTTCGATTGATTCGACTCAGGTGTCGATCTCACCGGACAAGCGTGATGTGTATATCAACATCAACCTGACTGAAGGTGAGAAATATAATATCAGCAAGACTAAACTGGCAGGCGATATGCTGTTGCCAGAAGAGGACTTGCGCAAGCTGATCAATATCCAGGATGGCGAAGTGTTTAGCCGCCAGAAGGTGACGGATGCTAGTAAAAACATGAATGACAAGCTGGGTGAAGAAGGTTACGCATTTGCTAACGTCAATGCCGTGCCTGAAATCAACAAGCTGGAGCATACGGTTGCCTTTACGTTTTTTGTTGACCCAGGCCGCAAGGTGTATGTCAGACGGATTAACGTGCAAGGCAACACCCGTACACGTGACTCAGTGGTCAGGCGTGAAATGCGTCAGCTGGAGTCTGCCTGGTATGCCGGCGACAAAATCAAACGTTCTAAAGAGCGTATCCAGCGTTTAAACTTTTTTGATAGTGTTGAGCTGGAAACCCCGTCCGTACCTGGGATTAATGACCAGGTTGATATGAACGTGACCGTAGCAGAAAAAGCGACAGGTAGTGTGCAGTTCGGTGCTGGTTTGTCCAGTAGTGATGGTGTGGTGCTTGGCTTTAACATTAACCAGCCTAACTTCCTGGGCACGGGTAACCGCGTGGCGTTGCAAGTGAATACCAGCAGCTACAACACGGTGTATTCATTGTCTTACACTGACCCTTATTTCACGCCTGATGGCATCAGTCGTGGCTTTGATATTTATCGCCGTGATGTCGATACCAGCCGCAGAAACTCCAGCACGCTGAACGTGGGTACGTATAACAGCCAGTCTTATGGTGTGGGGATGCGTTTTGGCATGCCGATGTCCGAGATGGACTTTATCAGCGCTGGCTTAACGTTAGACTTTACCGATGTTGAGCTGTCTGCTAGCAGCCCGATTCAGTACCTGAACTTCTGTGGTAACAATAGTGGTTGTAGTAGTAACTCTATTGTGTTTAACGCAGGTTGGACGTACGACTCACGTGACAATATCCTGTTCCCGCGCCGCGGTGTGTTGCAACGTCTGTCAGGCGATGTCTCTATTCCTGGGCTGGACTTGCAATATTATAAAGTCAGCTATCAACACAGCTGGTATAAAGACCTGGGCAAAGACTTCACCTTGATGCTTAACGGTGAAGCGGGTTATGCGGACAGTTATGGTGGTAAAAACTATCCATTCTTCAAGAACTTCTATGCTGGTGGTGTCAACAGCGTGCGCGGTTTCCTGAACTCGTCCTTGGGCCCTCGTCAAATCAACCCAAGTACCGGCTCAGACTTTGCTATTGGTGGTACCAAGCGCTTTGTGGGTAACGTAGAATTGTTTATGCCTGTGCCATTTGTGTCGCAATCTAACCAGTTCAGGTTAAGTGCGTTTGTCGATGGTGGCGGTGTATATGGCAAGGATGACTCAATTAACTCTGAATACTTGAGATTCTCAACGGGCGTAGGCGTGACCTGGGTATCACCATTTGGTCCATTGAAACTGGTGCTGGCAAAACCGTTGAACGACAAGAGTGGTGATGATACGCAGATGCTGCAGTTCCAGTTCGGACAGCAGTTCTAATGGTTGAACAATGTCAGGTTGCAATATGGCAGGCACGGAAGGGAGTCATCGCATGAGAGGTATTCTGGTAGGGCTGTTCAGTATTTTGCTGTGCTGCGGCCAGGCGATTGCGGCTGATTTTAAAGTTGGCTACGTGCAAGTAGACAAGTTATTGCAGGAGGCGCCGCAAACTGCTGAAACCGGCAAAAAACTTGAAAAAGAGTTTAGCCCGCGCTCACTTGAACTAGAAAAACTGCAAAAACAGATTCGTGACCTGGAGTCACAACTCGATCATGACCGCGCTAATATTGTGGAAGCGGATCGCCGTCAAAAAGAGCGGCAGTTAAACAACTTGCGGCTTGAGTTTCAAAGCAAGCAGCGTGAGTTGCGTGAGGATATTAATCTGCGTAAGAATGAAGAGCTGGCTTTGCTACAGGAGCGTATTAACAAGGCTGTGCAAACCGTTTCCGAAAGCGAGGGCTATGATCTGGTCGCTTACAGCGGCGTTGCCTATGCCAGCAAACGTATTGATATTACAGATAAAGTCCTCAAATTGCTGGGCAAGAAGTAACCGGCAATCATCGTTCTCAAGTTATTCTCAAAGGTAGTACTTCTATGGCGCAACACTTTACATTACAAGAGATTGTTGCGTCTCTGGGTGGACAGCTGGACGCAGGTGTCTGTGCAAATGCAGCGACGCTTAAGGTAAGTCGCATGGCCTCTTTGGCGCAAGCACAGCCTGATGCGATTGCTTTTTTTAATGACACCAAATATACGCAGTCATTGCAGGCTGCTCAAGCAGGCGCTGTCATTTTGCGTCCAGAACATCGCCATTTAACCAGCCTGCCCTGCATACTGACCGATAATCCGTACGCTTATTTTGCAAAATTGTCGGCATTGATGAATCCTCCCAAGCAGTATGTGAATCACGTACATGCCAGTGCTGCAATTGGTTTTGATACCCATCTGCCATCAGAGTTGACGGTAGATGCCATGGTCAGCATCGGTGATCGCGTAAAGCTAGGGCGTGATGTGCGCATAGGCGCTGGTTGCGTGATTGAAGATGATGTGACGATAGGCGCACATACAGTGTTAGAGCCACGTGTTGTCGTCAAGCATGGCACTGTCATCGGCAGCCATTGCCACTTGTTTTCTGGTTGCGTGATCGGTAATGACGGCTTTGGCTATGCAGAAGAACAGGGGCAATGGGTTAAAATACCGCAAATTGGCCGCGTGGTCATTGGTGATCATGTCGATATCGGTGCCAATACCACGGTGGACCGCGGTGCGCTGGATGATACGGTGATTGCAGACGGTGTGAAGTTGGACAATTTGATACAGGTCGCCCATAATGTTCGCATTGGGGCTCATACAGTGATTGCGGGCTGCGTTGGCATTGCTGGCAGTGCTGTGATTGGCGCGCACTGCAAGATTGGTGGGGCAGCCATGATTCTGGGGCACCTGCAGATTGTCGACGGCGTGACCATCTCGCCAGGATCTATGATTATGCGCTCGATACAGCAAGCGGGGACGTATACCGCGCTGATGCCATTTCAGAAGCACGAAGACTGGCTGCGGACGGCCGCAAACATCCGCCATTTAGAACAACATAACCTCAAGCTCAAGCAGCTTGAGCAAGCAATAAGCAACATACAAAAACATTCGGAAGATTGAGAGAATTTATGGCTGAAAACACAATGAATAGCATGGATATTCATGAGATTCTGGAACACCTGCCGCACCGCTATCCATTTGTACTGGTTGACCGTGTCTTGTCGATGGAGCTGGGTAAAGAGATTACTGCTGTGAAAAACGTTTCGGTCAACGAGCCTTATTTTCCAGGCCATTTTCCATACCATCCAGTGATGCCTGGTGTCTTGATTGTAGAGGCGATGGCACAAGCTGCTGCTTTACTCTCTTTTAAAACCATGGGCACCAAGCCGACCAATGATTCAGTGTATTACTTTGCTGGCATCGACAATGTGCGCTTTAAAAAGCCAGTATCGCCAGGTGACCAGATTATTCTGCACGTGAAGATTGACCGCATCCTCAAAGGTATCTGGAAATACAACGCCGTGGCCAAAGTTGGCGACGAAGTTGTGGCAGAAGCCAATATGATGTGTATCTTAAAAGCCATTGAAAAATAACCACTGACTAGCGTGTCCTGAAAGACACCTGGGACACCCCAACATGCAAAGCTTGATTCATCCTACCGCAATCATAGATCCTAAAGCCGAGCTTGATAGCTCGGTAGAAGTGGGCCCTTATACAACTATTGGCGCCGGTGTGCGCATTGATGCCGGCACAAAAATTGGTCCACACGTCGTGATTGAAGGACCGACCACCATCGGTAAACATAACGAGATTTTCCAGTTTTCTTCGCTGGGCGCCAAACCGCAAGACAAAAAATTTAAAGATGAGCCGACGCTGCTGGAAATCGGCGACCACAATACCATCCGTGAGTTTTGTACCTTTAACCGCGGTACGGTACAGGATAAAGGCACTACTAAAATTGGCGACCATAACTGGATCATGGCCTATGTGCACATTGCCCATGACTGTATAGTGGGTAACCACACCATCATGGCTAATAATTCATCGCTGGCCGGGCATGTGACTATTTATGATCACGCGATATTGGGGGGGTTCACCCTAATTCACCAATTCTGCCAGATTGGCGAACACATCATTACGGCGGTCGGTTCGGTCGTGTTTAAAGACATTCCACCTTATGTGACGGCGGCAGGGTATGACGCTGAACCACATGGCATCAACGCAGAGGGCCTAAAACGCCGCGGCTTCAGTGCCGAGACCATTCAACAAATCAAACGCGCCTATAAGGTGCTGTATCGCCAGGGCTTGTCGTTTGAAGAAGCCAAGCTTGCGTTGGCCGAGATGGAAAAATCTTGCCCGGAGATTGGCTTGATGACCCGTTTTCTCGCGCAAACAACGCGCGGCATTGTACGTTAACTCAAAGAAACTATGGCTAAGATTGCAATGGTGGCGGGAGAGGCCTCCGGAGACTTGCTGGGCTATCACCTGATTCAGGAGCTGAAGTCACTACAGCCTGAGGTCGAAATTTTTGGTATCGCTGGCCCTAAAATGATGGGCCTGGGTGCCAAATCCTTATTCCCGATAGAGCGATTGTCCGTGCGAGGATACCTCGAGGTGCTCAGGCATTTGTGGGGGTTGTTAAAGCTGCGCAAGCAGCTCTACAAACACATTCTCAAAGAACAGCCTGATGTGTTTATTGGGATTGATGCGCCGGATTTCAACTTTTGGCTGGAGCGTAAACTCAAGGCCAAAGGCATAGCGACGATTCATTACGTCAGCCCTTCGATCTGGGCCTGGCGCCCCAACCGCATTCATAAAATCAAACGCGCGGTGTCACATATGCTGGCGCTGTTTCCGTTTGAACCACCGCTTTATCAGCAAGTGGGGGTGCCTGTGACTTATATCGGCCATCCGCTGGCAGATGCCTTGCCGATGGAACCAGATATTGGCCAGGCCAGAGAAAAACTCAAATTGAAAAAAAATCAGGTGGTGATTGCCATGTTGCCGGGCAGCCGCCAGTCAGAAGTGGCGTTTCATGCTGAGTTGTTGCTCGAAACCGCCATCGTGTTTGACCGCTTAATGCGTGAAAACGGACAGCAAGTCCAGTTTCTGGTGCCGCTGGTGACGCGTGAAACACGAGATATTTTTACCAGTGCCTGGCACCAGCTCTTAACGCAAAAGCCGGACACAAACATAGACCTGCAAATCATGTTTGGTCATGCGCATGACGCTATGACCGCCGCAGATGCCGTGTTAGTTGCCTCTGGCACGGCGACACTGGAAGCCGCCCTGCTGAAAAAGCCCATGGTGATCACGTATAAAATGTCCAATATGAGTTGGCAACTGCTTAAACGTATGCGCTTGCAGCCTTATGTTGGTCTGCCGAATATTCTGGCCGGTGAGTTTATTGTGCCTGAGTTACTGCAAAAAGAAGCAACCCCTGAGCAGGTTGCGCAAACGCTCTACAATTTGCTGGCTGACAAAACAGGCCTCGCCATCTTGCAGGAAAAATATCGCCACATTCATGCCCAGCTCAAACAAAACAGTGCGCAAAAAGCCGCCGCTGTGGTCAAGCAATTTTTACGGGCCTGAGACTGATGCAACGCTTATGTGGCATTGATGAAGCGGGCAGGGGGCCATTGGCCGGTGCAGTTTATGCCGCTGCAGTTATCCTGGATCCGGCACGCCCCATTAGTGGCCTCGCCGATTCCAAAAAACTATCTGAAGCCAAGCGTGATGCATTGGCGATTGAAATCAAGGCGCATGCGCTGGCCTGGGGCATAGCCAGCGTCAGTGCGCAGGAAATCGACGAAATCAATATCCTGCAAGCCAGCTTGTTGGCCATGCAGCGCGCTTACCAGGCGATGGTAGCGCAGTTTGGGGTGCATGCAACCCTGATTCAGGTGGATGGTAATCGCACGCCAACATTTGAATTACCTTGTGAGGCGATTGTAAAAGGTGACAGTAAAGTCGCTGAAATTTCTGCAGCGTCTATCCTTGCTAAAACCGCCAGGGATGCTTCTTTGCTAGTCCTGGATGCCCAGTACCCACAATATGGTTTTGCACAGCATAAAGGCTATCCAACCGCGTTACATTTGGAGCGTTTGGCACTGTATGGGATTACACCTGAGCATAGACGCAGTTATGGGCCAGTGAAAAAACTGATTCTTTCCAGCTGACTGTTGCTTGCGATAAGCTAAATAAAAAGCCGCTCATTGAGCGGCTTTTACGTTTGGCTAGGGCAGGCTGATTATTCAATCAGTTGTGCGGTTTTGCCAGCTTTGCCGTTCATGGCATCTGCATCTGGCAGTGGCTCTTTACGTGCCGTAATAGTTGGCCAAACGGTCGATAAGCGCGCGTTGAGGGCGATAAAGTGTTGTTGGTCTGCAGGCACGTCATCTTCAGAGAAAATGGCTTCTGCCGGGCATTCAGCAACGCACAGCGTGCAGTCAATACACTCATCCGGGTTAATGGCCAGGAAGTTAGGGCCTTCAACAAAGCAATCTACCGGGCATACATCGACGCAGTCGGTATATTTGCACTGAATACAATTCTCGGTTACTACATAAGTCATGTTTTAAATCCTTTGCAGGCTATGTCAGCCAAAACGATATTTTATTGCAATTTAGACAAATTGACGATGCGTTGCTTTGTCTTTCGTCAGCTTCTGCTGAATTAAACAATCATGCCAGCACCAACAGTGTTGTTGCTACTTTCGTCAATGACAATAAAAGCACCGGTGGCGCGGTTCTTGTCGTAGCTGTCGACCATCAGTGGTTGCGCCAATTTGAAGCTGACACGCGCGATGTCATTCATTTTCAGGTCGGCTGTGGCTTGTTGCTCCAGCGTATTCACATCCATCTTGTATTGTATGCTGCCAATTTTGGCTTTGGATTCGCGCGTGGTGTGGCGCACGATATAAGTACGGGCAGGCGAGAGCGGGGTCTCGGACAGCCAGCATACATGTGCTTCTATCTGCTTGACGGCTTCTGGCGCTTCGCTGGATTTAACAATCATGTCACCACGTGAGGTGTCAATTTCATCTTCGAGCAATAGTGTGATGCTTTGTTCTGTTTGCGCACTTTGCAGTTGCTCGTTGCCCAACAGGATTGCTTTGACCTTAGACTGGTAGCCATTTGGCAACACGGTTACCGCATCGCCGACCGCAATTGAACCAGATTCCACACGGCCCATAAAGCCACGGAAGTCGTGCAGCTCTGGGTTGGCAGAGTCATGCGGACGGCAGACAAACTGCACCGGGAAGCGGAATGGTTCAGCTTGGTCACTATGGGCCGCAGGTGCGGCCTCCAGGATGTCGAGCAGGGTTTCGCCCTGATACCAGTTCATGTTCTCCAGGCGGTCTACCAGCATGTCACCGTTGAGGGCTGACATCGGGATAAACTTGATGTCACGTGCCTGTGCCAGACCAATTTCTGTCGCAAAGGCAATGTAGTCTGCTTTGATCTTCTCATAAGTGGCTTGGTCATAGTTCACCAAGTCCATCTTGTTCACAGCCACGACGATATGTGGAATACCCACCAGGTGTGCGAGGTAGCTGTGACGGCGTGTTTGCGTCAGCACGCCTTTACGTGCATCAATCAAAATGATCGCCAGGTTAGCCGTGGAAGCCGCAGTGACCATATTGCGTGTGTACTGCTCATGGCCAGGGGCATCAGCAATAATATATTTACGCGTGCCGGTGCTGAAGTAGCGGTAAGCAACGTCAATGGTAATGCCTTGTTCGCGCTCGGCTTGCAGGCCGTCTGTCAGCAATGACAGGTCAACTGCCTCCATACCACGTTTTTTCGAGGTGCGCTCAATGTTGTTCAGCGTATCGGCCAAAATGGTTTTGGTGTCGTACAGCAAGCGGCCAATCAGTGTGCTTTTACCGTCATCCACGCTGCCGCAGGTCATAAAACGCAGCAAGGAGTCGTTATGTGGTGTCGTCATATTAGAAATAACCTTCTTTCTTGCGCTGCTCCATGGAGGCATCGGACGTTTGATCGTCCAGGCGAGTCGCGCCGCGCTCGGTAATGGTGGTGGTAGCTGTTTCTACCACAATCTTGCTCACATCATCTGCATCGGAAATCACCGGGGCGGTACAAGTCACATCGCCCACAGTACGGAAACGTACTTGCATATTGATGACTTCTTCGCCTGCTTTCGGCTGGTTGATCACTTCGCCAGAAGGCAGTGATACATTCACCGGGAAGATGGCGCCGTGACGCATGACGATGTCACGCTGGTGAGCAAAGTAAATGCTAGGCAGCTCGAGTTTTTCGCGCTCGATATATTGCCAGACGTCCATCTCGGTCCAGTTGGAGATCGGGAAAGCACGGATGTTTTCGCCTTTGTGCACACGGGCGTTATATAGGTTCCACAGTTCAGGACGCTGGTTTTTCGGGTCCCACTGACCAAATTCATCACGGAAACTCATGATGCGCTCTTTCGCGCGGGCTTTTTCTTCGTCACGGCGCGCACCGCCGATGCAGCAATCAAAGCCAAACTCTTCAATGGCTTCGAGCAAAGTCACTGACTGGTGCTTGTTGCGTGGCTCATCTGGGGTTTTTAAAACCACGGTACCGTGCTTCATGGAGTCTTCTACCGAGCGCACAATCAAGCGCTCGCCAAGCTCAGCCGCACGCTGGTCACGGAAATTAATCACTTCCTGATAGTTGTGGCCGGTATCAATATGCATGAGCGGGAAAGGAAAGCGGCCAGGGCGGAATGCTTTTTCTGCCAGGCGCAAAATGCATAGCGAATCTTTGCCGCCTGAGAACAGCAATACCGGGTTGGCGCATTGGCCTGCCACTTCACGCAGAATATGGATGGCTTCAGCTTCCAGCCAGTCCAAATGACTTAAGGGTTGTTTTGTAGACATGATTATTTCAATCGTTACGAATTTATTTTTTGACGTGCAAACCGCACTCTTTGCTGTCAGGATTTTCCCACCACCAGCGACCGGCGCGGATATCTTCACCCATGGCAACTGAGCGCGTGCAAGGCGCGCAACCAATGCTGGGGTAGAACTGGTCGTGCAGGGCGTTGTAAGGGACTTCAAACAGGCGGATATAGGCCCAGACTTCTTTCTCTGTCCAGTCACTCAGCGGGTTGAATTTTTCCAGTTGGTTGCCTGCGTCAAACTCACGTACTGGCAAGCTGGCACGCGTCGCCGCTTGCTCGGCACGCATGCCGGTAATCCAGGCTTGCTTACCCGCCAGCGCGCGTTGCAATGGCTCCACTTTGCGCATATGGCAGCAGGCTTTGCGTAGCTCTATGCTCTCGTAGAAAGCATTGATGCCTTGTGTACGCACATAACTTTCCACGGCCTCGTGTTTAGGGAAAAATACCAGTGGCTTAATGACGTAAGTTTGCTCAACATCAGCCATCAGCGTGTAGGTTTCCGCAGGCAGGCGACCAGTATCCAGCGAGAAAATCTCGATCGCCAGTTTTTCTTTGGCGATGAGGTCAGTCAGCACCATGTCCTCTGCGCCATAACTGTTGGCAAAGGTGATGGCCGGGAACTCAGCCGCAGCTGCTTGCAGTAAGGCCAGCACTTGCGCACGTTTGGCGTGTACGCTGGCGACCAGTGCGTCTGTCAGTTCTGGCCGCGTGGCCGGGTTGCTGGCAGCTGGTTTGAGCATGCTGACGCCGACACTCATGCGCGGTTCACTCGGCGCCACACAGGCACGTCTGCCACGCCGCCCTGGTAAGGCTGGCTAAAGTCGTTCAGGCTGGCCAGCGCATCTTCAGCAGAGCGGTCGGCACGGATTAAAAAGCTATTAAAACCGGCGCGTTTATGAAAAAATAATTGGTCACGTAATACGTCACCAATCGCACGCAATTCGTTTTTAAAACCAAAGCGGGTGCGTAACCAGTTGCCCAGGGTGAAGATGCGGCCATCGGCAAAACGCTCTACAAACACCGCAATCAGTGGCAGTGTGTTGAGGTCAGTAAACTCTGCCTGCAAGGCTTCGGCCGTTTCGTTGGTCGCCAGGATGATGCCCAGTTCACCCGCCGCCAGGCGTGATTGCAGCTCAGCTTTACGTGCTTGCCAGACGGTCAGCGGGACCAGAATCTTGCCTGTGGCAGGAATCTCGGTATTGGCAATTTGTTCAGCCGTATAGGTTTGTTCGCCTGTCAGCTTAAACAGGACGACTTTACCAGCCTGTTTGCGCACAGACTCTTCGCCAGCCGCTGGCGGCACGACGCGGGTCCATGTGTCTGCCACAATGCTGGCTTGACCATTGGCGGCCAATTGAATCAGTTGGCTCATTATGCGGTTTCCTTTTCAGCGTAAACATGGGCTTTGAATGGCGCCACGCCCAAGCGACGCACGGTATCAATAAAGCGCTCTTCGTCCTGACGCTCGCGCACGTAGACTTCGATCAGGCGCTGTACCACGCCCGGCATTTCTTCTGCCGAGAATGAGGGGCCAATCACTGAGCCGATGCTGGCGTCATTGCCTTGTTTACCACCGACGGTGACTTGATACCATTCGGAACCGTCTTTATCGACGCCCAAAATGCCGATATGGCCGACGTGGTGATGACCGCAAGCGTTCATGCAACCAGAAATGTTGAGTTCCAAGTCACCAATTTCATACAGGTAATCGAGGTTGTCGAATTGCATTTGAATCGCTTCGGCAATCGGGATGGACTTGGCGTTGGCCAGACTGCAGAAATCGCCGCCTGGGCAGCAGATAATGTCCGTCAGTAAGCCAATGTTAGGCGTTGCCAGGCCAGCCGTGCGGGCTTTTTCCCATACTGCAAACAGGTCAGAAACTTGTACGTCTGCCAGAATCAGGTTTTGCTCATGTGATGAGCGCAATTCACCAAAACTGTAAGCATCGGCCAGGTCTGCCACTACGTGCATTTGCTCGCTGGTGATGTCACCAGGGGCTTTGCCATGTGGCTTGAGTGACAGCGTCACAGCGCGGTAGCCAGGCACACGGTGCGGTTGTACGCAACGTTTAACCCAGGCAGCAAAGGCCGGGTTGCTGGCCACGGCAGCGTCAAAAGACGCATCATGCGCAGGCAGCGTTTTGTATGGCATTGGCTCAAAGTACTTGGCCACGCGATCCAATTCGTTTTGTGTGATGGTCAATGGGCCATCTTTGAGATGTGCCCATTCTTCTTCTACCTGGCGTTTGAATTCTTCAATGCCCAAGGCTTTCACCAGAATCTTGATACGCGCTTTGTAAGCGTTGTCGCGACGGCCATGGATGTTATAGACACGGATCACGGCTTCGCAGTATGACAAAACGTGTTGCCATTCCAGGTGCTCGCGAATCACAGTACCCAGAATAGGCGTACGGCCCAGGCCGCCACCGACCCAGACTTTAATCGCCATCTGGTTTTGGTCATCTTTAAAGAATTCGAGGCCAATGTCGTGTGCCTGCACAATCGCGCGGTCTTTTTCGGTGCCTGACACGGCAATTTTAAATTTGCGTGGCAGCAGGGCGAACTCAGGGTGGAAGGTACTCCACTGACGCATGATTTCTGCAATCGCACGTGGGTCTATGATCTCGTCTGGCGCAATGCCAGCAAACTGGTCAGTCGTGATGTTGCGAATGCAGTTGCCAGAGGTTTGAATGGCATGCATCTCTACTGTTGCCAATTCGGCCAGAATGTCTGGGGTATCTTCCAGCTTAGGCCAGTTCAATTGCAGGTTTTGGCGGGTGCTAAAGTGGCCATAACCACGGTCATATTTTTTAGCAATATCACCGAGCTTGCGCATTTGTTTACTAGAAATGAGCCCGTAAGGCACGGCGATACGCAACATTGGCGCATGGCGTTGAATATAGAGGCCGTTTTGCAAGCGCAGCGGGCGGTATTCTTCATCCGTCAGCTCGCCAGCCAGGTAGCGGCGCGTCTGGTCGCGGTATTGGGCGACACGTTCATTAACAATTTGTTGATCTATAGGGTCGTATTTATACATGCTTGAGTCACTTTGTTCGCAAAAAGCGAAGAGGCAATATTTTAATGGAAAACTAGCTTAAAGCCTACAAAAATCAATATCATAGCTAGCGCAATGCGCACCCAGTGCTCTGCGACGCGAGAACTCAGGTGGCTGCCGAGATAAATGCCAGGAATGGAACCTATCAGTAAGGTCCCCAATAATTGATAGTCTATGGTGCCCAAAGAGGCGTGTCCCAAACCAGCCACCAGTGTGAGGGGCACGGCGTGGGCAATATCACTCCCGACGATGGTGGTGATTTTTTCTTTGGGGTAAAGCAGAATCAAGGCTGTGACACCCAGAGCACCTGCACCTACTGAAGTCAGTGTGACCAGGGCACCTAGCACGATACCTAGTGCCACGGTTGCACCGGGCACATAGCGTGCTGGAATCCACTCCTCTTTTGCCACCAAAGACATCAGTTTGTTGCGCAATAGCACGGCGACGGACGTCACAATCAGTGCAATCCCCAACCAAAACTTGATGGTAGAGACCACGTTGCCTGATTGCAGATCCATACTGTGCAGTGCCCACAGTGTGAGCATGGAGGCGGGCACACTGCCGACGGCCAGGCGCTTGACGATGGTCCAGTCAATGTTGCCCAGTTTGCCGTGTGCAAAAATGCCTACAGATTTAGTCACCGAGGCGTACAGTAAATCTGTGCCTACGGCCACGGCCGGTTTAATGTTGTAAATGAGCAGTAGAATGGGGGTCATTAAGGAGCCGCCACCCACGCCTGTTAATCCGACCAAAAAACCAACGACAAAACCTGCGAGTATGTATCCGAATTCCATGAGGAGTATCTTTTAATTAAAACGATAGCCGCAGGATAATATCAGGCTTTTAATGATTGATTTAATAATCAAATGTTCTATGATATAGCATTTGGTTATATGGGGTTGGGTGATGAAATTCCACCAGTTGCGCTATGTGCATGAGGTTGTGCGGCAACAATTAAACATTTCTGCGGCATCTGAAGTCTTGCACACCTCACAGCCGGGCGTAAGTAAGCAGATCCAGTTGCTGGAAGAGGAGCTCGGCCTGCAGATTTTTCAGCGTAACGGTAAACGTTTGATAGGCGTGACTGAGCCCGGCCGCAAAATTGTCGAGCTATCAGCACGCGTCATGCTGGATATGCAGAATATCAAGCGCGTGGGCGACGAATATAGTCGTGAGGACACGGGCGAGTTGACCATTGCGACCACACACACGCAGGCGCGCTACCGCTTGCCCTCGGCGGTGAAGCAGTTTATTGCGCAATATCCCAATGTGAAATTGACGATCCATCAGGGCAACCCGGCGCAGGTAACTGAGTTGGTAGCGTCTGGCGAGGCTGATGTTGGCATCGCAACTGAAAGTATCAGTAATGATGAGCGTTTGTCTTGCCTGGCTTGCTATGAGTGGAATCGCTGCCTGGTGGTGCCGCCTGAGCATGCATTGTTAAAAGCGAGCAAGTTAACCCTAAAAGATTTGGCCAGCTATCCTTTGATTACCTATGACTTCGCGTTTACTGGCGGCACGCTGGTGTCCAAGGTGTTTCATGACGCCGGTTTGCAACCAAATGTGGTGTTTACCGCGATTGATGCCGACGTGATTAAAACCTATGTCAATTTAGGCTTGGGCATCGGCTTGATTGCGAACATGGCGTATGAAGAAACCCGTGATGCGCCGCTCAAAAGCCTGGATTGCAGTCATTTGTTCCCTGATAGCACCACCTATCTCGGTGTGCGCCGCGATGCTTTTTTACGTGACTACATGCTCAATTTTATTACCATGTTGTCGCCGCAATATGACAAACGAACCGTGCAGCGTGCGCTGCATCAGGACTTGTGATGTTAGTCACAAGGCCGTGATGGGCAACATGCTGTAATGCACTGGTCTGTGTGGAAGATGAAGAGGGTTGTCATGCGCTTATACCTGTTGAGAATGCTGGGTTGTCTGAGCTTGATCATGAGCATGCAGGCGTGCGCGGCGCCGGCGCATGTGCGTGTGATTGGCCATGGCATGCCCGACGTAGACCTGGATAATGCAATTTATGAGGTGCCGGTAAAAGCAGGCGTCACTTATCAAGACCTGGTCGATAGTTTGAAATCTATCTCAGAAGGCATGAATTTCGTCAATCCGGCCAATTTCCCGATTGGCGACCATATGAAGCTGCGCGGCCAGGATCCGCAAGGCGTGAAAGAAGTGCGCACCTTTTGTAATTTAAGCATGGGCACCGAGATTATTCTCGACCACCCCGAGTTTCTGGTATTTGCGCCTTGCCGCCTGGCCATTTACGAAAAACCGGATGCCAGCGGCAAACGCCAACTCTATCTTGGCCTGGACCGACCTACGCACGATCTAAAAAATATCAAACACCCCACCGCCAGGGCGCAAGCCTCGGCACAGCAACTTGAAGATGCATTGATCGAGTTGATGGAAAAAGCGCGGCGCGGTGATTTTTAATATTCATTACAAAGACATTCTTTAAGCCACAGAGAGCACAGAGGCCACAGAGAAAGTCTCTGCGACATACGATTTCTGATGTTTTCATAGCCGTAGTGCACACCTATGGTTTTTCTCTGTGCGCTCTGTATCCTCTGTGGCTAAAATTTTTAATATCATTTCGCCCTTCCGGCAAAAC
>CAYPZE010000035.1:0-15570 GCA_964415305.1 uncultured Methylotenera sp.
TCTATTTGTTTAGAGGATATTCAAGGAGATCGCATGAAAGTTTTATTATCCGCAATCGCAGCAGCGACTTTGTTGATGGCAGGTTCAGCACACGCTGTTGATGCCGCTGCAGCTAAAGCATTGGCACAAAAAAGTGGTTGTTTGGCATGTCACAGTGTTGATGCAAAAGTATTAGGCCCAGCATACAAAGATGTTGCCGCTAAATACAAAGGCGACAAAACTGCTGAAGCTAAATTGATTGAAAAAGTCAAAAAAGGTGGTGCTGGTGTTTGGGGTAATATCCCTATGCCTGCTAACAGCCCACAAGTGAAAGACGAAGACATCAAGACCATCGTTGACTGGGTATTGTCTCTGTAATTTCAGCTTTGCTGTGATTCAAAAAAAAGCCGACGCATGCGTCGGCTTTTTTTATGGGTGCTTAGGCGCGTAACTTACTGTGTCGTAACGAATAAACAAAGTAAAAAATCACGCCGATGATGGCCCAGGAGATAAAGCGGTGCCAAGTTTCAGCAGGTAAAAAAGACATCAATGCCGCGCATGAAATGATGCCGCCAAGAGGGATTAAAGGATTAAAGGGATTTTTAAACGGACGTGCAAGATCTGGGTGCGTTTTACGTAAACGCATGACACCAAAGCACACCATGATAAAACTGGCCAAGGTGCCGATATTGACCGTTTCCGCCAGCTCACCCAAGGGGATAAACCCCGCCACAATAGACACAACAATGCCGCACATCAGGATGATTTTGCTCGGTGTTTGCCGCTCGGGATTGACTGCTGAAAACACAGGTGAAATCAAACCGTCGCGGCTCATGGCAAACAGAATACGCGTCAGGCCATATAACAGAACCAGTAACACGGTAATCAGCCCGGCCAAGACGCCAGTGGCGACCAGCGTCGAGGACCAGGTATACCCTAGCTTGGTCAGGGCGTAGGCTACTGGGGACGAGGTGTTGAGCTCGGTGTAAGGGATCACACCAGTCAGGGTGCCTGACACGATGATATAAATAATGGTGCAAAAGGTCAGTGAAGCAATCAGACCAATGGGAAGATCGCGTTGTGGTTGCTGGCATTCTTCAGCCGCCGTAGAGACGGCATCAAAACCAAAGTAGGCGAAAAACACCAACGAGGCGCCTGCCAGTACGCCTATGTTTTTACCATTATCCAGCGTTTCAAACCAGCCGAATGGCATGAATGGTTGCCAGTTGGCGGTGCTGATATGGCCGACAGATAAAGCCAGAAAAATCGCGATGGTCGATAACTTGATAATGACCATGATGTTGTTGGCGCGGGCGCTTTCCTTGACGCCGATCATTAGCAATAAGGTGAGTATCCAGATAATGGCAAAGGCGGGCAGATTGATGGTGCCACCAAGCACGGGCGCCTTGGTGAGGTGCTCGGGCAGCTGCCAGCCGAGGTTACTCAAGGTATTCACAAAATAGCCGGACCAGCCATTGGCCACCGCGGCGGCGCCTACGCCGTATTCCAGCAGCAACATCCAGCCCATCATCCAGGCCGCAAACTCACCAAATGCCACATAGCTATAACCGTATGCGCTGCCGGAGCCGCCAATAGATGACGATAGCTCGGCATAAGACAGCGCGGCAAAGCCTGCAGCGATGGCGGCAATAATAAATGAGAGGACGACGGCAGGGCCAGATTGTGTGGCCGCGGCAATGCCAGTGAGGACAAAGATGCCGGTGCCGATGGCGCCGCCTATGCCTAATAAGGCCAGGTCAAAGGCGGTTAAACATTTTTTGAGACCGGTGTGCGCATGTGGTTGGATTGGTTTTTTGCGCAATAATTGTTCTAACATTGATTGATTCTCCCCTTGTACGACAAGGTTAAAGCAATCGTTATACCAGCGTCAATGCTGATGCGGAATTTAGCTGGCGTAATGCTGCGACAACGTTGCAATCATGTAGCTGTGGTCTAGCACGCCAGCACTTTCGCGTATGCTGTGCATGGCCCACATTGGGTTGCCGACATCGACCGTGGCGATGCCCAATTGTGCGGCCATGATGGGGCCTATGGTGCTGCCGCAGCCTAAATCAGTGCGGTGCGCATATTGCTGGTGCGGCACCTTGGCCTGCTCGCACAATTGGATAAAACGCGCGGCAGTGACGGCATTGGTGCTGTAACGCTGGTTGGCGTTGGTTTTAATCACCGGGCCCTGGTTGATGTGCACATGGTGGCATGGCTCATAGCTACCAGCGTGGTTTGGGTGAAACGCATGCGCCATGTCGGCACTGATGAAAAAGCTATTGGCGAAGCTGCGCAGTTGATCTTCTTGCGTCAAGCCTGAGGATAGGCAAATGCGATTGATCACATCCAGCAAAAAACTGCCGCCTGCGCCGGTGGCACTTTCAGAGCCGACTTCTTCATGGTCGAATAAGGCGCAAATGGTGGTCGCTGCGGGTTTTGGGTTGTCGATTAACGCCTCAAGCGCGGCGTGGCAAGAGGCTAGATTATCCAATTGGCTGTTGGCAATAAACTCTTGTTCTATCCCCCAGAAGCTGCCTTTTTGGGTGTCATAGAGTGCCAGATCCCAACCGGCGATGGCTTCTGCTGGTACGGCCAGTTTTCCGGCAAGGGTCTCTGTCAGCAATTGTTTGGCGACGGCGGTATTGGCGGCATGGCCAAAAATCAATGGCAAACCGGTTTGCTTGTTCAGCACCAGGCCTTTGTCGTTGACTTCGCGGTTCATGTGGATGGCCAGGTTGGGCAGGCGCGCAATCGGCCGGTCTAGCCGCACCAGGCGCGTTTCCAGGCCTTGCGCCCCCCGTATCACCACGCGTCCGGCCAGGCTAAGGTCGCGGTCAGTAAAGGTGGCCAAAATCGGGCCGCCATATACCTCTACGCCTAGTTGTGCCGTCCCTTCGGTGCTGTAAGCCGCTTGCGGTTTGAGGCGCAAGCCGGGGGAGTCGGTATGCGCGCCCACGATGCGGAAACCGCTGTCGGCGATGGCTTGTTGGCCGAGCGTAAAGGCAATGATGGAGCCGCCATCACGCACCACAAAATATTTGCCGCCTTGTTTAAACTGCCACGGCTCATTCTCACGCAGGTTTTTAAAGCCCTGCGCCTTGAGTTGATTGGCGACGGTTTCAACCGCGTGCCACGGGCTGGGGCTATGATCAATAAAGTCCAGCAGGGCTTGCGCGTGTTGTCTGGCTTCTATTGAAATTTGCATGCTTATACCCAGTCTTTCTCAATCAAAAAGTCGCTATACAGTTTGGCTTCTGCGCTGTTGGTTTCCGGCTTCCAGTCGTAGCGCCATTTCACAATCGGCGGCATAGAGAGCAATATAGACTCGGTACGGCCATTTGATTGCAGGCCAAAAATGGTGCCACGGTCAAAAATCAGGTTGAATTCGACATAGCGGCCACGGCGATAGGCCTGGAAGTCACGCTCGCGTTCGCCATAAGCGGTGTCTTTGCGACGTTGCACAATCGGCAAATAGGCATTGATAAAAGCATCGCCAACCGCGCGTTGCAGAGCAAAGCTTTTCTCAAAGCCTAATTCGCTAAAGTCGTCAAAAAAAACACCGCCAATGCCGCGCGGCTCTTTACGATGCTTGAGGAAAAAGTATTCGTCGCAGTGTTTTTTAAACGCTGGATAATATCCAGCGCCAAACGGTGCCAACGCCTCTTTGTTGACACGGTGAAAGTGGATGCAGTCATCCTCAAACCCATAATAAGGCGTGAGGTCCATGCCGCCGCCAAACCACCAGATATCCTCTTCATCAGCGTGTTGGGCTTTGGCGACAAAGAAACGCACATTCATATGCACTGTCGGCACATAAGGATTGAGCGGGTGAAACACCAGCGAGACACCCATGGCTTCCCACGGTCTGCCTGCCGCCTCAGGGTGGGCGACACTGGCAGCCGGCGGCAGTTTGTTGCCGAGTACGTGCGAAAAACCAACCCCGGCGCGCTCAAAAACGTTGCCGCCTTCCAGCAGACAAGAAGTTCCGCCACCGCCTTCAGGCCGTTGCCAGCTATCTTGCAAAAAGTTTTTGCCATCGACAAGTTCTATGGCTTCGACGATGCGTGCTTGCAAGCCTTGCAGGTAATCGTAAACGGCAGCGGGCTGGATGTGGTCAGTCGTCATGATTTAGTTTTTGATGGCGCGGTAGCCAATGTCTTTACGGTATTGTGCGCCGTCGAACTGGATCTGCTCTAGGATCTTATAAGCCTGTTGTTGGGCAAATTTCACGGTTTCACCTAAGGCAGTCACGCACAATACACGGCCGCCGCTGGTGACCACTTTGCCATCTTTGAGTGTGGTGCCTGCATGAAACACATGGCCGTCTTGTACGTCTTTTGGCAATCCGGTAATTTCATCACCCAGTTTAGGCGTTTCCGGGTAGTTGGCACTTGCCATGACGACGCCCAGCGCAAAACGCCAGTCCCATTCGGCCTTGGCCTGGTCCAGTGTGCCATCCACGGCGTGCTCTGCCAGCTCAACCAGGTCTGATTTCAGGCGCATCATGATAGGCTGGGTTTCCGGATCACCCATGCGGCAATTGAATTCCAGTGTTTTAACTTCGCCGCTTGGGCTAATCATTAAACCGGCATACAAAAAGCCGGTGTAAGGAATACCGTCCTTGGCCATGCCTTCAACGGTAGGCACAATAATTTCGCGCATGGCTTTGGCGTGAATTTCCGGGGTCACCACTGGTGCAGGCGAATAAGCGCCCATACCGCCAGTGTTCGGGCCCTGGTCAGCATCCAGCAGGCGTTTGTGGTCCTGGCTGGTCGCTAAAGGCAAAATGTTTTTACCATCCACCATCACCATAAAGCTGGCTTCTTCGCCGGTTAAAAACTCTTCAATCACCACGCGCGCGCCTGCATCACCAAGTTTGTTGTCAGACAACATGGCATCTACCGCGGTATGCGCTTCTTCCAGCGTCATGGCGACGACGACGCCTTTGCCCGCAGCCAGGCCGTCGGCCTTGATCACAATTGGTGCACCATTGGCGTCGATATAGGCATGTGCCTGGATTGCATCGCTAAAGGTCTGGTATTTGGCGGTTGGAATATTGTGGCGCATCATAAATGCCTTGGCGAAGTCTTTGGAGCTTTCCAGTTGTGCCGCAGCCTTAGTCGGGCCAAAGATTTTTAAATCAGCCGCGCGGAAAGCATCGACCACGCCTTGTGACAGTGGTGCTTCCGGGCCAACGATGGTCAGTGCGATTTGCTCGTCTTCAGCAAACTTCACCAGTTCATCAATTTTGGTGATGGGCACATTGACCATGTCTGGGTTGGTGGCGGTGCCCGCGTTACCTGGCGCCACATAGACGCGGCTGATTGCTTTGTTTTGTGTCACTTTCCATGCCAGTGCGTGCTCGCGACCGCCAGAACCAATCACTAAAATTTTCATGTTGTATTACCTAATTGAGGTTGAGCCACAGAGGGCACCGAGAGTACAGAGGAAAACATCATTAAAGATGTTCTCTGTGACCTCGGTGCCCTCTTTGGCAAATAGAATTAATGTCTAAAGTGACGAATACCGGTCACCACCATGGCCAAACCACGTTCGTCAGCCGCGGCGATGACTTCTTCGTCACGCATGCTGCCACCCGGATGGATGACGCAGCTGGCACCGGCGTCAGCTAATACGTCTACACCGTCACGGAACGGGAAGAAGGCGTCAGAGGCGACCACAGAGCCTTGCAGGCTCAAGCCTGCATTTTGTGCCTTGATGGCCGCAATTTTGGTGCTGTCGACACGGCTCATCTGCCCCGCGCCCACGCCCAGCGTCATGCCATTGCCACAGAATACGATGGCGTTAGATTTGACGTATTTGGCGACGTTCCAGGCAAACAGCAAGTCTTGCATTTGTGCCGGAGTGGGTTGCAGTTTGGTGACGATTTTGAGGTCAGCAAGTTGCATGTCATGGTTATCGGCAGATTGCAGCAAAATACCTGAGCCGACGCGCTTGGAATCTACCGCGTTGCGGCCTTGCTCCCAGGCGGTGTTGCCACCTTGTGGCAAAGCGATTTTCAAAACGCGCACATTGGCTTTGGCTGTGAAAATGGCCAGCGCTTCTGGCGTAAAGTCAGGCGCAATTAACACTTCTACAAACTGTTTGGACACGGCTTCGGCCGCCGCGCCATCCAGGGTGCCATTAAACGCAATAATGCCGCCAAACGCTGAGGTAGGGTCGGTTTTGAGTGCTTTGCTGTAGGCTTCCAGTGCATTGGCGCCTAAGGCAACACCGCAAGGGTTGGCGTGCTTGACGATGACACAGGCCGGGCCCGTAAACGACTTCACCGCTTCCCAGGCTGCGTCGGCATCTGCGATATTGTTATAGCTGAGCTCTTTGCCTTGCAATTGCTGTGCAGTGGCCAAGCTACCCGGCGCAGGATACAAGTCGCGATAGAACGCCGCTTGCTGGTGGCTGTTTTCACCGTAGCGCAGGTCTTGCACTTTGACAAAGCTGCTGTTCATCTGGCCTGGGAACTGGCTCATGACTGGTTTGCCAGCCGATTCAGTTTCTGCAAAGTCGATGGCGGACAGGTAGTTACTGATCGCGGCATCGTATTGCGCTATGCGGTTAAACGCAGCCACAGACAATTTAAAGCGCGTCGCTTTAGACACTGCACCGTTGTTGGCTTGTAACTCATTCACTACTTCCGCGTATTGCGCCGCGTCGGTTAATACTGCAACGTCATTCCAGTTTTTAGCGGCGGAACGCACCATGGCTGGACCGCCAATGTCGATATTCTCAATTGCGTCTTCCAAGGTACAGTTCGCTTTGGCCACCGTTGCTTCAAACGGATATAAATTCACTGCCAGCAAGTCGATATTCTCAATGCTATATTGCTGCATGGCTGCGACATGTTCAGGCAAATCACGACGGCCCAATAAGCCGCCATGTACTTTTGGATGCAGGGTTTTGACGCGGCCGTCCAGGATTTCCGGGAACCCGGTAAAGTCACTGACTTCTTTCACCGGGATATGGTGCTCGCGGAACAGTTTGGCAGTGCCGCCAGTAGAAAGAATTTCTACACCAAGCTGGTGCAGGGATTGTGCCAGTTCAAGCACTCCGGTTTTATCGGAAACACTGATAAGTGCGCGTTTAATCGTCATAATGAATGTGAGTGGAATTGCGTGATAAAGAAAATGAAAAGGCCTGATGATAAAGTGGCATCAGGCCCGGTGTAATTTATTCCAGACCGTAGGCGGCCATTTTTTTTCTCAGGGTATTGCGGTTAATCCCCATCATGTCGGCAGCTTTGCTCTGGTTGCCACCAACTTTATTGAGTACGTATTCCAGCATGGGTTTTTCGACACAGCCAAGTACCATATCGTAGATGGCATGAGGCGGTTGCCCGTCCAGGTGCGTGAAATAGTCGTCCAGTGACTCGCGTACCGCGAGGCTCAATTTACTGTCGTTTTGCATTATGCTGCCAACTCCTCATCACCGTTTTCCTCGTTGTCGACATAGACCAGTCGGTCATTCTTCGCTTTGAGTTCGGCAAAAAAGTCGTTAATCGCTTGTAATTGTAATTCTATGGTTTGCAGCGTATTCATGTTGTGGCGGAAAGCGGCTGAGCCTGACAAGCCTTTGGTATACCAGGAAATGTGTTTGCGGGCGACACGCATGCCTGTGAGGTCGCCGTAGAATGCGTATAAATCATGCAAGTGTTCCAGCATCACCTGGTGAATTTCATCCACGGTAGGTGCCAGCATATGCTCGCCGGTGTTCAAGAAATGCTCGGTTTCGCGGAAAATCCATGGTCGGCCTTGTGCAGCGCGGCCAATCATCACCGCATCCGCTTTGGTGTAGTCGAGCACGAACTTGGCTTTTTCTGGTGTGGTGATGTCACCGTTAGCAATCAATGGAATACGGATCGCCTGTTTAACAGCGGCTATCGTATCGTATTCAGCGTCGCCATGGTAAAGATCGTTGCGGGTGCGGCCGTGAATGGTCAATGCCTGCACGCCAAGGTCCTCAGCCATTCTGGCAATCTGGATCGCGTTTTTGTTTTGTCTGTCCCAGCCGGTGCGGATTTTGAGGGTCACTGGCACATCAACGGCATTGACCACCGCCCTGAGGATTTGTGAGACCAGGGGTTCATCGCGCAGCAGGGCAGAGCCCGCCATGACATTGCAGATCTTTTTGGCCGGGCAGCCCATATTGATGTCGATGATTTGTGCGCCATTGTCGACGTTGTGTCTGGCGGCTTCAGCCATCATAGCTGGTTCGGCACCTGCAATCTGTACCGAAATCGGACTGACTTCGCCTTCGTGGTTGGCGCGGCGTTTGGTTTTTTCACTGCCATACAATAAGGAGTTGGATGTGACCATCTCCGACACGGCCAATCCGGCGCCCATTTTTTTGCACAGCATACGGAAAGGCCGGTCGGTCACGCCCGCCATGGGTGCGACAACCAGATTGTTTTTCAGTATATGTGGGCCGATTTGCATGTGATTGAAAAATCAGTGAAAAGACCGACTATTTTAACTGCAAATCGCGGATCAGGGAATGCGTAAAGAAGAATTTTTGCTTATTTTTTACGCAGCTTGATATGTGTGTCTATGAGTTGCAAGGCGCGGTCACGGAATAAAGTGCCTTCTGTGTCTTTCACCCACATATGTAATAGACCGGAGAAAAACAGGTGGGTATCCATCGCTAGTTCTGCAGCAGTTAGCTGGGTACCAACCTGGCCAATTTCTTGCGCTTTTGCGTAGGCCTGTTCCATTTTGTGCACGAGTCCGCTACAGTTACTTAAAATTGATTTCAATACATCAGCAAATTCGTCGACATATTCGCACTTGGTCATCATCACTTCATAGGTCGCACGGGTGGTTTGATCGTCGTCGAGGACTTGAATGGTGCTTCGAAGATGTTTGCTGATACGGCCGAGCGGGTCGGGATTAGGTTCATCAGCATTACCAAGCAGGGTGTCATCCATGCGGTCAATCAGTGGCAAGTAGACCTCTTCGCGCATGGCATGAAATAGTTCAGCCTTGTTTTGAAAATGCCAGTAAACGGCACCACGCGTGACGCTAGCATGGGTGGCAATTTGTTCCAGGCTGGTGCGGCTCACACCTTTTTGCAGGAACATCTCCCGCGCTGCATCAATAATGCGCTGGCGGGTAATTGCGGCATCTTCTTTGGTTTTACGTACCATAGTCTCTATCGCTCGTTAAGGTTTCATCAAAGTTTCTTGAATGTCGGCTATTTTACCAGTTGTGCTTTGCTGTCACTGGTAACGAGTTCTGCAAATTTTTTGCAAAACCCATTTACATACATTCGTGTTTGTATATAATATACATCCAAGAATGTATGTAATCAAGTCTATTTATAAAATTTTTTGAGGATAACATGTTGATTTCACAGACTATCCAACCTCGTCGTACACTGGTTTTACTGGCTTTAGCCTCAGTGTTGGCCGCTTGCGGAAAATCTCCTGAAGGGCAAAATCTTGGTGCGGGCGGCATGCCAGCCATGCCGGTGACCGTGCAGGCGGTGACAGCGGAGACGGTGCCGATTCAAACAGAAGTAGTCGCACAAACCGAAGGTGCCAAGCAAATTGAAGTCCGTCCACGTGTGGGCGGTATTGTGCTGAAGCGCTTGTATCAGGAAGGTGAAGCAGTGAAGGCGGGTCAGGATATGTTCCTGATTGACCCGGTGCCTTTCCAATTGCAAGTGGAGCAGTCGAGAGCGCTGATTGCACAGCAAAAAGCCCGCATCGAACAAACGGCACGTGAAGCGCAGCGCCTGAAAGGCTTGCTGGAGACTAAATCCATCAGCCAGCGTGAATATGACAACGCCGCTTCTGATAACTCAGTCGCTGCCGCTACTTTGCTGCAATACCAGGCGCAGTTGCGTGAAGCCGAGCTGAATTTGTCTTATACCCATGTCAAAGCACCGGAAGGTGGCATCGGCGGACGCTTCGTGTTATCTGAAGGCGCACTGGCTACGGCCAATAGCACCTTGTTGAGCACCATTGTGCAAGTGTCGCCTATCTGGGTGCGTTTCAGTTTGTCCGAGTCTGAATTACAGGCGTTGGGCGGCCACTTACGTCCAGGCAAGGTACAAGATGTGCGCTTGGTGTTGGCCGATGGCAATGAGTATCCGCTGTCTGGCAAAATCAACTTCTCTGCTAGCCAGATTGATCCTGCATTGGGTACACAGCAGTTGCGTGCCGAGTTCCAGAACCCCGATAGCGCATTGTTGCCAGGCCAGTTCGTGCGTGTACGCCTGACGACAGGCAAACGTGATGGCGTGTTCCTGATTCCACAAACGGCCGTATTAACTGGCCAGCAAGGCAAGTTTGTGTTTGTGGCGGATAAAGACAAAGAAGGCAAAACCGTGGCTGCTGTCAGACCAATCACCGTGGGTGGCTGGTTCGGTGAGCGCTGGAGCGTCTTAAGTGGTTTGAACGCTGGCGATCAGGTGATCACTGATAATCTGATCAAGGTGCGTCCAGGTGCGCCGGTTGCACCGCATGCGCCAGACGCTGCACCGGCAGCGCCACAAGGTCAGGCACCAGAAAAAGCCAAGTCTTAACGCGCAATCTTAACGTTTATATTATGTGATTCACGGCCTGAGCATCGTTTCAGGCCGATTTCAGGAAAAACGATATGACCCGATTTTTTATCACACGCCCGATTTTTGCCAGCGTGCTGTCTATCATCATCGTGTTGTCCGGTTTGGCGGCAGCATTCAAGCTGCCGATTGCGCAATATCCGCAAATTGCCCCGCCAACCGTGATTATCACCGCCAGCTATCCTGGCGCCAGTGCTGAGACCCTGTCCAAAACCGTGGCTGCCCCGATTGAGGAGCAGTTAAGCGGCGTGGAAAACCTGCTGTATTTCAACTCCAGTTCTGACAGTAGCGGTACTTTAACCATTACCGCCACATTTGATATTGGTACTAATGTCGACCAGGCGACTTTTAACGTGAGCAACCGCGTCAATATTGCCTTGCCACGTTTGCCAGAGGACGTGCGCCGGACTGGTGTCGTGGTGCAAAAACGTTCCAACGACATCTTGCTGGTGGTGATGCTGATCTCCAGCAAAAAAGAGCATGACCGTCTGTTCCTGAGTAACTACGCCACCTTGAATGTGCTGGATGAGTTCAAGCGTATTAAAGGCGTGGGTGATGTCACCATCTTTGGTGGTCAGGATTATTCCATGCGTATCTGGTTGCGTCCTGACCGTATGGCGCAACTGGGTGTGTCTACCAGCGATATTTCTGCGGCCATCAGTGCACAAAACGCGCAATACGCTGCAGGTAAGATTGGTGCAGAACCCGCGCCAGCCAGCCAGCAACTGTCATTTACGGTGACCGCAAAAGGCCGCCTGATTGATCCGGAAGAGTTCGGTAACATTATTGTGCGTGCGCAAGGCCCTAACGGTGTGCTGCGTCTGAAAGATGTTGCGCGTATTGAGTTGGGTGCACAGAGCTACAACGTGGCGTCTGCGTTGAATGGACAACCAGGTGTAGCGCTGCCTATCTTCTTGCAGAGTGGCGCCAATGCGTTGGAAACTGCCGAAGCCATCAAGGCCAAAGTGAACGAGTTGAAAGCCAAGTTCCCAGAGGGCATGGACTACAACATTCCTTACGATACCAGTGACTTTGTGAAAGCCACCATCAAAGAGGTGTTCCATACTTTTGGTGAGGCGCTGATCCTAGTGGTTCTGGTGGTATTCCTGTTCCTGCAAAGCTGGCGCGCGACCCTGATCCCGATGATTGCGGTGCCGATTTCGATTATCGGTACCTTTGCCGGGCTGTATTTATTCGGTTTCTCCATCAACTTGCTGACACTGTTCGCCATGATTCTGGCCATCGGTATTGTGGTGGATGATGCGATCGTGGTGCTCGAAAACACTGAACGCCTGATGAAGGAGGAAAACCTCAATCCATTGCATGCGGCGATTAAATCCATCGCCCAGGTGCAGGCAGCCGTGGTGGCGATTGTGCTGGTGCTGTGTGCGGTATTTGTGCCCGTGGCTTTCCAGGGCGGCATCGCTGGTGAACTATATCGCCAGTTTGCGGTGACGGTGGCGATTTCCGTGGTGATTTCAGGCGTGGTGGCGTTGACGCTGACACCCGCGCTGTGCGCAATGATTTTGAAAAATGGTCATCATGAGAATGCCTTTTTCAGAAAATTCAACCAGGGCTTTAACCGTTTGACCAAGCTGTATACCGGCACAGTGAACCTGACGCTACATCATAAGATCATTGGTGCCGTGGTGTTCGGTGCCATGGTGGTTGTCATGATTTTCCTGTTCCGTACCGTACCGGGTGGCTTTGTACCACCAGAGGATCAAGGCTATGTGATCAGTATCGTGGTAATGCCAGATGGTGCGACCTTGAGACGTACTTCACAAACCACAGAAAACATCCGTGCGGCGATTGCCAAAGATCCAGCCACTGCGCATGAGTTTGCAGTGAACGGCTTTGAGTTGCTGACAGGTGCAAACAAAACCAATGCGGCCACGATGTTCGTGCGTATGAAAGACTGGGATGCACGGACCACCAATGCTGACCAGATGGTGGGCAAATTGATTGGTATTGGTATGAGCCAGCCAGACGGTTTGAGCTTTGCCGTCAACCCGCCAGCGATTCGTGGCTTGGGTTCAGCCGGTGGTTTTGAGGTGTATGTACAAAGCCAGGCTGATACCGACCCTATCAAGTTGGCACAGGTCATGAATAACTTTATGGATGCCATGCGTGCGAATCCACAACTGACCGGTATTAACAGCTTCTTCCGTCCGACGGTGCCGCAGTTGTTTATCGAGGTCGATGAAGCCAAGGCGCTGTCGCAGAATGTCAAAATTGCAGACATTTATGCCACGCTGCAAAGCACCATGGGTTCATTGTACGTCAACGACTTTAACCGTAGCGGCCGTACTTACCGTGTGCAGTTGCAGGCTGAGGCGGAGTACCGCATGAAACCTGAAGACCTGGGCAAAGTGTATGTGCGTAGTCAGCCAACGGCAGATAATCCGGATGGCAATATGATTCCGATGTCCGCACTGGCTAAAGTCAGCAATATCGTTGGTGCCGAACAGCTTGAGCGTTATAACAGCCTGTTGTCTGCCAAAGTGTTTGGTAGTGGTGCGCCAGGCGTGAGCTCAGGCGATGCGATCAAGCTGGTGGAAAAAATTGCCAAGGAAAACCTGCCGGATGGTTACCAGATTGCCTGGACCGGCCAGGCTTATCAGGAGAAACGTACAGGATCCGCTGCATTGGTGGCATTTGGTTTCGCGACCATTATGGTGTTCCTGATTCTGGCAGCACAGTTTGAAACCTGGGCCTTGCCACTGGCAGTGATTATGGCGATTCCGTTTGCCATGACCGGGGCTTTGATTGCAGTGCTGACACGTGGCATGAACAATGACATTTACTTCCAGATCGGCTTGATTACGCTGATCGGCCTGGCGGCGAAAAACGCGATTCTAATCGTGGAGTTTGCCTCACAGAAAATGGAAGAAGGCATGCCATTGGCTGAAGCCGCACTGGAAGCCGCACGTCTGCGCTTCAGACCGATTGTGATGACGTCGATGGCGTTTGTGCTGGGGATTATTCCACTGGTATTCGCCACCGGGGCAGGTGCGGCAGCGCGTCAGTCCATGGGTACCGGCGTGTTCGGCGGGATGTTGCTGGCGACCTTTATTGCCACTATCTTTATCCCGTTGTTCTTTACCTGGCTGACCAATGAGAAAAAAGTGCGTCACCATGGGCATATTGTAGAAGAGGAATCGGTATGAAACCGACAATGAAGTTTGCATTAAAACCGTTACAGCAGTCATTGCTGCTGGGCTTGCTTTCCTTGTCCATGACAGGTTGCCAGATGCTGGGTGATTTGTATTCGCGTCCTGCACCACAGTTGCCTTCACAATATGGCACCACTGGTGCCACTGAGCTCAGCGCCGAGCAGCAACTGGCCTTGCAGCAATGGTGGACTTTGTTTAATGACAGCCAGTTAAACCAGTTGGTAGACACCGCATTAGCCAAAAACAATAACGTGCAACTGGCGGTGGCACGCATTGAAGAAGCCGATGCCCAAATGCGTGAAATTGGCGCAAACTTGCTGCCTACCGTCACCGCCACCGGCTCCGGTTTGCGTAACCGTGTCACCGAGTCTGGTGTGTTCCCAGTGTTTGGTAATAACCCACGTAAAACCTACAAAGTTGGTTTGAACGGTAGCTATGAGCTGGACTTGTGGGGCAAGTTACGTCGCGCCAATGAAGCCGCTCGTGCGCAGTTATTGGCGACACGTTATGCCAAAGAGGCCGTGACCTGGTCATTGTCCAGCCTGGTGGCAAATCATTACCTGATGATACGCAGCCTGGATGCACAATTGCTGGTTAATTCGCAGAATCTTCAAACGGCACAAGACAGCCTGGACCTGGCCAAACGCCGGGTTGAAGGTGGCGTTGCTACCATTCTGGATGCGCATCAAGCGGAGTTAGTGGTGACTACCCTGCAAACACAAACGCTGGAACTCAAGCGTTTGCGTGCGCTCAGTGAACACCAACTTGGCTTGCTGACCAACGACCTAGGCCTGAAAATCGCTGCCGGTGATCTCATGGCCATGCCAACACCGCCTGTTGCGCCCACCGGTTTGCCTTCTGCGTTGATGGAAGCAAGACCAGATGTACGTCAGGCAGAGCAGGATATGGTGTCAGCCAATGCCAATATTGCGGTAGCACGTGCAGCGTTTTACCCAAGTATCTCACTTTCTACCACTTACGGAGGTGAGAGTATTGCGCTGAATAACCTGCTGAAATCGCCAGCCCGTGTCTGGTCACTGGGTTTTGATGTCAGCTTGCCGATTTTTAACGGCGGCCGCCTGAATGCACGTTTGGATCAAGCCACTGCGCAGCAAAAACAAGTGCTGGCGACGTATCAAAACACCTTGCAAACGGCCTTTACCGAGGTCAGCGATGCCCTGGTGAATGCACAGCAATACCGTGAGCAGGAAGCCCTGGCCGTGTCCAAGGAAAAAACCACGGGCGATATCCTGCGTGTGGCTAAAAATCGCTACGAAGCAGGCTATACCAGCTACCTAGAAGTGCTGGATGCACAGCGTAACCACAATGAGGCGACACAGGCTGTGGTGCAGAGCCGCCAGAATACGTTGACCGCATCGGTAGACTTGTTCAAGGCACTGGGTGGTGGCTGGAGGCCGGAAAGTGTTGCGGCTGAAGCGCAAGCTAAAAAGTAATTTTTTGCATGTGAGTGTGAGCTAGCCGGGGTAGCGAGGAGTCGTTACCCCGGTTTTTTTATGGGCGCAGCATGTGCAGATGGTACTTTAAAGCAGTGTGCATGTAAGATGCGGGCATGACGACACCTTCATTAAAGCATATTGCCTTTGCCAGTTTTATCGGCACTGCCATCGAATTTTACGATTTTTATATTTATGCCATGGCGGCTGCGCTGGTGATCGGGCAGGTATTCTTTCCAGCCAGTGATCCGGCCATCCAATCTTTAAACGCCTTGCTCACATTTGGATTAGCGTTTATTGCTCGGCCAGGGGGGGCGGTGTTGTTCGGGCATTTTGGTGACCGCATTGGCGGTAAATCGACGCGGGCGGTGTCATTA
>CAYPZE010000036.1:0-15306 GCA_964415305.1 uncultured Methylotenera sp.
CGGCCAGCAAGGGTTTACTAATGCCAAAATGCCGCAACAAGCCCACACTGTGGCGCGTATCTTCTGCGGCAATCGCATCCACCTGTTGCAAGGTGGCGAGGGCGCGCTGGGTGATATCGCCCAGATTGCCGATGGGCGTCGCCACCACATATAATGTACCAATCTCGTTCATGCTGGCATTTTATGCCATCACGCCAGTTTCGCTAAGCATTAAAGCAGGCACGCATCAAGACCACAGTCAGGCGCACGATGAAACTTAACTCAAATAACCAGGGGTTGGCCGCAGAGACGGCTGCCGCCCACTTCTTGCAACAGCAAGGCCTGGTGCTGATCACGCAAAACTACAGCTGCCGCTTTGGCGAAATTGACTTGATTATGCGCGACAAACACACGCTGGTGTTTGTTGAAGTGCGCTTACGCAGCCACCGGGCATTTGCCAGTGCGGCCGACAGCATAGACCATCGCAAGCAACAAAAACTCATTCGCGCTGCTCAACATTACTTACAAATCAACAGCCTCAACACGCCGTGCCGCTTTGATGCAATCCTGTTTGACAACACCCAATACCGCAAGCCGAATTGGATTCGTAATGCAATCGACACATAAAAAGCGTAGAATTTTAATTGTCTTCTGCTGTCACACCCAGCATCTTTAAGTTTTTCTCGTCGATCAAGGAAGTTTCATGACCCAACCAATCTTCACCAGAAAAGTTTCTGCCATTGCTTTGTTATTGATCAGCACCCAATTGAGTGGCTGCTTTCCAGCCGTGGTCGGTGGCGCAGCCGCAGGTGGTGCGATGGCAGCAGATCGTCGCACCTCTGGCATTTATGTCGAAGATGAAAACATCGAATTAAAAACCCTCAAACGCCTGTCGCAATACATGGACAAAGCTTCGCATATTAATGTCACCAGCTACAACCGCATTGTGCTGCTGTCTGGCGAAGTGCCTAACGAAGGCCAACTGACACAAGCAGAATCGCTGACCCGTGAAATCTCCAATGTGCGCAACATTCACAATGCCCTGACCATTGCGCCCGCCTCGTCGATTGGCGACCGTAGTAACGACACTTACATCACCACTAAAGTCAAAGCGCGCTTTGTTAGTGAGCGCCTGTTCCCGGCCAATGTGGTCAAAGTTGTCACCGAAGGCAGCGTGGTTTACCTGATGGGCATTGTCTCTGAAAAAGAAGCCACCGACGCCGTTGAAATCGCCAGAACCACCGAAGGCGTGACTAAAGTCGTCAAAGTCTTTGAATACACCAATTAATTATTAACTTCGCTTTATAAGGAATCTGCATGGAAAATCAGGAAATTATTATTCAGGGCATTACATTGGCCGGAAAGCCTTTTCGCCCGAGTGACTGGGTGGACCGCATGTGCAGCACCTATGCCACGTTTGGCGATGACAAAAAACTGCGCTACTCGCCCTACCTGAAACCAAAGCTGGTCAATAACGTGCGCAGTTTATCTGTGGATATGAAATTAAAGGACGTGAACCCGGCCGGATTTGAGCAACTGATTCAATTTGCAAAAGAAAACCAGCTCAGCGTGATCAATCCAGCTGGCGAAGCTGTCACCATTTAGTTTTAAACATTATTTAGGCGCAAACGCGGCCTCCTTAAGCAGGTTTTCCAACCATTGCCTGCTCAAGGCGCCGCGTTTAATTTTATAAAGCGAACCATCTGGCGCATAAATATAAGTGGTCGGCAGCACCTCAGCGCTTGGTATTGCCATCTTTTGCGCATCCCCAAGTACAATCGGGTAAGAAATCAGCATATCGTCCGCATATTTCTGCACACTTTGTACGGACTCATACTTCACAGCCACCCCCAACACCATCACCCCCTCTTTGGCATGGGCATCATAAAAGGTCACCAGCTGCGGCATTTCTTCAAGACAGGGCGGGCACCAGGGCGCCCAATAATTCACTACCAGCCACCGACCTTTATACTGAGCAAGTTGATGGACCTGTCCTGCCATATCCTGCATGTGCCAGTTCGCCAGAGGCGCGGCAGCCAGGCAATTCGTCATCAGGCATATGCCCAACATCACCACCTTTAATGGATGAAATAACATGCCGCAGCCCTTGTTTTTAATCAAAACGTTCCCCATACTGATTAGCATAGACGGAAAAAACTTGATTATGCTAGAAAACTGTTGTTATACTAGTTAGTATCTCGTTTGGTAATTTCATCTTTCAGCAAATTACTAATTCAAACAAAATTTAGCCACACTTTCAAAAATTTTCTGTTTAAATCCAGTCTACATTTGATTTAAATTCTTCACCATTCTTAAGAGGCAATAATGAGCGACAACATTACCCATTTAAGCGACGCCAGCTTTGAACAAGAAGTATTGCAATCCACAGTTCCTGTACTCGTGGATTATTGGGCAGAATGGTGCGGCCCTTGTAAGATGATTGCGCCGATTCTGGATGACATCAGCAAAGAATACGCTGGTCGCCTGAAAGTGGCAAAACTGAATATTGATGATAACCAGAATACGCCGCCAAAATACGGCATTCGCGGCATTCCAACCCTGATGTTGTTTAAAAACGGCAATGTAGAAGCGACTAAAGTCGGCGCATTGTCCAAGTCTCAACTCAGCGCGTTTATCGACAGCAACATTTAATCTACTTACCCGGTTTCCAGTCTGCGAAACCGGGTTTTCTTTTCAATCTCTCCGCCGTTTCTCAGTCTAGCGAGTTACTCAATGCACTTATCCGACCTCAAACATCTCCCCGTGACCGAACTGGTCGACATGGCCATTGCCAATGACATTGAAAATGCCAGCCGCATGCGCAAGCAAGATCTTATTTTTGCGATCCTTAAAAACAAGGCTAAAAAAGGCGACAGCATTTTTGGCGATGGCACCCTGGAGGTATTACCTGACGGATTCGGCTTTTTGCGCTCTCCAGATACCTCCTACCTGGCGGGCCCTGACGATATTTACGTCTCGCCTTCGCAAATTCGCCGCTTTAACCTGCACACAGGTGACAGCATTCAGGGTGAAATTCGCACGCCTAAGGATGGCGAGCGTTATTTTGCCCTGGTCAAAGTGGATAGCGTGAATAACGAAGCGCCTGAGAACACCAAGCACAAGATTCTGTTTGAAAACCTGACGCCGCTGTTCCCGACCGTGCCGCTGACTCTGGAACGTGAAATCCGTGGCGAAGAAAACATTACCAGCCGCGTCATCGACATGATTGCACCTATTGGTAAAGGCCAACGCGCATTGCTGGTCGCCAGCCCGAAAAGCGGTAAAACTGTCATGCTGCAAAACATTGCGCATGCGATCACTGCCAACCATCCAGACTGTATCATGATCGTGTTGCTGATTGATGAGCGCCCGGAAGAAGTGACTGAAATGACGCGCTCTGTGCGCGGCGAAGTGGTGGCATCGACGTTTGATGAGCCGGCGACGCGCCATGTACAAGTAGCCGAAATGGTGCTTGAGAAAGCCAAGCGCCTGGTAGAACACAAAAAAGACGTGGTGATTCTGCTGGATTCAATCACCCGTCTGGCCCGCGCTTATAACACCGTGATTCCATCCTCAGGCAAGGTATTGACCGGCGGTGTGGATGCGAACGCCTTGCAAAAACCAAAACGCTTTTTTGGTGCGGCCCGTAACGTCGAAGAAGGTGGCTCACTCACGATTATCGCGACAGCGCTGGTGGACACCGGCTCACGTATGGATGACGTGATTTACGAAGAATTTAAAGGTACCGGCAACATGGAAATCCATCTGGATAGACGTATGGCCGAGAAACGTACCTACCCAGCCATCAACGTCAACAAATCTGGCACTCGCCGCGAAGAGCTGCTGCTGGATAAAGATGTGCTGCAAAAAATCTGGGTATTGCGCAAATTGCTTTATCCAATGGACGACCTCGAGGCGATGGAGTTCTTGCTCGACAAGATCAAGGCGACCAAGAGCAACAACGACTTCTTCGACAGCATGCGTCGCGGCTAATGTCGCCCTGGATGCGATTATTTATGATTTAACTATTGATAAATCCATAAAAATCATAGATAATCGCGCGTTTACTGCAACTGCTTACAGATTAGAGAGAAAAGCATGAAAGCTGACATTCACCCAAATTACCCGGAAATCAACGTCACATGTAGCTGTGGCAACAAATTCCAAACCCGTTCTACTACAGGCAAAGACCTGAACATTGAAGTATGTTCACAATGCCACCCGTTCTACACTGGCAAACAGAAGATCGTGGATACGGCTGGTCGCGTTGAGAAATTCCGCCAAAAATACGGCATGTAATTTCGGCGAAGTTGGTCCAGAAAGGCAGCATGGCTGCCTTTTTTGTTTTTATAGCGTGGCATTTCAGGCGTAATATCACACTGTCATGATGCAGGCATTCTGCGACGCGCACTCAACCAGATAGGTTTCAACCAGACAGCTTCATATCCATGCAGTTTTATATTGATCACGACTGGCAAGAAAACATGGCCACGCCGCGCGCCAAGGTAGGTGAGCGTGCAAAAACACATTTGCTGATTTTGCTATGTGCCATCTGGCTGTGTGTCGGATTAATCGGCCACTCGCCATGGAAACCATTTGAATCGCAATCAGCGAGCATCATTCAAACCCTGATCGACTTTCCGTTTCTGTCTGCAGATAGCTGGACGCAAGGCCACTGGATTGCTCCAGTCTCTGCCGGACATCCCTTGCTAGAAACTCCACCTTTATTCTATTGGGCCGCCACTGGCTTTGCTCATTTATTATCCCCCCTATTGCCTACGCACGACGCCGCCAGACTTAGTGTCGGTATCTGGATGCTGGTCACCCTGATTATGACCGGACTGAGTGGCCGCGAGTTATGGAATCTGGGCGTCGGCCGTCAAACCAATTTTATTTTTATCGGCTGTCTGGGGCTGGTCGTTAGCGCGCACACCATGATGCCTGCGGTGGCTGCACTCAGTGGCATCAGCATGGCTTTTTACGCGCTGGCGCTAGTCATGCGCAAACCGATACGCGCCATGTGGTTGCTAGGCACAGGCATGTTAATCGCCTTTTTAGCAGGTGGAGTGGTACCCGCACTCACCATCACTCTTTCAGTCATCTGCCTGTTATTGGTGCCAGATATTCGACAGCATCGCCCGACCTATCGCGCCATGCTGGCTGGCATTCTGCTTGCCTTGCCAGGGATATTGCTCTGGTGCTGGCTTTGCCAGCAATGGGCGCCTGGGCTATGGCACGCTTGGTGGCAATCGCAATGGCAATTACAGCTACCCGGTAATCATGGCTACTTTTTAAGAACGCTTGCCTGGTATGCCTGGCCAGCACTGCCGTTTGCCATGTGGGGCGTTTGGCGATTCAGGCACTCAGTACTGACCACCTATCGCTTTCAGCTTGGCCTTATTTTCTTTAGCATTGCGTTTATATTGATTGGCTTTATGAGTGACCGCAGCGAAGTCAGCGCATTACCGCTGCTGGTACCATTAACCGTATTGGCTGCGGGCAGCATAGAAACGCTCAAACGTGGCGCAGCCGGCGCCTTAAACTGGTTCGGCCTGATTCTGTTTGGCATTTTGATTGCCATGGCCTGGTTGGGCTGGTGGGCCATGCTGAATGGTTCACCGGTAAAACTTTACCAGCGCCTGAGTTACTTATCTGGCTTGGAAACCATCCGCTTTAGCCTGCTCTATGGTGCGATTGCTGTCGCGGTGACGCTCATTTGGCTATCTATCGTATTACGCGCCAAGCATTCCAACCGCTCCAGCGCCACTAACTGGGCAATCGGCATGACCTGCGCCTGGACAGTATTCATGAGCTTATGGCTACCGATGATAGAGGCGGCACGCACCTACCAGCCGCTGTTTGAAGACTTACGCAAACATCTGCCTGCGCATTACAAATGCATACATGCCCAGAATATTGGCGCCTCACAAGAGGATCTGTTGCATTATCATGCGGGCATACACCTCAAAGATAATGAACAAGCAAAATCAACGCAATGTGATTTATATCTGATTGAAGACCAGCCAGGTAAACGCCATCTACTGCCTGGTGAAGAATGGCGCGTGATCTGGGAAGGCGAACAAACCCGCCAAAATAGGGAATCTTTCAGGTTACTACAGCGCCATTAAGGAGTTTTTAAGGCGGAGGGTTAGTCGCACATCGCGCTAAGTAATCATACGCGCAGACCGAAATCACTTATGCCTGCACGTGTTGCTGGATGGCAGCGAGCACTCTGGGATGCAGGCCCTGCCCTTGATGCTGCTGCACATGCGCAACCAATGATTTAATCATCACTGAATTCCAGAATTTTTTCAGGTGACTGGCAATCTCCAGCTTCGCTTCTTCCACATCTGGATTGGCTTCGAAGAAATCACCAATCTGGTTGGCCATTTTAATTAGTTTTTCCACTTCCATAGGCTTACACTCTTTCTAGCAAGACTCACGTGCGTCAGTTTCTGACAGGGCGCCGCTATACACCACGCACTGCCCGATTTTGGCAAAACCCACCAACAAAAATCCATACTCTTGTGCCAGACTCACCGCTAATGCGGTAGGCGCAGACAAAGCAATCAGCGCCTGCCCGCCAGCCATGGCCACTTTCTGCACCATTTCGTAACTGGCCCTACTGGTCGTCAATACCCAATGCTGCGGCCAAAACGTTGAAAAATCACACTCCTGCCGCAACAGGCTGCCAATCAGTTTATCCAGTGCATTATGCCTGCCCACATCTTCGCGCACGCATACCACCTGCCCCTGTGTATTTGCAATCGCACTCGCATGCGTGGCACCCGTTAGTTGCTGTAACGGTTGCTGTGATTTCAAGCCCAGCAGCGCGGCATCAATGGCCGTCGATGACACGGCCACCAACGCACTGGTGGCTGACTTGGGCTGTTTAAATACTTGCTGCAAACTCTCGGCACCACATAAGCCACAGCCTGTGCGCCCAGTTAAATTACGGCGCTGGGCCTTGAGCGCCGTAAATTGCTGCGTCGCCAACTCAATATGCAGCTCTACGCCTTGCAATTGGCCATGCACGTGAAATAAGGCCTTTGCCTCTACGCCATAAATCTGGCTACGATGCGTGATAATGCCCTCAGTAAACGAAAAACCATAGGCAAAATCCTCAAGGTCGGCCGGGGTCGCCAGCATCACCACATGCGATATACCGTTATACACCAGCGCAATCGGCACTTCTTGTGCCACGGCATCGGGCAAAACAACAGTCTGCCCTTCGCGCCAGCGGGTCACAGTCAGCGCACTCACTGCCTGCTCGGCAGACATCGATGACCACTCACTGCTCACAGGCAATGGGCAATCTTTCACATCGACTTCCTCTGTCATCAAGACACAACCGTGTGCGGATCCATTCCCGACAATTCAACTTGCGTATCGCTAAATGCGCGGTAACGCTGTTGCCAATCAGATAACTGGTTCACTTTGGACACTTGTACTGCCGTGACTTTGTATTCAGGGCAATTGGTTGCCCAGTCGGAGTTGTCAGTGGTGATCACATTGGCGCCTGACTCAGGGTGATGGAAGGTGGTATACACCACGCCTGGCTGCACGCGCTCGGTAATTTTGGCACGCAACACGGTTTGACCCGCGCGACTGCTAATACCGACCCAATCGCCCTCAGCAATACCGCGGTCTTCAGCATCGTGCGGATGGATTTCAATCACATCCTCATGATGCCAGGCCACGTTTTGTGTGCGGCGTGTTTGCGCGCCCACATTGTATTGCGACAGGATACGGCCAGTAGTCAGGATCAACGGATATTTCAGGTTCACGCGTTCAGTGGTCGGCACATATTGGGTAATAAAGAACTTACCCTTACCGCGGACAAATTCATCGACGTGCATAGTCGGCGTGCCTGTCGGTGCTTCATCATTACATGGCCACTGGATACTGCCCAGTTCATCCAGCTTTTTAAAGCTGACGCCAGTAAAAGTTGGCGTCAGAGCGGCAATTTCGTCCATGATTTCACTGGCGTGGCTGTAGTGCATAGCGTAGCCCAACGCCTCGGAAAACTTAGCGGTAATCTCCCAGTCTTCCATCCCGGCCTCATGATTACCATGGTCTCTGAGACCATTCTTGGGCGTCATCACTTTGCGTACTGGCGAAATGCGACGCTCTGCATTGGTAAATGTGCCGTTTTTCTCCAGGAAAGATGCACCCGGAAAAAACACATGGGCAAATTTAGCGGTTTCGTTCAGGAACAAGTCCTGCACAATCACGCACTCCATACTCTCCAGTGCATGTGTCACATGCTGGGTGTCAGGGTCAGATTGCGCAATATCCTCCCCCACGCAATACACCGCTTTAAAGCTGCCTTCAGCGGCCAGGTCCAGCATGTTAGGAATCCGCAACCCAGGGTCGGCACTCAGCTTGACGCCCCAGGCTTGCTCAAATTGCGCCCGCGTTTCGTCATCCGACACATGGCGATAACCCGGGAACTCATGCGGCATGGAGCCCATGTCACATGAGCCTTGTACGTTGTTCTGGCCGCGTAACGGGTTCACGCCCACGCCTTCGCGGCCAAGGTTGCCGGTTGCCATGGCGAGGTTGGCAATGCCCATGACGGTGGTAGAGCCCTGGCTATGCTCAGTCACGCCCAGGCCATAATAGATCGCTGCATTACCGCCAGTGGCATATAAACGCGCAGCCTCACGCACGACATTGGCTGGCACGCCTAACTCTTTTTCCAATGCTTCTGGCGAGTTTTCAGGCTTGGCAGCAAAGTCACGCCAGGCCGCAAATGAATCCCACTCACAACGCGCTTTGACGAAGTCTTCCTGCACCAGGCCCTCAGTCACAATCACATGTGAAATCGCCGAAATCATTGCCACGTTAGTCCCTGGGCGCAGTTTCAAGTGATAGTCGGCACGCACGTGCGGCGAGTTGTCTACCAGGTCAATTTCACGCGGATCGACCACAATCAGTTTGGCGCCTTCGCGCAAACGGCGTTTCATCATTGAACCAAACACCGGGTGACCATCGGTCGGATTAGCGCCCATGACAAAAATCACATCGGACTTCATCACAGAGTCAAACGTTTGCGTACCAGCGGATTCACCCAGGGTTTGTTTTAAGCCATAGCCAGTCGGGCTGTGGCAAACCCGGGCGCAGGTATCCACGTTGTTAGTGCCAAACACCGCACGAATCAGCTTTTGTGTGACATACACCTCTTCATTGGTACAGCGGCTGGAGGTAATACCACCCACTGACTCCTTGCCATATTGGGCTTGAATGCGCTTGATTTCGCTGGCAGCATAATTAAACGCCTCATCCCAGCCCACTTTTTGCCAGGGATCATGAATACTTTTACGGATCATAGGCGTGGTGATGCGGTCAGCATGGGTGGCATAGCCCCAGGCAAAACGTCCCTTGACACAGCTATGACCGTGGTTGGCGCCACCTTCTTTACTCGGTGTCATACGCACCACCTGTTCGCCTTTCATTTCGGCATCAAAACTGCAACCGACCCCGCAATAAGCACAAGTCGTGGTGACTTTGTGTTCTGGCGTACCCGCCTCAATCACGGTTTTTTCCATCAAGGTCGCAGTTGGGCAAGCTTGCACACATGCACCACAAGACACACATTCTGAGTCTAGAAAATTGGTGTTACCGGCAGACACCTTGCTCTCAAAACCACGGCCCTGAATCGTCAGGGCGAATGTGCCTTGGATTTCTTCACAGGCACGCACACAACGCGAACAGACAATGCATTTAGACGGGTCAAAGGTGAAATAGGGATTGGATTCATCCTTGGCCTGACCGAGGTGATTCTCGCCGTCATAGCCATAACGCACTTCGCGCAGCCCAACAGCGCCCGCCATGTCTTGCAGCTCGCAATCACCATTGGCGCCACAGGTCAGGCAATCCAGCGGATGATCAGAAATATATAACTCCATGACACCACGGCGCACATCGGCCAGTTTAGGTGTTTGTGTTTTGACCTTAAGCCCTGGCGCCACCGGCGTGGTACAAGAAGCCGGATAGCCGCGACGGCCTTCAATCTCAACCAGGCACAAACGACAGGAGCCAAACGGTTCCAATGAGTCGGTCGCACACAGCTTGGGCACGGTCACACCACCCAACTGTGCCGCATGCATAATCGAGGTTCCATCAGGCACAGTCACATCGACACCGTCAATATTCAGCGTCACCATGGTGGTGCTGTCTGACTTGGGCGTGCCGTAATCCTTGTCAGGATCATACTTCGGTGCTTGCGATTGGGAAGAGGTGTAGTTGATGTCATCCATAACGTCATCCTTTGCTACCTTCAGGCAGCAGCTTCTTTATTACTTAGACCAAAATCTTCAGGGAAATGATTCAAAGCGCTCAACACCGGGTAAGGCGTCATGCCGCCCAGCGCACACAAAGATCCATTCAACATCGTGTCAGACAAGTCACGCAGCAAATGCACCTGCTTGGCACGGTTCTGGCCTGCCACAATCTTGTCCATCACCTCAACGCCGCGCGTCGAGCCTATGCGGCATGGCGTACATTTGCCACAACTTTCAACGGCACAAAACTCAAAGGCGTAGCGCGCCATCTTGGCCATATCGACACTCTCATCAAACGCCACAATGCCGCCATGGCCGAGTACGGCCCAAATCTTGGTAAATGCTTCATAATCCAGCGGCGTATCAAACTGGCTTTCTGGCAGGTAAGCCCCTAATGGGCCACCGACTTGTACGGCACGAATCGGCCGCCCCGATGCAGAACCACCTCCATAGTCATACAGCAACTCGCGCAAGGTCGCCCCAAACGCCAGTTCGACCAGGCCGGTCTGTTTTAAATTGCCCGCCAGCTGGATAGGCAAGGTGCCGCGCGAACGGCCCATACCGTAATCGGCATAATATTGCGCGCCCTTGTCCAGGATAATCGGCACGGTCGCTAGCGAAATCACATTATTGACAATGGTCGGCTTGCCAAACAAACCTTCAATCGCAGGCAACGGTGGTTTAAAGCGCACCAAGCCACGCTTGCCTTCCAGGCTTTCCAGCAATGAGGTCTCTTCGCCACACACATAAGCGCCCGCAGCACGGCGTACTTCGAGATGGAAAGTATGGCCAGAGCCCTGAATATTTTCGCCCAGATAGCCTGCCAGATTGGCCTGACGGATGGCTTCGTTGAGTGTTTTCAGCGCATGCGGATATTCGCTGCGCAGATAGATATAGCCTTGTGTCGCGCCCACGGCAATCCCGGCAATCGTCATGCCTTCAATCAACACAAAAGGATCATCTTCCATGATCATGCGGTCAGAATAAGTGCCGGAATCGCCTTCATCAGCGTTACACACCACATACTTCTGCTCAGCCGGGGCATTGAGTACGGTATTCCACTTGATACCGGTAGGGAAAGCGGCGCCACCACGACCACGCAACCCTGAGTCGGTCACCGCTTTGACAATATCGGCGCCGGACATGGCCAGGGCATTCTTGAGGCCTTGATAACCGTCATGCGCCAGATAGTCTTCGAGTGAAAGCGGATCAGTGATGCCAACGCGGGCAAAGGTTAAACGTTGCTGTTTTTTCAGCCAGGTCAGTTCATCGGTCAAGCCCAAATACAAAGGATGGGCTTTGGCTTTGTCAGCCTGCGCTTGAGTGAAGTTTGCATCAAACAAGCCAGCGACCTCTGAGGGCTGCACCGGGCCAAAGGCGACACGGCCTTGCGCCGTTTCAACTTCCACCAGCGGTTCCAGCCAGAACAAACCACGTGAACCGTTGCGCACCAGCGTGATTTCGATGCCTCGCGCCTGCGCCTCTTGCATGATTTTTTTCGCCGTGCGTTCAGCCCCTAATGACAGCGCTGTCGAGTCAATCGGCACATAGACTTTAACCATGGCACACCTCGGTGATTAAATCAGCAACTTTTTCGGCACTCATGCGTCCATAGACTTCATCATCGAGCATGACGGCAGGCGAACAGCCACAGTTACCCAGGCAATAGACCGGCAACAACGTCACATTACCATCAGCGGTGGTCTGGTGGTAATCAACCCCCAGATTGGCTTTGAGAGCGGCCTCCAGTTTGTCAGACCCCATGGACTGACAAGACTCTGCGCGACAGATTTGCAGCACATGCTTGCCAATCGGATGCGTACGAAAATGATGGTAAAAAGAAACGACACCATGCACCTCGGCCACCGACAGGGCCAGCGCTTTGGCGATCTCTGGATAAACGACTTCTGGCACGTAGCCGATATCGTCCTGAATCGCATGCAACAAAGGCATCAGCCCACCTGGCACATGCTGATGTGCTTGAATATGCGCCTGAATTTGCGCATGTTGCTTATGGCTTAATGTGTTATCCAAACCGACCTCACATTTAACTAGTTACAATTTAGTTACATTCCATCACCCTCGAATCATATCCTCTATTTATGCCTTGTGAAAGCCTAAAAAGGGCATAAAATACGAATTACTTTAGACCTTGATACCGTCATGCAAACCACTGACAACATTCCTTCACAATTGATCGACCAGTTTGGTCGGCGGGTGGACTATATCCGCCTGTCGATCACTGACCGTTGTGATTTCCGTTGCCAGTACTGCATGGCAGAAGATATGACTTTTCTGCCGCGCGATGCCGTGTTGTCACTCGAAGAATGTGCACGCCTGGTTAAACTGTTTGTCCGTATGGGCGTGCGTAAAGTTCGCATCACTGGTGGTGAACCTTTGGTACGCAAAAACGCCCTGTGGCTGTTTGAAGAGATTGGCCATTTGCCCGGGCTGGATGAATGCGTACTCACCACCAATGGCAGCCAGTTGGACAAGTATGCCGTGGCGCTCAAAGCCGCTGGCGTCAAACGCATTAATATCTCCATCGACAGCCTGCAAGCAAAACGCTTTAAAACCATCACCCGCGTCGGGGAGTTATCCAAAGTGCTCACCGGGCTAGACGCAGCCAAGTCTGCTGGCTTTGATAATATTAAAATCAACAGCGTACTGATGCGTGGCATCAACGACGATGAAGCCGAGGCGCTGGTCAACTTTGCGGTTGAAAAACAGGTCGATATCAGCTTTATTGAAGAGATGCCGCTCGGCGCCGTGGCGCATGACCGCGAACAAAGTTGCGTCAGCAATACCGACACGCTCGCTCTGCTAAAAAGTAAGTTCTCACTCACACCCAGCACCCACAGAACAGGCGGGCCTGCGCGTTATTGGCAGGTCAATGGCCAGCCAACCAGAATTGGCTTTATTTCGCCGCATAGTCACAACTTTTGTGAGAGTTGTAACCGTGTGCGCATTACCTGCCAGGGCGAACTGTTTTTGTGCCTGGGGCAAGATCACCAAGTAAATTTACTGCCGCTACTACGTGATCACCCTGAAGATGATCAACCGCTGATTGATGGCATTTTGCATGGCATGCGCATCAAGCCAGAAGGCCATGATTTTGATTTGCGGCGCGCCACGCCTGCGGTGATCCGCTTTATGTCACACACAGGTGGTTAATGCAGATTACCGCAGTGATTCTGGCCGGTGGCCGCGGCATGCGTATGGGCGGCGTTGATAAAGGCTTGGTTAACTATCAACACAAACCCAACGAGCCGTATAAACCGATGGTCGCGCATGTGCTGGAGCGCATACAGCCGCAAGTAGATCAGGTCATCATTAACGCCAACCGCAACCTCGATCAATACCAAGAATACGATCTCCCGGTGGTCACCGATGCTAACGATCAGTTTGATGGCCCACTCGCAGGCATGCTGGCTGGCATGCATCACGCCACCACCGACTGGGTGCTCAGCGTACCTTGTGACTCACCATTATTACCCCTAGACTTAGCCAGCCGCCTGCGCCAGGCAATCGAACAAACAATGGCGATGCATCACAGCCCCACCATGCTGGCGATTGCCCGCAGTGCCAGTGGCCCACATCCGGTATTTTGTCTGATGCCACGCCGACTACACGCCGACCTGGCTGCTTTTTTGCAACAAGGCCAGCACCGGGTTAGTGCCTGGCAAGCCCAACATCCCCACGTATTTGTGAGCTTTGAAGATGAGCAAGCGTTTACTAACATCAACCAATCCCCCTCTTAGCCGTCATGAATAACCAAACACTTTTGCAGCAACTGGCCAACAACCCTTCCTGCGCAGACGATTACGACCCGAACGCCATGTCTGTGACGCAAGCACGCCAGTATATCCAGCAATTTTTATCGCCCGTCCAAGACACCGAAACCATCAATATCAAGCAGGCGCTGGGGCGCACACTGGCAGTGGCCGTGACTTCCGGCATGAATGTTCCTGGGCACAACAACTCGGCCATGGATGGTTTTGCTTTTAGACATGCAGAAGCCACACAACCACTGAAAATCGTCGGCACCGCATTTGCGGGTAATCCATTTACCGGTGCGTTACCGGCAGGCGCTTGTGTCAAAATCATGACCGGCGCGGTAATTCCGCCCGGTGTAGATACCGTTGTCATGCAGGAACATACCGTAACTGAAAATGGGAAAGTCACCCTACTCAACACCCCATCCGTGGGTGCCAATATCCGCCTGACCGGAGAAGATATTGCGCTGGGCCAGACCGTGCTGTTGCGTGGACACCAACTACAAGCTGCCGATATGGGCTTGCTGGCCTCACTTGGCATTGCCGAGATTCGGGTTTATCGCCGTTTAAAAGTCGCTTTCTTCAGTACCGGCGATGAGCTGGTCAGCGTCGGTCGGCCCTTGCAAGCTGGCCAGGTTTACGACAGCAATCGTTATAGCTTATGGGGCATGTTGCAAGCCTTGGGCGTAGACATGCATGACCTCGGCAACGTCGCCGATGACCCTGTCGCCCTCGAAAAAACATTATTAGACGCAGCTGCAGCGCATGATGTCGTGATAACCAGTGGCGGCGTTTCAGTAGGTGAAGCTGACTTTATGAAGCAACTGCTGGCAAAACATGGCCAGGTCTTATTCTGGAAAATCAATATGAAACCGGGTCGTCCGCTGGCCTATGGCAAAATTGGCCAGTCACATTATTTTGGTTTACCCGGCAACCCGGTGTCTACCATGGTGACCTTTTACCAATTTGTACAAGCCGCGCTTAAAAGTCTGATGGGTGCCAGCGCCTTGACCCAGCCTGCATTTAGGGTTGAGTGTGTGAGCGCGATTAAAAAAGCCGCCGGACGTACCGAGTTTCAGCGCGGCATATTATTTAAAGACGGCGAACACTGGAAAGTCAAAACCACAGGCGAACAAGGCTCTGGCATTTTAAGCAGCATGAGCATGGCCAATTGCTTTATTGTGCTAGATGAATCCACGACCGCACTGGCGGCAGGCACCATGGTTGAAGTGCAGCCATTTCACGGCATTTCCTAAGTGCACCCA